>JABWAQ010000068.1 GCA_013360945.1 Candidatus Brocadia sp.
CAAAAAGCGCCAATTAACGATTATGATGATTACCCATGAGGTTCATCATATTCCAAGCTGGGTAAAAAAAATAATCCATATCCATCACTATAAAGTAGTGCTTGGCTCATTGGAAGAGATAATTTCTTTGTCAAGGATCGATGAAATACCGGCATAGGTCTTTATAAAAATTATTTTTACATTTTCGGCAAAAATATTTTTTACGAATAAGAGAAGTAATCACACGAAAAAACGAAGCCGCAAAGAATAAAGAATGATGAATGAAAATGAAATTGGGAAAATTATAGTTAATGCAGCAGTTGCAGTGCACAGGAAACTTGTACCGGGACTTCTTGAAAGTGTTTATGAAGGATGGAATTCCTCCCCCTTTATCCACCTCATTGAGGGTGACAGGAAGAGGAGTAGGGATATACCATAAATCTCTGTATCTTGGTGGCTTTGTGTGAGGAAACAGACAGACTTTCTTTTCCGACTCATCCGGATTTGGGATAATTATCCATGGAACAACTATTAGAGATACTTAGTCCACATTTTCTTTTACGAAACGCATTTTATACTGGATTGATCGTGGGATTTGTCTGTCCGCAGGTAGGATTATTTTTTGTGTTACGCCGAATGGTTTTATTGGGTATTGCCCTGCCTCAGGTATCAAACGCAGGTGTCGCCTTTGCATTTCTCTTACATACCATCGGATGGCATTTTTTCTATCATGTAGAATCCGAAAAAGCCATGGCATTAACAGGTTCTGTCGTCTTTACACTCATTACCATCTTTATTTTAGCCATTCTCGAACGCAGACGAAAAGGATTTACAGAAAACCGCATAGGGTTTACTTATGCCATTGCCGGTGCTGTCTCTATATTGTTTGTTTCCTGGAATCCCTACGGAAAATCGGAAGTGCTTTCCATGCTTACGGGGGAGATTATTTCTATACCAGATGTCTATCTGTGGTCAATGCTTGCTATTTATGGCACAATCTTTATTGTTTTAATCGGATTTCATCGTAACTTTGTATTAGTATCGTATGACATTGATATGGCAATCACCATTGGGAAAAAGGTGATCCTGTGGGATATTACGCTTTATCTTATTATCGGCATCATTATATCCTTCGGAGTCATGACGGTCGGCCCACTGGTTATATTTGGCTTTCTCCTGATACCACCGGTTGCAGCAAGAATGGTCACACGCGGTATCCCTCTTTTCTGTATCGTTTCATCAATTATTGGAGTTGTTGCCTCCTTTGCAGGTTTTTACATTTCATACCGGTTTGACCTTCCCACAGGCCCTACCGATGTTGCCCTCCTCTGTGTAATACTAGTGTTACTCTATTTCGGTAAAATGCCATTCCGATTTAAAAGATAAGTTGAATCACTATCCATACACAGATATAATTCGCTATAATACGATTTTAGTTATGCTTTTGTTTTAAATCTATACTTGCACATTTCATTTTTCAGTTCGATTTTTGAATTAAACCAAAGGAGAGATATCGTGAATAGTAAAAAAATCATAGGTATAACAGTTATTTGTAACCTCGCTATTGTAACCTTACTAAATCCAACCGATAGTTTTTCAAATGAGGAAACTGTTACAACCGAAAGCAAGGATAAAGCAAAAAAGGATAGTCCGGTTTTCCGTGTTGACGTAGCTGACGAATTGTATAAACAAGGATTGAGCTATGCGCAGTATGGCCTTTATGATGAAGCGATTGAGATGTATAACAAGTCCATCGCCAAAAACCCCAATAACCCGGATGCGTATAATAAAC
Source organism: Candidatus Brocadia sp. (assembly GCA_013360945.1). Taxonomy (GTDB): domain Bacteria; phylum Planctomycetota; class Brocadiia; order Brocadiales; family Brocadiaceae; genus Brocadia. The sequence continues at coordinate 1,772 of JABWAQ010000068.1, forward strand.
TCGGTATCGCATATGCGCAAAAAGGCATGTATGACAATGCCATCGGGGCCTTTGAGAAGGCCATAGAACAAAAGCCGAAAGACGCTACTGCATATTATAATCTTGGTTCAGCATATTTCGATAAAGGTGTTTTTGATAAGGCCATTTCAACGTTCAACAAGACCATACAAATTAATCCTGAGCATCGGCCCGCTTATTCGCTACTGGGTATCGCATATACGAAAATCGGCAAGTATGAAGATGCAATCCGGACATTGAAAAAACGTATAGAATTAGATCCAAACCTTGCAATAGCTTATTCGAATTTAGGTATTGTTTATTCGATGAATGGCATGGATAAGGAAGCCTTGGTCGAATATAACAAGGCGCTGGAAATCGATCCGGGGCATGAAAGTACCCTGTATAATATAGGCATATTATGCGATAAGACAGGAAACATAGATGAAGCCATCCGATATTACAACAAAGCGATCGAAGCGAATGCAACCAATGCCGATATCCAGTATCGCCTGGGTAAGGACTACATGAAGAAAAAACAATACGACGATGCGATTAACGCCTTTCAGACTGCCGTAATGTCTGACCCAAATAATGCGGAAATTTACCGGGATCTTGGAAACGCATACAAGGCTAAAGGTATGGCGGAAGAGGCGGATGGCTACTTCTCCCTGTACAAAAAAAAGACTAAAAAAACGAATTAGATGTCCTGGGCTTACTTATAAACTACTCGGAGTTCAGTAACCAGGTGTCAGAATAAAGCGGTTTGAACTGTTTAAATCACTTAAACTGTCAAAGCTGGTTCAATCTTGCAGATGGAACTATCTATTTGAATGGCACTCTAAAGTTTGAATTCGTGCTGTAAGGTGGAATTACACTAACTATTTCGGTTCAATCGAGGACGATTGAACCAACGAAAAATGCTTCGCCCCTAAGCAGTGAGGTAAACGTCGTTATTATGGGAATTTTTCAAAAAACGTAACAATTCAGCTTTTTGAAAAATTCGTGCATTTCCAGGCAATCAGTACGAAACAAAATACGTAGCGCGGGTGGTTTATCCCCCGCGCAGGCCGACCACAAGGGATAGGCGCTACCTTTTTCAAAAAGCTACATTGTTACCCACCTTCCAGCCTCTGAATTCTGGATTCTTGTTCCCCAGAGTTACGAAACTTCAAAACATCTCAGCCAATTTCTTTGAAATCACGGCAAGATTTTTATCCTTCGTCAGGTATTCCGCCTCATTTGGATGCACCTTTAAATCAAGGAGCATCTTCCTTATCTTTTTCCACCCGGTGTCCTTCTTTTTTTCACTCGTTTCCAGATACAAATCCGAGACTAACTCTCCCAGCTTTTGTATAAGGCGTAAGTCTTTGTTTTCGTAAAAATTCCTGATAACCTTTTGTTGGTATGGTGAATAGCCCTTTTCTGTCTTTTTATCCATGTGATTTCTCTCTTTAATTTTTTTTATTCAATCTTTCATGAAAATTTATATTGCAAATGTATAATAAAGTGAGCTATTTTGTCAACAAGGATGTACCAGTTAAAATAAGAGCAAACAATTGGCAGCAGGCAGCAGATGAATAGTTTTGCCTCCAATTGTTAACTGCCAACTGTTCATTACACTATGTCATTGAATATTCCAAACCTAAAAAAGAATAAACTCCTGGCCCCATTTACTACATACCATATCGGCGGCCCTGCCGATTTATTTGTCGAAGTTCGTACCATCGATGAATTAACACATGCGTTATTCGAGGCGCGTCGTAACGGTATCCCATTCTTTTTATTGGGTTGCGGGGCTAATATTTTAGTTACTGACAAAGGGTTTCGGGGATTGGTTATCCATAATCTGGCAAAAAAAATTATATTTCATGATAACAGCAAAGTATCAGCAGAGAGTGGAGCAATTATTGCCGATCTTATAGAACTATGTTGCGACCGCGGGTTATCCGGATTCGAACACTTTGTGGGCATTCCCAGCACCGTTGGCGGTGCTATGTGGCAAAACCTGCACTTTTTATCGCCCGACAGACAACGGACGGTGTTTATTGAGGAAATAGTCCAAACTGCCCGTATCATTACAGAAGAAGGGCAGTGTTGCACCGTCGGGGCTGATTATTTTCAGTTTGATTACGACAGGAGTATCCTGCAGAAACGGAAAGACATTGTGCTTGATGTTACTTTTCAGCTCAGCGCGAAACAGAAAAAGGAGATACGTGAAATTATGGACATCAATATGGCCTGGCGTAATACCAGGCAACCACAATTAGCAGAATATCCCAGTTGCGGATCGGTATTTAAAAAAATCAAAGGCATTGGGGCAGGCAGGTTGATAGACCAGGTTGGGCTTAAAGGTACACGCATTGGCGGGGCAGAGGTATCGGGAAAGCATGCAAACTTTATTGTCAATGCCGGTAACGCACATGCATCAGATGTTTTACAGTTAATTCAATATGTACAAGAGGAAGTAAAACGGAAATTAGGGTATACACTGGAGACGGAAATTACTGTAGTTGGAGAACTGTAATCAATAGTACGATGGACAAATAAAGAGGTAACATACAAAATATTGTCGGAAAATATTAGACGAAGAGGAGGAGTGAATAGGTTGAGAAGTTAGAAAAAAGTGAAGGAGGAAGGATGAGAAATTGGAAGTAATGATATTCCCAACCTCTCATCCTCCCCCCCTTCTTAACTTCTAATTCACAGTGTCTCTGTATTTTCCAGATAAGCCGATCTGTGTAATCAGCGAAATCTGTGGTTGCTTTGTTTAACCGACCTTTACAGATATCTGTTTCGGTTTTACTTCTTCTTTCTTTTGCATGGTGATCTCCAGCACGCCATTTTTACACTCTGCCGTTACTTTGTTTGAATCAACGGAGGCAGGCAGATCGATGGAACGTGAAAAACTACCATAGCGCCTTTCCATGCGGTAATAGTTTTTACCCTTCTCTTCTTTTTCTTCCTTCTTTTCACCTTTAATGGTGAGGGTATCTCCCTGGATTGAAATGTCTATTTCCTTTGGATCCATACCCGGGATTTCTGCCTTCACGGTGACTTTGTCCGCTGTTTCCGACAGGTCAAGGGGAGGAACCCACGTTCCGGCCACGCCAAAATCAGCCAAATCCCCTCCACGGAAAAACCGGTCAAACATCCGATTCATTTCCTCCTGCATGGAAGAAATGGACGGCAACTGCGACCACTTTATTAAATCTTTTGCCATAACATTACTCCTTTCAAAAAATTAAAATAAAAAAATATAAACACATCTGTTTACGATAGTTCGCAAATGTTATGCCTTATACAAAATTATCCATTATGCTTCACATAACATATTGTAACAATATAAGTTATAAAATGATTATACAATCCCATACCGGCAGAAACAACACTGCCACAATGACAGCACGACTGCAAAAAATGGCATTATGAGACAATAAAAGTAATTTTTAATTTTCTTGAAAACCTCAAGTAAAATTTGCTAGTATATTAACCAATGGAAGTAACTAGAAATACAATAATAAAAGATCTCATTGAATCTCACCCAGAAACCCTTGCGGTATTCAAGAAATATAACCTTGTTATAGCGGGAGGAGTGCGTGGGCCGAATGAACCTATTGCCTTTTTTGCCAAGGCACATGAGGTAGATTATGACACCCTCGTTAAGGAGCTCAATGAGGCTATTGAAAAGGGCGGCGGGGAACATATTGAAATCCCGAAACTTGAAGAAGACAAAATTTATGAAAAATTCGTTAAAACAGCCCTCATTTTAACCCTTACCGTAGGTGTGACATTTGGCGCTATCATACTGAGTTACATTGCTATTAAATTAAATTCCAATTCAATCTACTATGCGCTCATTCAGGCACACGGACATGCGCAACTTTTTGGCTGGGTAGGGCTTTGCGTCATGGGGTTTGCCTTTTACATCATTCCAAGGGTAAAAAATACTGAACTCAAACATAGAAATCTGGCAAATATTTGCTACGGATTCATCCTCGCCGGAATTATACTCATAACTTTATTACAATCCATACCTTTACGCTCTATAAAGTTCTTACTCCCTGTATCCGCTATTTTAGAGGTCATTGCTATTTGCATCTTCGCATTTATTATCTTTCGAACCATATTTGCAAGTAAAGAGAAGGTTGGAATCTTTGACAAATTTTTTAAGGCTGGGATTGTCTGGCTTCTTATCTCCACGTTTATAAATCTTGGAATGATATTTTATTTGTACAAACAAGCTACCTATGAAATTCCCAGGGCCGTGTTCAGTCCTTTTGTTCATCTCTACCTCTTCGGTTTTGTATTCATGTTTGTCTTTGCTATAAATATCAGGACGGTATTTGCCTTTCTTGATATCAAACCTGTCAGAGAGCGGGCCGTCAATCTGACCTTTTGGGTTTTGAATATATCAGTTCCGATTTATTTCCTTGCCCATATGTTTGCGGATGGTAGTATCATAGCACTCCGGCTTACACAAGTTATTGTATTTCCCATTGCCTTTGCAATTATTAGCTTTATTTACGGCTTGCGTATCTTTGAAAGGTCTACCAGGGAACTTCAGGACGTGGTGATGGACAGGAGTTACGCCAAGACTATTCGCACTGCATATCTCTGGCTTATTGTGACTACAGGCATTCTGATTATAATTCCATTCCTGGGGCAAGGTTCAGACGTACAACGTCAGTTTCACGGCTCCCTGAATCACGCCGCTACCGTGGGCTTTATAACAATGATGATTATCGGCTATGCATCGAAGATGATCCCTACTTTCAAAGGAATCGATATGTATAGTTTAAAATTATCAAATACTACCTTTATCCTGTTAAATACAGGCTGTTTTCTCAGGGTATTCTCGCAAATATTGGTGGGTACGAGTGGAGGAAAGCCTGTATTCTATGCTGTTATGGGAAGTTCCGGCTGGTTTGAATTGGCTGCGCTGGGTATCTTCGGCTACAATTTGTGGAAAACTATGAATGCCACACAAGAGATTAAGGGCAAGGTAGCTGAATCCGAAAAATTAACTGAGGTCACAAAGGATACGAAGGTCTTTGATGTGGTAGACCAATACCCGGATACGCTTCAAATATTTCTCGACTTTGGATTCAGCCAGATGGCCAACCCGGTTATGCGAAAAACCATGGGACGGGTTGCAAGTATTGAAATGGCCACAAAAATGCACAATGTGGATATGGACAAATTTCTCAGCGCCCTCAACGATAAGATTACCGCAAAGAGACAAAAAACATTTTGATTTTAGTTTGACGTTAAATCTTAACCCGAACGAGTAGTAAAAGATTATCAATACCAAGAGCTTTTATTATCCCTTAACAGATCAACGCTCCTTACAATTATAATTTGACATAGAAGTATAGATATTTCTTGACAATCCAGTAAATGACACAAATATTTCTGTCGAAAATACAAAACAATATTTTTTATTAGATTCTATGACTGTAACATAAGCATTCACAGATAATACATTCCGATAAAGGCAAACCTCGAGTAATCGTGGGACGCAAAGTAAAAGGGTCTTTCGTGGGGGTGTACCGAAATACGCCCTTACATCTGATAGGAAGACAGCCTTACTGCCGAAGATGTTTAATAAAGAGTCTTTGCAGTAAGGCTTTTGTTTTTATGGGCGTTTCATAAAAGTGTTTTATACACACTCTTATAATGTGGTAAATCTCGCATCACTTCATTAAAATTACCTGTGCATAACCGGGAGGTGTAAAATGAAGCTTCATTTAGCCGTAATCGGCGCTCTTGGTGTTACATTTTTTCTAATTGGATGCCAACCACCCGTCCTCAACAGCATACAGCCAAATCAGGGTGTTACAAAGCAGATTATTGGGGTAGAAGGAAGTAATTTGCTATTTGCAAGTGTTCGATGGGATGCGGATCTTCTTACGGAAACAGACGTTCTCCAATCCTTTCTGACGGCCAGATATTTTCAAGTTCCTGAAGCAGACATAGGGAACCATCCTGTAAGATTGAGAAACAATGCCGGTTACTCCGCCGATACAAAAGATTTCATCCTTTCGGCTCTTTCAGGTAACTGGCCGCCTCCTCGCAGTGAAGATATTGGCATTACATTGTTTTCTGATAACGGAGATGGTACGGCAGATATATGGCTTGCTGTGCCAGTAGCTAATGTGGACCCAGATGCCACAGTTCAGGTAGACGGGGCAGAAAAACCGTCTATCTTTACATCAGCCATTCCCAATGATTATTTCAGTGCCCATACTGCTTCCACCTATGGATACCCGGTGTACCATTATGGTTTACTCGTGTCCTTTCTTGATAATCAGGCATTGGGAGAAAATTTGAGTGTCCGGGTAACAAACACTGATGGAAACTCAACTACCCGGACTTATCAATTACCCGCCGCCGCAACTGATCTCGATAGCGACAACGACGGGTTGCTGGATACATGGGAGGCTGGTGGTTATCTTGCACCTAGTGGTGCGATAATAGATTTAGCCGCTATGGGATGTGACTCACATCGAAAGGACATCCTTGTGGAAGTGGATTGGATTGCCGCAGCAGTTCCTAATGATACAATCTGGACGGCCATAGAAGATGTTTTTGCTAACGCACCGATCCTCAATCCAGATGGCTCGCAGGGGATTTCAATTCACATTGACCGGGGCCAGGGCGGGGCGTTTACTAACGGTGGGACTACATTAGCTGACCATCAGACTATGGACTTCGGTCCAAATGCAAATCCGGGGTACACGGACTTCTTTACTTATAAGGGCAATGCGACAAATTTTAATCCAGACCGGCTTAACATTTTTCATTATGGTGTTTTCGGCAGAGCAAGGCCAGGTGGCTCCTCTGGCAGGGGTGAAATTTGGGGAAATGATTTTATGGTTACCTTTGTCACCTTTGGAGAATGGGGCGCTGATATAACGGAAGCGGGAACCTTTATTCATGAATTGGGACATAATCTTGGTTTGCGCCACGGCGGAATTGACAATGCGGCTGCAGATGCAAATGAGACTTTTAAACCTAACCAGGAATCTACTATGAATTACCGTTATCAATTTGGCGGTGTTTCAAATGATTGTAATTTCACTTCAGAAGACTTTCATACCTATTCTCAAGGGATGTATGCAAGCATTAATGAAGCCGATGTGAATGAAAATATTGGTATTTGTGATAATAGCCCTATTGATTTTGATAATAGCGGTGTTTTAACTAATGGAGCGGCAGTAAATACTAACGAGTCGGTTTTGGATGCAGATACTACAGATGTGCATGTGAATTATGATGAATGGGGTAATCTGAAATTGAATTTTACTGCTCCAGGCTCAAGATGGAATGGCAACTAAATTTTTTTAAGGGAAAGGAGGGATGAGGAGTGGGCTTAAGACACAGTACAACATTAATCTTTATGCTTTTCTTAGCAGGAACGTTCATTACAGAGCTTAATATTAACCAATTACAGGCAGAAGAAAAAGCAAGAACGGAGTTCAGAGATATTAAACCAGGGCCGTTTAATCCACCACTTCATTTCGATGTGATTGAGGATTTAAAAAGAAAACCGATTCCGATCATTCCACCCCAGGATAGCAGTCCATTTATTCGCACGTTAAAAGAGGGAAACCTGATTAAGGGTGAACATAACTACAAAGGCAAGATACTACGTGCGGATTCACCCAATGTTATCAGATTTATTCCTGAGAAAGGTCCTGAAATAATGATTGGCCTTGCACTTCCAAAAAATTTTCCTCTCAAAAAGCCTGACGCCGTTGAGGGTTCGCTTTACGTAAATGACTACAGTTCATTAGAAGGGGCCGACCAGATAATTACGTTACAGGCGGAACAAGGCTTGTTCGTGGGAAATATATGGAAAATAAGTGAAAAACCAATCACATACGCACCTGCGGGTAGCGTTTCTCTAACCCAAATTCCATTAAAAGAACTACCCGTCGGAGATGTGATGCAAACTGTTCAGGTATCGGTAGCAACAGACAAAACAGCACAAATCGTACCCTGCGGTGAAAGTTTCAATTTTACCGTGGGGGGTAAAAAATACACAGTATTCGTTCAAACAAGTATTTTTCAAAGCGTAACTGATAAAGGAGATGATACTCGAACCGGGTACATCTTACGGGCAATGGTCGCAGAAAACTAACTTTGCTTTAAAGGGAAAAAGATTGAGATACCCTTTCACAACCATAGTCTGAATTTTCTGAAAAGAACAGGTTCAAAATTATTGCGGTATAGTGCCTGTATATTACTTTATTTAAAATTAGTATCTATTTTTGAAAGGAGGCAGGGAAATGGAAAAAACAGGTCTAAGGCGTCTTGCTTTACATTGTTTAGGTGTTATAACTGCAGCAGGCATGTTTTATGCATCGAATGGAAGCGCCGCTTTTGGGAAGAATATTGAGTCTGAGCATACTGCCGAACCGGCACCTACCCGCTCATTGATGCGGGTAATCAGTTCGCATACGTCCAAGATACTTGATGCCATAATGGTCGGGGATCATAACGCCGTAATCAATGAATCCAATGCAGTTGCCAAAAAAAGCAAGGAACTGATGAAGGATTTCTTCCCGGCGGGTGGACAGGTTGGAGAGTGGTTCACAGAGACAGGCAAGAATCCCAAAAATCCCGATGATGTAAAAGCCGTAAAACAGGATTTTGAAAAATATTTAAAAACCGTTATCGATGCCGCAAACAATATTGCCGAAACATCCAAAAAACAAAATATTGTAGAAACCTATAAAAGCCTTGATGCAATGTTGAAAAATGCGTGTTTTACCTGTCATGAAGCCGCTCGCCCAAAATGGCCGGAATGGCCCGAATGGATGAAGATAACCGGGGGTTGATCAACATTGAGGTAGCACATCCGCCCAATGCGGATGTGCTACCTCCTGTCTATTCTAAGAAATTGAAATATTTATCTCTTCAACATTTTCATCATCTCTCTTAAAAAAGCCGGTAAATCCGCAGGCTGCCGCGATGTGACAAGATTGCCGTCAACGACGACCTCCTTATCTTCATACATGGCGCCGGCATCTCTCATTTCCTGAGCCACCGTCTTATAACAGGTTGCATGTCTGCCCCTGAGCAACCCCGCCGTTATCAACGTCTGTGGCCCGTGGCATATGGCAGAAACAGGTTTGTTCTTCTGGAAAAAATGCTTCGCAATCTCAACCGCCGCCTTTTCTTTCCGTATAACATCGGGCGCCTTTCCACCGGGGAGGATAAGGATATCATAATCATCGGGGCTTACTTCCTGCAATGTTTTATCCACCTGCACCTCATAGCCGTGTTTCCCTTTTATTGTGCCCTTTTTCATTGATGAAATGTCCACCTCTATCCCTTCCTCTTTTAACCTGTAATAAGGGACAAGAAGCTCAGAGTCCTCAAAATTATCCGCGCTTATTATTAATGCCTTCATATCATTCCTCCGGAATATTGTTTTTTAATTTTGGTAACTTTGGAAACGATTTTTTTGAAAAACATCCTGACTCGAACAATTAGGGACATGTAGCACGACATTTATTTCGATGTCCTGCGAACTGAAGTTCGCGCTACACAGACGGCAAAACCTGATTTTTTAGTTGCATGCTCTCAAACCCTTCCAAAGCCGGTTCAATCTTGCAAATTGAACCAGATGGTTTGAATGGCGTTCTAAAGTTTGAACTTGTGCCGTGATAAGGAATCACGCCAAATGTTTCGGTTCAATCGTGAAGATTGAACCAGCGAAAAACAGAAGTCAGAAATTCGAACTTGTTTATTCTCGTTCCTCAACGGGAATGGTAAACTTCAACCGTCGATCGTTTAACAGATGATTCATGGGAGTTATTTGCTTATCGCGGGCAAATTTCGGATTAATTTCGGCAATAATTGCCTCATCCAGATCAGATGAGGCACGATAGAAAATCTCACCTTTTGTCCCTATAATCTGGCTCGCACCGATAAAAGTAAGCGCCTCTTCCGAACGTTTCTCCGTCCCGATACGATTGGCCGTAATGGCAAAGACCCCGTTCTCAATACACCGTGTTACCATCGCCTGCGGGCAATAGGGCAGGACGAGGTTGGCAGGATGACAGATAATATCTGCCCCTTTTACGGCCAGGTATCTTGCGACTTCCGGGAAGAACCAATCAAAACAAATCATGATACCGACCCTGGCCTGACCAATATCAAAGACATTCAATCCGACATTCCCCGGCTCAAACCACTGCTTCTCATGATAGAACAGATGGAGCTTCCTATAGCAGCCGATGAAACCGTGTGGTCCAACCAATACGGCCGAGTTATAACAACGCCCATTGTCCCGTTCAGCCAGGCCAGCTACAAGATGAAGGTGTTTTTCCTTTGCCAGGTTGATCAATGCACGTGTTGTTTGTCCGTCGGGAACTGTTTCCGCTAAGGCAAGTGTCTCTTCTTTTGACGTAAACTGATAACCCGTATTAAAGAGTTCGGGTAAGACTACCAGGTCGGCATCCAGCCGTGTTATCTGTAGCATGGCATTATCTACGTTTTCATCCTTTTTTCCAAAGAGAGGAGATGTTTGCAAAAAGCCGACCTTCATCGCATTTCTTTTAAGTTAAACACAAATCTTCGTTCTTTATTCAACGGGCTAACGATTACGAGAATAACTTCTTCGTCTGGTTCTATAAGATAATTAGGGAAATCATACCGGCAAGTGGCGCGATAGGTCACCGGTATCCTGATTCCAAGGTTGGCAGGCCTGGCGTGCTCATCGTTTTGCTCATTGACCGGTTGAATGACTTTGTTTTTATATAATAATACTGCCTGGTAATCCCTGGCAAAACCAGAAGAATTGCCGTACAAAACAACACGAAATGACAAAATGTCCTCCACCTCTGAAATCAACTGAAATATCTGTGTTTCCGTTAATTTCCGGCTGGACAGGGCGGCCTGTTTTGCCTCATACGCCACGATGCTAAATTTCGTGTTTAAGGCTGCCCATTCATATTCGTCACCCGACACACTCACCCACTCACTTAAAAAAGAAATGTAGTCGGCGTCTTTATTTTTTTCACCATACTCAATGGCCTCTTTGATTTGTTCATCGGATGGGAAATAGTATATCGCATGGGCATCTTGAAAAAATATAAAAAAGAGAAATACAATCCACAGAAAAAGAACTTTTTGCCTCATTTTTATCCCTGACAGCTTGTTGTATGGAATTTCATTAAATTTAAAGAATCCTTGAAATCATCATAAAATTACCCCTATAATAATAACAGAATTTGTTCATTAGAGTACAGCAGAAAAACTGCTCCTGTCACAATCGAGGGGGATCAAATCAACAAAAGGAAAGAATTTATGAAGGTGACATTCCTGGGAACCGGCACTTCACACGGGATTCCCATGATTGCCTGTAACTGCAAGGTTTGCACTTCTGATAATCCCAAGAATAAACGGATGCGTACCTCAGTATTGGTCTGTAAAAATGGGTGCAACATCCTCATTGATGCCACACCGGAGCTAAGACTTCAGTGCATCAACAACAACATCACAAGACTGGACGCCGTGCTTATTACCCATCCCCATGCCGACCACATTTTTGGCCTGGATGACCTTCGGCGGTTCAATATGATTCAACGTATGGATATTCCCATTTACGGCGCTTCCAAAACTCTCGACACCATACGAAACGCCTTTTCCTATGTTTTTAATAATGAATTGGATCCCGGCGGTTATAAACCCAGATTTTCCCTAAACATTATCCATGGTGATTTAAAGATAAACGACCTTTCTGTCATACCTATAGAGGCTGTTCATGGCAATGGAGAGGTGACGGGTTATCGATTTGAGAAATTTGCTTATATTACCGATGTCAGTGAGATACCTGCAAAATCACTGGAAAAATTAAAAGACCTGGACGTGCTTGTTTTGGGAGCGCTCCGTTATGTACCCCATGTGAAACATTTCAGCATCGAAGAAGCGCTACGCATTGTCCATCTGTTAAAACCACAGAAGGCGTATTTTACCCATATGTGCCACGATATTGAGCATGAGGAGGACAACAGGAAACTTCCGGCAGGCGTTGAATTTGCTTTTGACGGACTTGTGATTGAGTTATGATATAAAATCCATGTGGTCATTTTGATTAATAGATACGATAATTCGAATGTTATGGCTTCGATATAAGACGGTTCAGAATTTTTTCACATTGTTCATTGTTCAGGCGAAAATTCCTGTCCATAAAAGCGGAAAAATATTTTCCTTCTTATCTCTTGTGAGTTCGCTTGAGGATTATTGTTGTTTATTGATGCAATTACTTGTCTCCGGGCCATGTTAAACATGGTAAAACCCATCTTCAGCCATTCCTGTCCGCTTTTCTTCATCATCGCCAGAAAATAAGATTCAACAGCGGAGTTTATATCATTCACCAGGTATCTCTTTATATATTTTTTCGAACCCCAACCCTCTTATCCATTTTTCAATACAATTTCTATTGAAATTATCTGGTATAGCTTATTTCAAAATGAGAAATTCCTTTTCCGTCTGAAGCAAGACAGTTCATTTATTGTGGGTCTTAGCAATTAAGATAAAAAAACAACAATTTTTATTTATCTTGACATCCAATATCGTTCTTGTTATTAGTAAATCGGTTTTCGGCCGATTCGTCAATTTATTCATTAATTGGTCTGTTTAAAATTGATCTAACTAAAAACACCTAACCCGAACGGGTCTGAACATGCGGGGCGACATTTATGTTGCTGCCCTGCGAACTGAAATTCGCACTACACAAAAGAGTCGGCGCCAGATTGTTTTTGATGAAAATGCACAAATATTTTTATTAAGATACTAATATGTATGCGCGGTCTGATTGTTTACTTTAAAGCTTTTCTACTGTTTATTTCTATTCAGTGTATCGGATATGTTTGCATAGCCGGACCAAATACATGGCAAAGGCATGACGATCCTGCGTTAGGGCAGAAGTTTTATTGTATATGCCAGATAATAAATGCAAGGTTTATTGCTATTACAAAGAACGATGGCCAGAAAGTTACCCCAGGTGGCGGTTACATTAAATTCGCAGTGGCGGTAATTGAGAATCGATTTATTGCTGAAGGGATACTCACCGACATTAAGCGGGCTTCAAAAGGTATTCAAAACTTTACTCTGCATATAAATAAAATAGAATCAATTGAAGATTATCCCAATTTTGGTGGTAATTATGCGGGCAAAATGGTTAAAATATTTTCTGAAATTGGCATTCCCGCCTCTTTTCAAATTGGGGCGAAAGTTTCAGTGGTGCTTCGCGTTTCAGGAGACGAGCGGGGTCAAACTTTGTTTTTCGTAAAGGAAGTAGAAAATGGACCGAATAATTAACGATAAAGCAGTTTTATGTTTCACCCATAAATCCTTTAAAATTCGCCTCTACCCCCTTTTCTTCCTTATGTTTTTTACCGTTATTTTCCCGTTAAAATCATATGCCATTCCTGCGTGCGATGGTCTTTTCGAATTGAAGCAACCTATGGGTTTTTCTTTCGAAGCCAGGAAAGGAGGGGATGAATGGGATAACTGGATTGAAACCAAAGAGGGATACGGAATCTATAGAAATACGACCACTGGGAACTGGGAGTATTATATGCCATCCATTGATACGGCAAGTACGAATGGACGTGCACCTCTTATTAATGGCATTTCCCATGCAGTTGTGGGAGAGGCAGACCCTGCTTCAATAGGTATTCAAAAGGGTTTGCGGCCGCCGTATACTTCTGTAATCGATGCACAATTATCCGATTTGAACCAAAACATCCTTTCACAAAAGAAATTACTTTCAGGTTCGGATGAAGGATTAAAAAACACGGCGATAAGTGGCGCCATGCATCTCCTTGTTATCGCTGTTGATTATACCGACGTAACTGCTACATATGCAGCAGACCAGATCCAGCCACTATTATTTGGAGACAGTGGCAGCGTTTCTGATTATTATCGTAAAACTTCGTATTCGTCAGTGACAATTATCCCTGCAATAGAATCTTACGGGACATCAAATGACGGCTTTATAGGTTGGTTACGATTAGACGGCAATCATCCAAACCCTGGTTCGTCCGTTGACAAGAGAAATCAACAAATCACGAAAGATGCAATTCTCGCTGCTGACCCTTATACCGACTACTCTTTATACGACGACGACGGTGACGGTATTATCGAACCCGCGGAACTTTCAGTTATGGTTATTGTTGCCGGGTATGAGGCTGCCGCCCTTGGTTCCGGTTCGCCCTCTGTGTGGGCACACTACCGGCACATGGATGCGGTTGGCTATCCGACTGTGGATGGCAAAACGATACAACAATATGCACAATTCGGCGAAAGACATGGAGACCATCTGGCCACTATTGGGGTCATGGCACATGAATTAGGCCATCTGATGTTCAGATTGACGGATCTGTACGATACCGATACGAGCAATGGAGACTCACTAGGAGTCGGATATTTTGATTTAATGAGTAACGGAAGTTGGGCAGCGGCATCCGGGGCGCATCCAGGTTCATCTCCAACACAGTTATCCGCATGGAGTAAAGAGTATCTCTCCTGGGGAACCGTAAAAACTATCTCATCAGGCAATACTGTTCTCTTTTCCTTTCCAAAGGCAGATGGCAACAAGCCTTCAATTTTTCGTATTGACACATCGGATTCAAATCAATATTTCCTTATAGAAAACAGACAGTTCTCTGGTTACGACGTAGGATTTCAACGCCGGGCTGGTGACTCAGGGCATGGCGGACTTGTTATTTATCACATCGATACATTGAAGGCCACACCTCAAAGCCGGCGGGTTAATGCGGATGAAGACGATAAGGGTGTGGATGTAGAAGAAGCCAATGAGGGAAGCTTGGGATACAGCATGTTAGACACGGTTGCTTATAGCGCTCATACAGACATGTTCTTTTTTTCAGGAAACAATACAGACTTTACGGATTCTACCGCGCCCAGTGCAAAACTGAAAAATGGCGAAGCTACCGGCATTGCAATTACTGATATTTCTGCCTACGGTGATACAATGACTGCTGTTGTTACCGTGCCCGCACGTCCACCAATCGTAACTACCGGTTTGGCAACGAATGTTACCTCAAGCTCAGCAATATTAAATGGAACGGTAAATGCCAATGGATTGCCGACCACCGCGTGGTTTGAGTATGGAACGATCAGCGGTTCATACGGCAGCTCCACGTTCCCATACACCGTAAGTGGAACAAACGACGCTGCGGTAAGCGCCAGTATAAACGGCATACTGCCTTTTACGACTTATTACTATAAACTGGCAACACAAAACAGTGCGGGCACTGCGTCTGGGAATGAAATATCTTTTACCACGCTTCCACCAACGCCTACGCCAACACCTACACCAATGCCTACACCAACGCCAATGCCTACACCCTCACCATCGCCAACGCCTACAGCTACCCCGCTGTGCGAGGCGAATTTGATGGAGGCGTCCCCAAAAACGCTGAAGCTCAAGACGGAAGAGACCGGCGAAGTAACCGTAACGGTGGCAGGTAGTGATGGTTGCGCCGTTGCAGGCGAAATAGTAAAGGCAACGATAAAGTCCGGCAAAAAGCAGATATCGGTCACTCCGCTAAGTCAAGACACAGATACCAACGGTAAGGCCGTGTTTACAATTACCGCCGCAAAAAAGTCTGGCAATGCAAAGGTTAAATTCAAGTCAGGCGTTTTAAAGGATTCGGTGCAGATAAAGGTAATGAAATAATCGTCTCTACGTTTATATTATTTTTATCATGAACATTACTTTGTTAAAAAACGTGTATGAAAAAATATTTTAGTAGCGTTGTCAAGTGAAGACCTGACAAAAGCCCTCCAAATTATAGTTGTCACGCATCAAAACCGTTGTAATAATAGGCAAGCCGAACCTTGGTAACATTCAGTGCTCCGGCAATACTCCCTTTGCTCACATACATCCGCAGATTAACCGTACGCATGATGCGCTCTACTTTACTTGTTGTTTTGCCATTGAGCCTTTTTTCTATCGCCGTAAACAGGTCAGGCTTTGCATTCTCAAGGTAGGAAGCCGTGTGGATATATTCCTTCGACACACAATACTGAATCACCACATCCAATCGTTTCCTCTTGGATTCTATCATCTTCTCGATGGTCTTCTGACAATCAACCAATGGCCGTATCGCACATATCTCCAGAAACTCCGATATCTGCTACGTCTCAATTTATTTGGCACAGAGTCTTACATTATTTGAATCTGAAAATTTTTTTGTGTTATAACTATAATCCCGCACTGTAGCTATAGTTACAAACTTTACCCCGCCCTTAAAAAAGTCATTTAAAGTGAGACTTTCAGGTTCATTTATTGTAAGTCTTATCACCAACATGCACTGTGGTATCGCTACATACCTGAATCGAGCAATTGGTATGACTGGGATTTTCACCCGCCAGATTAAGGCCTTGTTGGCCGCTACCACGGGACTTCCATCCGCAAGAAGACGCTACCCTGCGCTGGGCACGCCACTAATCAAGATGCGACACCAAATGTTCCCGCCGTTTGTAGGTGGCAACCGTAAAGAAATAGGTTACACCAGGTATCAGCACCCTCCGGTAGTTAGGCATGTTTGTACATTTCCATCCAAACGATTTTTAAGTAGGGCAAGGCACCGCCTGCCAAATCAAACCCGGCAATGTGATGTAAGGCAATCATGGCCCCATCATTACCATAATCCGTTCCATGCCAAAATCATTCCCATCCATTTCGTTCATTCCACATCCGCATAAATTACCCATATAAATCCGAAATACGTGGTAGGCGATGCCTACCCTACAAGGCTGTAAATTGTGTAGGTGGGTAGAACGGGAGTGAAACCCAACAACAACCATTCGCAACGTTAAAAAATCGTTGGGTTTCATTTCATTCAACCCAACCTACCCGGCTCCTGGCCGTGTTTAACGCTTTTGCTTTTTTAATCTTGAAATTACACGACTATTTACTATGATATTAGGGTAAATTTTGCCTATTGGCACAATGGAGGGTATAGCATGAAAACAAAGATGACTATGATTTATTGGAAGGGTGAGAAATTTTGGCTTGGAAAGCTTCTCGATCATCCGGAAATTATGACACAGGGGGAAACTCTTGAGGAATTAGAAGAAAATATTAAAGATGCATATCTTTTAATGGCTATGGACGATGTGCCGGAAGAATACCGGACGAAAGAAATTATGTTATGAAGCGAAAGGAGTTTATCCGTCAGCTTATGAAGGACGGGTGCATACTTTTAAGGCCTGGATCAAAACACGACATTTATATAAATCCTTCCACCGGCAAAAAACAACCTGTCCCAAGACACACAGAGATTGATAACAAATTAGCAAAACATATCAGAAAATATTTGGAATTGGGGTAGCTTAATAATAACGAGAATCACAAAAGGTTTTTGTTGAGAACAAATTTTGTTATACAAAACACGGTACGGAACAAAGAACAAGGAGAAAAGACATTACTTTGTTAAAAAACGTGTATAAAAAAATATTTTTAAGTCATAAGTTGTTTCGCACACAACTTATGACTTTTCAATGCTTTACGACTATTTTTAC
>JABWAQ010000069.1 GCA_013360945.1 Candidatus Brocadia sp.
GTGTGAATAGTGTGAATAGTGTGAATAGTGTGAATAGTGTGAATAGTGTGAATAGTGTGAATAGTGTGAATAGTGTGAATAGTGTGAATAGTGTGAATAAGATACCAATTTATTTTCCCCTGTCAAGAAGAAAATAATATTTTTTTGATGTGTGGTGGACAATGCCCACACGGTTACCACAATTTACCAGAATCGGGCTTGCACCTTTTTTCTGTATTACTCCCAGTACCGGTCTTTGTGATGTAGATGAATTGGTGTGTAAAAAACCTTACGTTCCCTCCGTCAGTTCCTATAATTATTTCACCTTTCAGAGCGACACGCAAGTCAGGAAAAGTCCCAAAAGTGTGGAAAGGGGATCACAACAAGGTTAATACTTCGACACATTTATCTCTTCCATCTTTCCCGTGACCATGTACACAATCCTTTCTGCGATATTGGTAACCCTGTCGGCTATGCGTTCCAGATTGTGGGACACCCAGGTGAGATAGGTTGCCTGGTGGATTATCCTTGGATTCTCCATCATCATGACCAGGAGTTCCCGATAAATCTGGTCATGCAGGGCATCAACCTGATCGTCCTCATTACAGATGTTCCGTGCCGTTTCCGTATCCCTGTCAATAAATGCCTTCAGACATCTATCAAGCATGGACAATCCTATTTCGGTCATCCTGGGGATATCTATCAGGGGCTTTACCAGCGGTTCATCACCTATCAAAATACTTATCTTTGCAATTCCTTCTGCATGGTCGCCCATACGTTCGAGATCCGTTATTATGCTCAGGATAGAGGTTAATTTCCTTAAATCAACCGCCATGGGCTGTTGTGTGGCAATAAGGGAAATACACTTTTCTTCAATATCAAACCGTTTTTTATTGATAAGAAGATCGTTCTTTACAATCTCTCTGGACGCGTTGATATCCCTTTTTTTCAATGCCTCCACAGATATTTTTACTGCATTTGCAACCATCTCACCCATTTGCAGCACTTCATCCTCAAGCTTTTTCAACGCCTCATGATAAGCCTCACGTGCCATGACTTCTCCTTATTTTTATCTTAAAACCAGGAAACAGATTTTCACAGACACATACAGATATCTGCAAATTTGTCACGGTTTAACATCCTGATAATCTGCGTCCGTCCCTGTCCAGCAGGATACTTCCTGCAGCAAATTTACCCAAACCTTCCCGTGATGTAGTTCTCCGTCTGTTTTTTCAGCGGGTTTGTGAATATCTCGCTGGTAACACTGTATTCAACGAGTTCACCCATCATGAAAAAGCCTGTGTAATCCGATATCCGGGCTGCCTGTTGCATATTGTGTGTAACGATGATAACGGTGTAATCTTTTTTCAGCTCCACCAGCATGTCCTCTATCTTGGCGGTTGCAATGGGATCAAGGGCGGAACATGGTTCGTCAAGGAGGACGATCTCAGGTTCCATGGCTATTGCCCTGGCGATACAAATCCGCTGTTGCTGACCACCGGAAAGATCGAGGGCATTAACACGAAGCCTACTCTTTACCTCATCCCAGAGCGCCGCTCTTTTTAAGGCATTTTCGCAAAGTTCGTCCAGGATGCTTTTTTTATTAATACCCAGGACACGGGGGCCGTATACCACATTTTCGTAAATCGTTTTTGGAAAGGGATTCGGCTTCTGGAAGACCATACCAACCCTCTTTCTGAGTTCCGTAACATCAACCGCAGGGGCATAAATGTCCTGGCCGTCAATCTTGACACAACCTTCGATTGTTATGCCATCGATAAGATCGTTCATGCGGTTCAGGCATCTGATCAAGGTAGACTTTCCGCAACCGGACGGTCCGATAAAGGAGGTTATCTTCTTTTTTGCAATATCGAGGTTTATCTCTTTCAGCGCCTTCGTTTTCCCATAATACAGGCTCAGGTCTATGATATTAACTATCGGATCAGGGACTTTTATTTTCTCATTTTCCATATGCGTTCACACTGTAGTAAATAGTAATTATTCTACATCGTCCCTGTGCTGTACCATTTTCTCAGCTTATTTCTCACCACGATGGCCGCAAGATTCAACACCAGCACCGTAAAGAGCAGAACGAGGGTTGTGGTGTAGACCATGGGAATGGCCGCTTCCACATTGGGCGATTGGAATCCAACGTCATAGATATGAAACCCCAGGTGCATAAATTTTCTTTCCAGATGAATAAAAGGGAAGTGGCCATCAATTGGAAGCGATGGCGCCAGCTTAACAACACCCGTAATCATCAGGGGTGCAACCTCTCCCGCTGCCCTTGCCATGGCCAGAATCGTCCCCGTAAGGATGCCAGGGGTTGCCTGAGGGATCACCACCTTCCATAGAGTTTCAATCTTGGTGGCGCCGAGCGCAAAAGAACCCTCCCGTAAGGAGAGGGGAACAGAAGACAGTCCCTCTTCTGTTGCCACGACGACTACCGGTACCGTCATGAGCGCCAGGGTAAGCGACGCCCACAAAATGCCACCGGTTCCATACGTGGGCGTTGGCAGGGCTTCCGGGAAAAACAATTTGTCTATACCTCCCCCGATAAAATAGATGTAAAACCCGAGACCAAAAACACCAAAGACGATAGATGGCACACCCGCCAGGTTACTCACGGATATCCTGACAAGCCTTGCAATAAAACTATCGCTGGCATATTCTTTAAGATATACCGCCGTTAATACCCCAAGGGGGACTACTGCAATACTCATGATCAGCACCATCATGACGGTTCCAAAAATAGCAGGGAATATCCCCCCTTCCGTATTGGCTTCCCTCGGTTCATCCCATACAAACTCCCAGAATTTCGCCACATAAAAACCTATCTTGGCAAAAATACCCATTTCATTCGGGGCATAGACACGGATGATCTGAAAAACAGGTAAAATCTTTTCCTGGCCGTCCACAAGGAGCACAACAACCTCTTTTTCCCTTGCCTTTGTATAAAGACCGGTAAGCGTTTTTTCCTTTTCAGAGTATGCCTTTTCAAGGTTGTCCGTCCGCATTCGTACGGCTTCGATTCTTTTCCGAATTTTTTCAGATGGCTGAAGCATCATCAGGCGTTTCAACTTAAGACGGGATTTTTCCATCAGGTAATTTATATCACCAATCCCCTTTTTCTCCAAATACTGTATCCTTTTATAAAGGGCGTGGCTCTCCTTGAGCAATGGCGCCAAGCCTTCCAAGCCCAGCGGTTTAACACCACCATCCTGTCTCAGACCCTTTAAAAAGCCGTACATATTACCCCATTCACGCCTTTCGAGGACTAAAACAGTTGCCGGATAATCCTGAGAGGTCATATCTGCATCGTCTATCCATCTGAAGTCCAACCCGTAGACATCCCTGTTGCCAACTTTCAGTTTTGTCCGGCAGGCATCTTTTTGTTGAGGGATAGACTCCCTTTTTACAATCTCCCCCAAAGCAACTGCACCATCCTTTAGCGTAAATTTGACTATCTTACGCGGCCAAAAAATACCAAACCCATTTACCATGATGAGTACGATTAACCCGCATATCATCAGGAGGCAGATGGTCAACGTTCCTGCCGTCAACCATATATAGGGGTTCCCGGTTCGGAAAAATTTTCTCATAGCTTGCTATACCTTAACTTCATCCTGTGTCTTACCATCTCTGCAAAGGTATTAACAACAAAGGTGGTTAAAAAAAGGAGTAATGCCGAGAGAAAGAGCACACGGTAGAGCGTCCCTCCAACCGGCGCCTCCGGTATCTCAACCGCAATATTTGCGGAAAGAGCCCTGAAGCCATTAAACAAATTCCAATCCATGATGGGGGTATTGCCAGTGGCCATCAGGACAATCATTGTCTCTCCCACTGCCCTGCCAAAACCTATCATGATGGCAGAAAAAACTCCCGGACTCGCAGTGGGTAAAACTACCCTGACAGCCGTCTGCCATGGAGTCGCACCAAGCGCCAGCGAGGCCGATCGGAGGCTGTTGGGAACATTGCTCATGGCATCTTCTGATATGGTAAAGATAAGGGGTATCACGGCAAACCCCATGGCAATACCCACGACAACTGCATTCCGCTGATCATATTCTAATCCAAGAACATCAGCAAACCATGCCCTGTAATCTCCGACCAGGAGGAAGGACTCATAGACACCCCCAAGCCGGACAGACACGTATACGGCACTAATGATAAAAGGTATCAGGAACAATGCCTCTACCCCGTGTCTGTACCTGCCTTTCCCGAAAACAGGCAGAATTTTCCAAATAAAAAAGGCTAATGCAATAAAGAGTATGATAAAAAACGGCATAATGACTATTGCAGGAAATATTCTTTCCATTACTGGCGCCAGCCACAGCCCGGCAAGAAAACCCAGGATAACACTGGGAAGCGCCGCCATAATCTCGATAACCGGCTTTATTATTCTTAAGGATTTGCGGAGAAATTGGGATGTATAGAGCGCTGCAAGGATACTAACAGGTACTGCAATGATCAAGGCGTAGACGGTACCTTTAATCGTACCAAAGATTAACGGCACAAGACTCAGCTTCGGTTCAAAGTCATCTGTCCCACCGGAGGACTGCCAGACATACTCCGGTTTTTCATATCCCTCATACCATACCTTCCCAAATAAGGTATTTAAGGTAATTTCCGGGTGCGGATTTGAAATAACCCACTGGAAGAGATGGCCATGAGAATCAGACATCAGGATACCGTCAGACTTTGGCGACAAGATAAGAGTTGCAGGGAGAGATTTTGTCTCAAGGTTTAAAAGTGTTTGTTCGGATGTCGCATGCTTGAGGTGGATCGTTCCATCCGTTGCCATTGTTGCAAAACCTTTATCCCTCATTGACGAAGCAACTGCAATAACTGAAGCCTTATGCGATTCAAGGGTATGTGCCTTTTTCAATGCCCACCCTGAAGGTGATACCTCGTCTCTTACCTGCATCCATACATTCACACCACCACCGTGGTCGCCAACTACCAGTGAAACATCTCCCAGCAAAAAACCTAAGGCTGTTACTGCCTGGTCTGACACCCTTACCTTCTCCGCAAGAAACGGGTTCTCCCTATCCAGCACATTGATATGAAAAATTTCACCCCCGGATGTTCCGACATAGAGTTTTTCCATAAAGAGGTCAAGCGCAAGAGAGGTTATTTCAATTTTGTTTCTCTGTCCCGTCAAATTTATCGGGTTATGTGCTGCAGGTATTGTACCGGGCCCTATTTTTCCTCCCTCCCCTTCATCGTTCGATTGACCGCTCACGACAAAGTCTCCCCCTTGCGAATGGGAGGAAATTTGGTCTAAGCTACTCCGCACAACAAGATCAGTAATATCTTTTTTGATCTCTTTTTTTTCACCCTCACCAAATAATGTCCTTTCAATCCCGGAAGATATAAGCATTAACCTTCCGTCTTCTGTACAGACTGCGGTAACTGCTGCGTTTTCATCCTGTCGGGATATAATATGCTTAATTCCATTCCCCTCATTATCAACCAACGTAGTTTCCGTTTCCAATATTTCAGGAAGAACTGTCCTTTTCTCCTTTTCAAATGATTCAGAAAAGTTAATAGATACCGTTAAGATTCTCCCGTCATTTGTCCCCAAAACAAGGCGATTACGATCTCGACTCACTGCCGTTATATAATTGCTCTGCAAATTCGTTGTATCCTGGCGTGTTATGGAAGAACCGTTAAGACCTGCTATTTGATATTTTTTTAAGACCTCACCGTCTGAAAGAGAGACAAACTCTACATTGCCATCGTTATACAGGGCAAATGCAACCTCCTGGTGATCATCTACCCCTATGGAAACCGCATTGCCATGCAAGGCGTAGGTGTTTTCCATTGTTGTTTTTGCGCCCTGTAAAAGTGGATAAACCTCCAGAAAGATAAAGAAAAACAAGGCAAGTACAACAAAGACAGTAGCCGCACCGCCGAGTGTAATTACCCAGTGGGCGGCCCTGTCATTGAACTTTCTTCGTTTCAAACTTTTCATGTATTTATCTTTTTCAGTTCCTCCTCAACAACTGACGCTGGCACAGGCAAGAATCCGTCTTTTATAACCATTTCCTGACCCTCTTTACTCATGATAAATTTTATAAATTCCTTAATCAGAGGATCCAGTGGTTGACCGGGCTTTTTGTTAATATATACGTAAAGAAACCTCGCCAGTGGGTAAGAACCGTTCATTACATTTTTCATTTCGGCTTCTTTATAAGGTACTCCTTCTTTAAGTGAGAGCGATATAGCACGAACATCAGATGTTTTATATCCAATGCCACTGTACCCCATGGCATATCGATCCTCAGCAACACCTTGTATAACAGAGGCAGAACCTGGCTGCTCTTTTACGGTATCTTTGAAGTCCCCCTTATAAAGAGCGCGTTCCTTGAAATAACCATAGGTGCCTGAGGCAGAGTTCCGGCCATAGAGACTTATCGGACGGGTTGCCCATTCCCCCGTTAAGCCAAGTTGACCCCAGGTCTTAATGTCTTCTTTATAATTACCTTTCCGGGTTTTTGAAAAAATAGCGTCTATCCGGGGCATACTGAGACCATTCAGGGGATTATCCTTATTTACATATATCGCCAGGGCATCCAGTGCTGTCCTTATTGCTGTAGGTTTATAGCCATATTTCTTTTCAAAGGCATCAATCTCTGTGGACTTCATTGCCCTGCTCATCGGACCTATCTGGGCAGTCCCTGAGATTAATGCGGGTGGAGCAGTTGCAGATCCTTTACCCTCTATCTGCACCTTTACGTTTGGATACTCTTCGTTAAACCCCTCAGCCCAGTAAGCCATGAGATTGTTCATGGTATCAGAACCGATGCTATTCAGATTACCTGAAACACCATCCACTTTGACATAAGGCTTTATATTTGCGCCTGCCAGGACCGCCCTGCTTGCAACGATCAATCCTGCCAGACCAAAACCAAAAATCATCATTGAAAACCATGACCTTTTTACCATAGACTATTTTCTCCTTTTATATCCCGATCTCATACCTGTGGGCAATATCTTACTTAAATCTTTTGAAGAAATCGACTGATTTTTTTGGAATAACGGTTGTTATGTACCTTTACGGCCTAAAACAAACCAAAGACACTTGTTTCATCCACAGGTCATTTAAAATATGATCTGATATTGCATCCTGATCCTATTTTCATTCTTATCCTGGCTATCACCCTCTTCGGTTATAAAATGTCCGAAATCAGCCTGGATCTTTGAACGATGGGCACGAAAATAATAGTTTATTCCCCCTGTATACTCTTCCTGAAGATCATTGGATACATCTTTGTTCGGATCGAGCATGGAGTAACGAACAGCAACCTCCAGTTTTTTCGGTATTACGAAATAGCCTGCCTGGGTAAAGAATCCATCGGAATCAATCGGGTCACCACCATCTTCAGGATCCTCAGTCCTTACGAAATATTCGTTGTTCCATGATAAACCCCTGTATTTCACACCAAGATCGACTACTCCAGCTATTGTATCGGTATTCTCAGGCTTTTCATCACCATCCTTTGCATTAAAAGCCACAGAAGCTCCGACCGTTGCCTTTAATTTATCAGAATACTTTACATCGGTTTCATCATAGTAATTATACTCTCCAAATGGATTGTACCTGACACTCAGTACGTACATGAGTTCATTATCGGTGTTATCGAGACCTGAAAATTGTTCACCAGCGCCCTGAAACACAGCGGCATGGTATTCCATATACCCACCAAAGGGATACCCATAAATATCGAATCCGGTATCTCTATCCTGATCGAATTCCTCGCTGGCGATGGATCTGTCTAGTAACAGGAACTTCGAAGACGATGCCATCCTTTGCCTGTTAAAGGGTACCTTAAAGTATCCAATCTTGGCATTGAGTTCCTCAAGAGGAGTCCAGTACACATAGAAATCTCTCAGCCCAACATCAAATTTATCTGCATCCAGTTCCACATAATAATGAACATTCTTGCTATTGATATTTCCACCGAAATAAACCCTTGCACGACGGAGGTTAATATCTTGTTTGTCTGTATCCCCAAAACCCTCATCATTATCCTTAAATGTATATCGAAACTGCATCCTGGCCCCAAAATTCAGTGAATAGTTTTCATCGGGAGATGTAATGCCCAGCGTGTATTTTTCATCGTCAGGGGTATATGCGACCGTAAGAGCAGGCAAGCCAGGCATCATCTTTTTTCGTGCCTCATCTGTGGCAAGATAATTCTCAATTTCATGTTTAACCTCTTCCTTTGTAACTGGTGCGGATTCGGTGCTCGTTGCTTCTATACGATTTTTTAAAACTTGCATCTGCTCTTGCTGCCTTAAAGCAAACTCCTGCATCTGTCTGATCTGTTCTTGCTGCTTTAAAAGGGATTCTTCCATCTGTTTCAACTGCCCTTTTAAATCTTCCACCTCATTTCCTGATACATCCTTACGCTGCACAGACTCCTGGGCAAACACATTTTGCGACATGCCATCTGCGTATGCCCCGTACAATACTATGACAGACAACAAAATATATTTTTTCCATTTACCCTGCATCGAACCCTCCTTTTTCTCTGAAATAAACATGCAAAACAAATCTTTCCATAATATTTCAAATCAATTTCCTTTTGTAAGGACACGGAGCACCGTGTCCCTACGGGAATTTTTATGCCCCAACCACTCTAAAAACCGCACAATAAAGTGAAAATTTCTTATACAATTTGTTCTTACCGAAAATCTATAGGGAGATACATCATGCAAGCATCATAATCTTTGATTATTAAAGGAATATTAAGAAATTGTTAAATTTATGTTAAATTAAAGCGGTATGTCTGAATACTGTTTCACCGTATGAGTGTACTTTAATTTCGTCTTATTTAGGCAGAGATGAGATTAATGGAAGAAGGAACGCGGAAGGAATTTAAAATTTGTAAACTTTCATGATCTCTGAGTTGCCTCAGCTACGATTAATGTCATTTTCTAATTACCTATTTCCGGATGCCTGTTTATACAGAGTAGCTACGGTTTCACTCCATGAAACGACTGAGAAACGCCTTCGTCCTGTCATTTTTAGGATTGGAAAATATCTCCGCGGGATTTCCCTGTTCTACAATTTCACCTTTTTCCAGAAAGAGCACCCGGGTTGAAACGTCCCGTGCAAAGCCCATTTCGTGCGTTGCAATCACCGTCGTCATCCCTTCCGATACCAGATCATTTATAACCACAAGCACCTCTTCAATCATCTCAGGGTCAAGGGAAGATGTCGGCTCGTCAAAGAGCATCACTTCAGGTCTCATGGCCAACGCACGGGCAATAGCTACCCGCTGCTGTTCACCACCGGATAACTGCCCGGGATACTTTTGGGTCTTTTCCTCCAGATGTACCTTCCTGAGTAAAGAAACGGCATTTGACTCAGCCTCAGCCTGATCAACACCCATAACAAACATCGGTGCCACGGTTATGTTATGAAGCACGGTCATGTGTGGGAAAAGGTGAAATTGCTGAAAGACCATCCCCACCTTCCTGCGGATATTTTTCACGGCAACCACTTCTTGTGCTTTCCTGTAACCTTGTTCATGAATACCGTTGAGCACCTGGCCATCAACTGCTATGCATCCTTTTTGAAATGTTTCCAAGCCGTTAATGCACCGTAAGATTGTGCTTTTACCACTGCCAGAAGGTCCAATCATGGCTATAACACTCCCCTTTTCCACCACGAGATGCAACCCTTTAAACAGGGGGTGATGGTCATATTCCTTGAAAAGATTACAAATTTCTATCATACGATTTTAACTTTTTCTCTAATTTTCTTGCGTACAGGGAAAGGGGGTAGCTCATGCCAAAATAGAGGAGCGCCGTAATGATTCCTAATTTGAAAAAATCCATCGAGGCAGCCGCCAGTATGCCATAACTCTTGGTGAGTTCCGTTATGGCAATAATTGAGACCAGTGATGAATCTTTAAACAAGGCAATAAAATCATTAGTCATGGATGGTATGGCGATACGGAATGCCTGTGGCAGGATGATCCGCTTTAGGGTCAAACGTCTTGACATACCAAGCGACAACGCCGCTTCGGCTTGCCCCTTTGGAATGGCCTGAATACCCGCTCGATAAATCTCCGCCTCGTAAGCAGCATAGTTCATGCCCAATCCAAGAATGGCCGCGGCAAAGGCGCTCATGGCAATACCGATGTTCGGCAAACCATAATACAAGATATACAACTGGATAAGGAGTGGCGTTCCGCGATATATCTCGATATAGGCCGTAGAAACCTTTCGTAACCACGTATTCCCGTATAATCTCATAATCGCCAGGATGAGACCCAAAACAACGGCTAACATCATGGACAAAATGGAAATACCTATAGTGACCAGAGCGCCTTTCAGCAAGGTAGGAAAAAACGTTGTCACTACAAGGGGTGTCTTTTCAGAAACGGACGGGGGACCCTCCTCAAATGCCGGTAAAGGTTCCTCGCGGGACATGAGTTTTTCTTGTGAGGCATTCCATAATCCCCAGTATTTGTAAATCCTTTTCAATTCGCCCGATCTCAAAAGTTTTTCAATAATCCTGTTTAATTCCTCTGCCAGCGCTGTGTCTTCCTTCCGCACGGCAATGCCATAGTACCCTTCACCGGCAGGTTCACCCACAAGTCGCAATTGTGGATTAGGCATGGCGTAGTAAGAGGCCACAGGGAAATCCACAAAGACGGCATCAATACGACTTAACAGGAGATCCTTGAAAGGTTCTACCTGCCCGCTATAGCTTCTTACTTGTACACCTCCCATTTCATCCAGTATACGTTTGGCTTCCGTATTATATAAAGTACCAACCTTCTTTCCGCGTAGATCGTCCAGCCGGTTAATGCGAAAATCCGAGGAACGGACAACAATCTGCTCCGCATATACATAGTAGGGGCGAGTAAACGATACGGTTTGTGCCCTGTCAGACGTAATCTCAATACCATTAAGCGCAATATCAAAATCTCCACGCTGGAGGGAAAGCAATATGCTGTCCCATGCATTCTGGAAGCACTGCACCTTCACTCCCAATTCACGCGCAATTGCTTCAGCAAGCCTCACCTCAAAACCAATGAGTTTCGACGGATGTGCAGGGTCATGAAATACATACGGGGCGCCTCCCTCGGCATCAAATCCCCAGGTTATCACCCCGGAATTCTTTATCTTTTCAAGGGTGTTCTGATATGCAAAGACATCTGATATGGATAAACATATGATAGAAAGACATATCTGTAATACTATGATACTCCGAATGATTAAATATTTAAATTTCATAGCGCCGTAGAACCAAAACAAAATAACATCTTATTACTTTTCCTCCCCAAAGAGAGAATACCTTGTTAAAAAATTTTTTATTAAATATAAGCCATTCACAAAATCTTCTCAAGATAAATCCTTGCAATAAAAGTGAATTTAAGCTATACTCTGTTTTGTTAAACGATTAGTCCATGAAAGAATGGATATCATTGAGGTAGTAATTCTTCACGCAAAATAATAATTGTGGAGTATAATTACCTTCCTACATAATGATCCTCAATTACTTGCAAAGGTCGAAATAATTTCAGGCTACATATTACATCCCCAAAAGAAGCGCGGCAACCTTTCAAATTCTAAAGGAATTCTATACGAACGAGTTAGGCGAAATTCCGTTATAAATCTTCTAATAGTTCACCCCTGCCCTAACCCTCCCTTTTTGGATGGAGGAGGTGTTGAATTATTGCTAAATATTCCAAGACCAAAAAGGAGGTCACAATGAATATTTTTGTAGGTAATTTGTCCCGAGATGTCACCGAAGATGACTTACAGCAGGCATTTGAAGCCTTCGGGCAGGTCAAATCAGTTAAAGTG
This sequence comes from Candidatus Brocadia sp., assembly GCA_013360945.1. Taxonomy (GTDB): domain Bacteria; phylum Planctomycetota; class Brocadiia; order Brocadiales; family Brocadiaceae; genus Brocadia. Next base: position 11,812 of record JABWAQ010000069.1, read on the forward strand.
ATAAAGGACTTGTTCAGCGGTGAATCAAAAGGATTCGCATTCGTGGAGATGCAGGCCAAAGCTGAAGCCCAATCCGCAATCACCGGTTTAAACGGCAAGGAGTTAAAGGGACGGGTGCTCAACGTTAATGAGGCTCGCCCTCGTCCAGAGGGACGTAAGGGTGGCGGAAGACCAGGCGGCGGAAGGCCAGGTGGTGGAGGTGGGCGGCGTTTCTAACGAAGACACCCGGCCATAATTGCATCATAGAAAGAATTTTCCGGAGAGCGGATTTAGGGAAATCAAAGATTTCCCTAAATTCGCCTTTGGTGGTTTTCTTTCCTATTAAAGGCGTGAATTTTATCGAGATGAAGCAATGATAATGGTATAAGAATACTATGGAAAAATTAGAAAAATTCAGAATACTGGGATTATCCGAAAACACATTACGTGCATTGGAGAAAAAAGGTTTTGAAGAGCCTACCCCAATTCAGCAAAAAACCATCCCAATTCTCCTGAAAGGAGAGGTGGATATTATCGGACAGGCTCAAACAGGGACGGGAAAGACAGCCGCATTCGGACTCCCCATACTCGAAGGGATAAAGGAACATTCAAAAACCGTTCAGGCACTCATCCTTGTTCCCACAAGGGAGCTGGCTATTCAGGTCTCAGAAGAGCTGAATTCTTTAAAAGGAGAAAAAAAGCTGCGAATAGCACCTATCTATGGAGGCCAGTCAATTGAAGAACAGCTCAGGAGGTTGAAAAAAGGAGTGGATATTGTGGTGGGAACCCCTGGAAGGATATTGGATCACCTGGGAAGAAACAGTTTAAAGCTGAACAATATATCATATTTAGTGCTGGATGAAGCTGATGAGATGTTAAATATGGGGTTTATTGATGATGTAGAAGAGATCCTCAATTGCGCCACCATAGAGAAGAGGATGCTGCTCTTTTCTGCTACTATGCCTGAAAAAATAATAAATATAGCAGAAAAGTACATGGGAAAATATGAAACGATAGGGGTGAAAAAGGAGCAACTCACAACGAATCTGACAGATCAGATATATTTTGAAGTAGCGCCTTCAGATAAATTGGATGCATTATGCAGAATCATAGACATAGAACATGAATTCTACGGCCTGATATTTTGCAGAACGAAGATTGATGTAGCTGACGTTGCAAACAAACTTATCGACAAGGGGTATGACGCAGAAGCGCTCCATGGCGACTTATCTCAAAACCAGCGGGAGATTATCTTACATAAATTTAAAAAACGAAGGATTAACATGCTGGTAGCTACTGACGTTGCCGCCAGAGGGATAGACATCCATAATTTAACCCACGTCATCAATTACTCCTTGCCTCAGGACCCTGAATCTTATGTACATAGAATAGGGAGAACGGGCAGGGCGGGCAAGGAAGGAACCGCGATAACCTTTGTTACCCCTGATGAATACCGGAGACTTATTTTTATAAAAAAATTCGCAAAAACTGATATCCGGAAAGAAAAACTGCCCCAAATAGCAGATGTGGTAAATCAAAAAAAGTCAAGGATAAAGACAGATATTGCGCATATCATGCGATCGGAAGATACCAACGGTTATATGAAACTCGCACAGGAAATGCTGGAGGAAAATGAGGCAGAAAAGGTGCTGGCTGCCCTTCTAAAGTATTCTTTTCAGGATGAACTGGATGAAAAAAGCTATACGGAAATCAGAGACGTTTCCATTGATAAAAAAGGGACAACAAGGCTCTTCGTTGCGCTGGGAAAAATCGATGGTATGACTCCGAAGAAATTAGCAGCCTTTCTAAAACAGCAGGCCAGTGTCCACAGCGAAAAGATAAAAGATATTCAAATATTTGATAAATTCTCTTTTATAACCGTTCCTTTTGAAGAAGCGGAGATAATCCTGAATATTTTTAAAAAGAAACGAGGGGGAAAAAGACCCATTGTTGAACGGGCAAAAAGATGAACTTTGCTATCAGCAAAGTTATTCGATGACTTGAGGAGCAGATTTTAATTTACTGTAAATGGCAAATTCCGATTCGGCCTCCACGTGCATACCCTTTCCCTGATAAAGCAACCCTAAATTTTTATGGGCATCCATGTCATCGGGATTGATATCCAGAACTTTTTTATAAGCCTCAATGGCCTCGTCCTGCTTGCCGATTTTTTGGTAAACGAGTCCCAGATTGAAATAGGCATTCACAAGGCTCGGGTCGATCTTTACCGCCTCTTCCCAGTAAGGAATTGCTGTGGTGTGCATATTCCTCTTTGCATAGGCATTGCCTAATTTGTAATACGTCTCTGCATGATCGGGATAAATTTCTATAATCTTTTCCCAGGTCTGTATAGCCTTGTCCGCCAAACCCTCTGCATCATAACCATCCGCAAGATTTATCAGTGCATCATAATCGGTTGGATTGATTTCAATAAGCTTATTCCACATATAAATAGCCTTGTCCAGCCTTCCCTGGTTGGTATACGCCACCCCCAAATTAAAGTAGGCATCCGTATTTTGAGGATTTAACTCAATAGTCTTCTTCCATGCGACAATCGATTTGTCGTGTTTGCCTTTAGCGGCATAGAGCTCGCCGGTGTTATAATATGCCTCTGCATAATTGGGTTTGGCATCGATGGCCTTTTTGTATTCGGACAACGATTCTTCCAGCATGTCTTTCTCCATATAAACCTCACCAAGCTTAAAGTGTGCCTCGGCAATCTTCGGATTGAGCTTGATTGCCTTTTCCAGGGCGGCAATAGCATCTCCGGATTTACCTTCTTCCGTGTATAAAAGTCCAAGATTGTACTGTGCTTCTGCATAGTTTGGCTCTAATTCCAACACCTTCTTAAAAGCGTCCGCAGCCTCAGTAAGATTACCCTTTGCATAGAGTGCAACTCCCAGGTTATTGTAAGCCTCGGCGTAATTCCTATCCAGCCGAATGGCAGATTTGTGTTCATCCACAGACTTTGCAAGATCACCCTGTTCATAATACAATATGCCAAGGTAATTGTGTGCCTCCGCATCCATGGGATTTAATGCAAGAGTTTGTTTCATTTCATCCATAGATTTGTCATGTAAATTCTTTTTATAACATATCAATCCCAGCATGAAGTGAGCATCGGCCGCCTTTGGGTCGAGCTTGATAGACTTTTTTAGATAAGTAATCGCCTCATCTAACATATTTTTCTCGTAGTAGAGCAGCCCCAAATTATAATTGGTACCTGCCACTGATGGGTTCAGCTCCAGGCTTTCTTTAAACGCCGCTAGCGACTCCGCATGCGACTGTTTCTCTTTGTAGGCAAGACCCAGATCGTTGTAAGCATCTGCCCTTTCCACCGTTTGGTTGGTCATATAGTTTGAGATGGCAGCAAGCAATTCAGCAATGGACTCCTCATACTTGCCATTTTCGTAATACGCCTTTCCCAGATAGTGGCGTAATTCACCGTCTTCTTTCATTCCCTCCGAAGCCAGCTTTAATTCTTCCGCAGCCTCATCGATCATCCCTTTTTTAAAGTAGGAAATGCCGAGGGTCTTGTGCTGTTCTGGTGTGGTTGCACCACTAATCTTACCGGTAATAGAATTTTTATACCCTTTTTTGGGTTCCTTTTCCGCCTTTGCATAATAAGGGGTTCCGCATCCCATCGGTACCATAACCAGTAATAGAAATATCCATAATTGTTTTTGTATATTCACGATCTTTTAGAAAGCAAAATAGTGGACGGAGATAAAAGCTGCTTCTTTAAGCATATGATCAGTTCAGATAAATATTACGCACTGAACATGAAAAATTCAATCTAACAAAGTAGTATTGTAATGTCAAATAGTTATTTCCAGGCTTTTTCAGGTGTTGTTATGTCTTTTGATTATTTTTGATTTTATCAGTATTTTCAAGGCATTCAAGGGAATTTACTTCCTGTCTCTTTTTACCTGTTTTGATATATTTTTACCACCAGGGGCGGGGAAAAACACTTCCCCCCTCGATGGGGAAGGTCAGGTGGGGGTGCTGAACTGTTACAAATCAAATATACACTATTGGGGGACGGGGTGGCACGGACAAACTCTGTTTGTCCGTGTTGAACTTGCACGACGTTGTTTGTGAAATATCCATTTTAAAATTTGGATAGACAAACCAGGTCTGACATTGCAAGTACAAGGCATTTAGCGGTATTACAAAGACACGGACAAGCACAGCTTGTCCGTGCCACCCCGTCCATAATAGTGTGTAATATAAAATATTTTGACATTTTTAGCAAAAACATGAATAAAACTAACCCTGTCAGGGTTGGCTCACAAATTTCGTGCTTCGGACTTCGTCGTGAACTCAGTCGAACGATTTTGTCTTTTCCGACTCGTTCGGGTTAGGTATCGTCATTTTTGACATTTGAAAGGTAGTAAACAATAGGAACAATAAATATATTTAAGAGGGTTGAACTCAGTAATCCCCCTAATATTACTAGTGCCATTGGACTTTGTATTTCATTTCCAGGCAAGTCGCTTGTTATTATTAAGGGAATCAATGCCAGGTACGTAGTTAAAGCAGTCATCAAAATCGCGTTTAGTCTGTCTAAAGAGCCCTTCATAACAGTTTCATACAAAGAAACACCTTGACTTTGCAATGCCTGATAGTGCGAAACCAATAAGATCCCATTTCGTGTTGCTATTCCAAACAGTGAAATAAATCCAATAATCGAGGGAATACTTATGATTCCTCCTGTAAACCAAATACTTAAAACACCACCTGTCAGCGCCAAAGGTAAATTGAGAAAAACAATTCCTGCAAGCTTGATATTTTTAAATTCCTGATAAAGCAAAAGGAATATGATGAACAAAGACATTAAAGAGGCAAAGAATAATATTTTCGATATTAAATCGCAATACCAAATCAAAACTTTTGTTGCTTTCAAAAACCTGAGATACTTTTTCGCCCGCAAAGGCGACATCAATAAATTCGGTAAACTGACCTATTGAAATGCCATATTTGGCCAGCATATTCCGTTTTGCTTTTATTTGTACCTGAGGAATTTCAATTTGCTGCTCCACGCTGATATCCACTAGCCCTTCTATGCCTTCAATGTTGCGTTGTATTTGATTGGCAAGTGAAAACATTTTCGATAAGTCTGTCCCGAAAAGCTTAATGGCGATGTTGGCCCTCGTGCCTGAGAGCATGTGGTCAATACGATGTCCTATAGGCTGCCCGATGGTGATGTTCGCCTCAGGAACTGCGCTTAATTTTTCCCGAACGTCCTTCATGAATTCTTCCTTGCTTCTTTCTCCCAAAACAAAGGGTGCATCAATTTCGGCGGCATTTACACCCTGTGCATGTTCGTCTAATTCAGATCTTCCGGTCCTGCGTGAAGTAATTGAGATTTCGGGCACCGACAGCAGGATATTTTCAATCCTGTTTCCAATTTTATTTGATTCTTCAAGTGATATGCCCGGCATACTGACAGCACTCACCGTTAAAGTACCTTCGTTAAATTCGGGCAAGAAACTCCGCCCCAAACCAAACATAAGAAAAATCGCCACAATGAACAACACGATGGATATCCCAAGTACTATCTTTTTAATTTTCATTACTTTTTGCAATGCGGAATTATAATATTGATGAAGCCATCTTTCCGTCCAACTACCTTTCGCTTGTTTTAAAAGCATTTTATCATTGGTAAGCATAAAACTGCAAAGTACCGGGGTAAGTGTTACCGCAACAAGGAGGGATGCAAACAGAGAAACGATAAAGGAGATACCCAGTGGCTGCAACAATCTCCCCTCCATCCCGCCAAGAAAAAACAAGGGGATAAAAGCAACGATGATGATCAGGGTCGCATTAAGGATTGAAGATCGCACCTCTTTTGAAGCATCGTAAACGATAACAAGTGTGCTGTTTCGATTTTCAATACTTTTTTGTGCATTTTCCTTTAGACGCTTAAAAACGTTTTCCACATCAATAATGGCATCATCTACCACCTCGCCAATAGCTATTGCCATACCGCCGAGAGACATAGTATTGATAGTTAACCCCAGGAATTTAAGGGTGATAATGGAAATGATCAGTGAAAGGGGCATTGCAATAAGAGAAATAATGGTGGTTCTGAAGTTCATTAAGAACAGGAACATAGTTATAACGACAAAAAGAGAACCTTCCATAAGGGCTTTTTTAATATTGTCTATAGAAGCCTGAATAAAATCTGCCTGACGAAATATGTTGGTGTCGATTTTAATGTCAGCAGGCAAGGTTTTGTCAATCTCTGCGATAGCATTATCAATTTTTTTTGTAAGTTCCAGGGTGTTAGCGCCTGGTTGTTTTGCTACAGTCATAATAACTGCCGGGCTTGCTTTCAGTGAACCGTCACCGATTTTAGGGATTGCTCCGCCTATTTTAATCTCTGCAATATTCTCTATTTTTATCGGAATATTATTGACAACCTTAATTACGGCATTACCTATCTCTTCCACGCTGTTTGTTCTTCCAACACCTCTTATAATGTATTCATTACCAAATTCGTTCATGAAACCACCTGAAGCATTAAGATTGCTTTCTTTGCCTGCTTTCAGCAATTCGTTTAAAGAAATGTTGTAATATTTCATTTTTTGAGGTGATGCAAGTATCTGGTATTGCTTGTATTCTCCGCCAATTACCATTACCTGTGATACTCCGCCTGTCGCTAATAACCTTGGCCGTATATTCCAGTCAGCAATGGTTCTTAAATCCATTGGGGACGTGCTATCTGATGATAAACCAATGAGCATAATTTCCCCCATGATGGACGATTGAGGCGCAAGCGTAGGATTTCCCACCCCTAGAGGCAGCTTTTCGGCAATGGTTATTAGTTTTTCGTTCACTATTTGTCGTGCCTTAAAAATATCCGTTCCCCACTCAAATTCTATCCAAACGATTGATATTCCCGCGGCAGACGATGATCTTACCCGGCGCACATTGGTGGCGACATTGACTGCCGTTTCTATCTGAAAGGTTACTAATTTTTCGACTTCTTCCGGTGCCATTCCGTGCGCCTCGGTTAACACTACTACCGTTGGGGCAGTAAGGTCAGGAAATACATCGACTTCCATTTTGGAGGCCGTGTAAACGCCCGCTATCAAAAGCAGCGCTGATGCCGCTATAATCATTAAACGATTATTTAGGGAGTATTCTATAATCTTATTTATCATGGTAGAAATTTTGAATTTTGGATTTTAAATTTTGAATTATTGGTTTTCCATTTCAGTAATTAATTGTTTGTATAGCTCAGTGATTTGTAAGGCGAAATTATAGTATCCAACAGATAAAACCAAACAGAATATGACGAAAGTTGGGGCTTTGGTTGAATGCAGACGTATGGAACAGATGGAAAACCTTAAAAATGTCATTGCGAGGAGTGAAGCGACGAAGCAATCTCTACCATTGGGATTGCTTCGGAAAAGGCCCTCGCAATGACCAGTGGGGCAGCAGGGTAACGTCAAAGTCATGCTAGGCAAAAAAGGGGGAGTGGCAGGGCAAGAGAAAGAAGGGGTTGGGATAGGGAAAAACGAGCAAAGACACGAAA
>JABWAQ010000168.1 GCA_013360945.1 Candidatus Brocadia sp.
TTTCGTGTCTTTGCTCGTTTTTCCCTATCCCAACCCCTTCTTTCTCTTGCCCTGCCACTCCCCCTTTTTTGCCTAGCATGACTTTGACGTTACCCTGATCTTGAATTAATAACAGATAGTAATGGGTTTGCTCCACTGTATAATTGCAGATACTGTGGCGCACATGTTGGTTGTACGTGTTTCTTTAGAAATCCTAATTCATGGCCGGTAAATCAGTACATCAACGTTCGGCATTCTGCGTTATCGGGTTTTATTCCCTACCGTATTTTTAAAGAAGTCTTCATCAGACCTAATGTTTGCTACAGATGCAGAAAAGATGAAGATATGGCAGCGCCGCGCGCTTACGGAAAAAACAAAATTGAAAAGATTTATTGGAGAGAACTATTCGCTGAAGAAAGTAAAGTCTGGGCATTTCTCAGGGGCAAAGAATTTCAAACCGGAGATGAAATTATAAATTATTCTAAAAGTACTCAGCCAAGTTCTTCGCTTTTTTATGCCATTTTAAACGACGACAAAGACGAAATTATTAAAAGAATTCTCGATAGGGCATTGTATGTAAAAAAACGACTGAGAAAAATTGGTGTGAGCGCTTCAGTAAAGGAGATGCTTGAATATGCAGCTCATAAAGCTTGTTACCTTTACATCAATCAATATAAACCTGATGAGGAAAAAGATAAACTCATAGACCTTAGGGAAAAACCACAGAACATTTACCTTCCCGGATTTCATAGCAATAAGGCAATGTTAAAGACCTGGGTCTATTGAAAAACCCTGATAAAATCAAAGGAACGCCGCTCATCTTTAAGATCGACGCTCTTAAAGAGTTTCTCATTGAAGAAGTTTCTGTTAACGATAAAGAGGTGAAAAGACTTGCAATTTCGCAAGTGAAGATATTTGAATTTGACCCAGCCGGAGAATTCCAACGAGCTCTTGATGCAGCAAGGATAAAAGATATTTACCTATTCCTTAAAACAATACAGAAAATATGGCAAAAAGATACAGCATTTCTCATCTCAAAGAAAGAAGCGCTGGAAGAAGCAATTACTAATACGGGTATAGAATGGTCGGTGGTGGAGTATGAATTGTTCTGTGAAGGAAGTTACTCTGGTTTTGGACTCGGGCTTGAAGGTAATAGAGAACTCCTTGCCTGGTTAAAAGCGAATGTTTGTATTCCAAAATATATGGATATGTTACACAAAGGCAATATAATTACCAATATCGTGGGTATGAGATTTATAGAATGGGCAAAATATTTAAGACTGGATGAATATCTTAATGACAAAATGGCGGCGCTTGTTCGTGAACCAGATAATCAGCATGATGAAAATGCAATAGCTGTAGAAACAGAAAGTTTCGGTAGACTCGGCTACATAAAACGTTCAGTTGCAAAGATACTTGCCCCCATCATGGATAATGGAGTAAAGTTAAAAGCAGAAATATTTGCTCGTTATTATACCAATGAAACTGATACAACAATTTTTCTCAAAATTCAAACTCAGGATGAGTGAAAGTTTTAGCATGCGGAGAAAGTGACTGGTAGCATGGACAGATAGAGTTTGTCCGTGCCACCCGACAAGGGTTTTTGCTTTAAGCGGGTTCACTCATTCGAAGGCTTTATACCGAACCCGCCGTGAGCGGACACGGTGCACCGTGTCCCTACTCTCACCAAAATAACCCAGCATAAAAAACACAAGGATTTCAGTGACTTCAATCAATTCTTAAAACCTTTGCACCCCGAATCCCTCCCTCTTTAAGCTCGACCAGGGCATTATTTGCCTCTTCCAGGGTAAATTCCCGGACTTCGGGTTTCATGGGAATTTCAGCAGCCAGATTCAAAAATTCGCTGACGTCGTTCCTGCTCACATTGGCTACACTCTTTATCTCCTTTTCCAACCAGAGGTGGGTAGGATACTCCAATCGTATGAGACACTCCTTGTCTGCATCTTCTTTCCGAATAGCATTTATCACCAGCCTTCCGCCACGTTCCAAATTCTTCAGGGCTTCAACGACGGGTTTCCACACCGGTGTGGTGTCAATGATACAATCCAGTTTTTCAGGGGATTCCTCTCCGGTGTCGCCTGCCCAAACAGCCCCAAGCTCCAGAGCAAACCTTCTTTCCTTTTCACTCCTGGCAAATACAAAGACCTTCGAGTTTGGATATGAATATCCCGCCATCTGCATGACAAGGTGTGCAGAAGCCCCGAATCCCGTAAGCCCCAAATTCTGTCCATCTTTGATGCCGGTTAATCTCAGTGACCGGCATCCTACGGCGCCCGCACATAAAAGGGGAGCCGCTTGCGAATCAGAAAATACATCAGGGATGCGAAAGGCATAATCTTCCGAGACGGCAATATACTGGGCATAACCTCCGTTGGCATCCCTGCCGGTCGCCTTGAAATCATGACATAAATTTTCATTACCCTCCAGACAGAACCTGCATCTTCCGCAAGCCGAGTAAATCCATGCAATTCCAACCCTGTCTCCAATCTTTATCCTGCTTGCTGCGCTGCACGTTTTCTCTACTCTTCCTACCACTTGATGGCCCGGAACAACGGGAAGTTGCGGCGGGGGCGTCCTTCCCTCAATTTCATCCAGTTCGGTATGACAAACTCCACAGGCTGAAATCTTTACTAAAATTTCTCTCCCGACGGGAACGGGATCCGGCAGATTTTCCGGCTCAAGCGGATTCCTGTTCTCTGTGAGACTACATATTTTATTTAATACCATTGCCTTCATGTTTAATTAGGCCTTCGGCGACTTACTCCCCTGTTTCCCCCCGTAAACGAGGAGAAAACTTATCGCCCTCCCTGTTTACGGGGAGGGAAGGGGTGGGGTTTCGTAACGGCTATGCTGCGGGGAACATTCCCGATTTTTGCAACTTTGACATATTTTTGGTAAGAGTGTTAACCCTGTCAGGGTTATTTTGAAGCATAATAAATGTTGCTTTACAAAAAATCGGGAATGCTTCCATGCTGCGCTATGGCATACTCTGTCGAAGCATTTTGAAAAGCTCGTCTTTTAAGACAAGCCTCCGTTTCTTAATATCTTCCAATGCCACGTCTGACCTGGGTTCTATATTGTTTTCTACCCGAAATACCTCTTTGTCGACTTTGTGATATTCGTCAAAAAGCTCCCGAAAGCGATCGTTGGTTATCTTGAGATCGTGAATTTTCTCGCGATATTCGGGAAATTCGTGAATAAGGTCATGATGTTCATGTTGCATATCGTACCTCCTTTATAAGGCTAGAGATATCCTGGAAAGAGTCTTAAATAAGTTGATATGTTTATCGTAGGGCAACCCTTTAGAGTTGCCGCCAGCAAGGCTTCGCCGTGAGTTCAGCCGAACGGCTAAAGCCTTGCCCTATGTCGATTTTTGAGTTTACTATAATCATCAAGCCATAACCTCATCAAAATGAGCGTCCAGGTTAAGAAGCCGTGAACCCCTGTCCACTCACAATAAAAAAGGGGTTTACCAGATTGCTCTTATTATACTTTAATGGCTCTCTGGTCTGTACCTCCACCACCCCTCCTCCTGTCTGCTCGATAATTGCCTGTCCGGCTGCGGTATCCCATTCCATCGTAGGCCCAAATCTCGGATAGACGTCTGCCTTGCCTTCCGCTACGAGGCAAAATTTCAGCGAACTCCCCGCAGATAGGAACTCAACCTCTCCATACGTTTCCTTTATTTTATCTACGTACTCTGAAAGTTCTTTTGTTGCGTGTGACCGGCTGCCAACGATGGTAAGAGAGGTATTTTTCCTCCAGGGTAACGTCAAAGTCATGCTAGGCAAAAAAGGGGGAGTGGCAGGGCAAGAGAAAGAAGGGGTTGGGATAGGGAAAAACGAGCAAAGACACGAA
>JABWAQ010000169.1 GCA_013360945.1 Candidatus Brocadia sp.
ACCGCCAAATATTGAAGTTTATTACGGATTTTTGCATAGCAAAGATATTATGGAAGGCCGATTTTCGCTACGCGAAAATCATTTGCAGAATTTAGGTATTATTAAAATTAACCAAACATACAACAGATAACAAAGGATATAAAAGCTGCTATAATTAAAATTGAAGGGTTTGGTAACACATTGGGGACGCTATTTTTGGCAATTCAAACTTCACAGGTTATTGAATATAAAGAGCTTATTTGGTGGAGGCGGCGGGAATTGAACCCGCCGATATAAAATTATAAGTATTTGATTTATAATAACTTGTAAATTTTCATACCCCAAAAATACCGTCACCAATGTGTCACCAAAATGCTAAGTTAAGTTTATCAAAGATTACTAGCGAATGGCTTTAAAGTAAATTCAATGCGAAACATAAATTGTTGCTATTGTGATTAAATTGGAAGATGCTTACGGCGAATTCTACCCTTTTCAATGACAACTATGGAATTTGATAAGTTTTTAGTTGTTACTGTCTCAAATACTCGTTTTAAGCGTTCTATTGCTTCTTGTTCGCTATAGTTGCCTCCTCTGAAAAGTATCAATCCTGGCTCTTCGTATTTTGTCGACGCTAAAAGACGTGAATAATCTAAGTCAGCGGTAATTACTATACGTTTTAATTCGAACACGCTCTAAAATTATTATATCTGAAGCACGTCCTAAACCTAATTCAAGGGCGTGAACGGCGTTGTGACCTTCTTGCGAAAGCCACACTGCCAGTTCCGGAGATAGTGGCATATCAACAAGAAACTTCATCGTGAAAATTCTACCGTTTCCTCTTCTGCAAGAAATGCAGCGAAACGTAAAGCTTCATCAATATCTTCAGCTTCTAAGTAGGGATATGCTTTGAGAATGGTTTCTTTTGTTTCTCCAGATGCAAGAAGTCCCAGGAGACGTGAAACAGGAAAACGAAGACCACGAATACATGGCTTACCCGTGCAAATATTGGGATCAACCGTTATGCGCTCAAATTTCATATTTTATTACCTCATTATTTTTATCAACAATTATTTTAAACGGATGCAAGTTCACGAACGTGTAATATCTCAGCATTGCGAATTGGGCGTATGTCGTCCTGCGTCAATGTTAATAAAGCAATCAAGATAATAGATTATCGCCGCCTGTCCTTTATCAAGAGTTCTGATGCTGGGATGCCTTTACCCGGAATTGGCTTAACAATACGAAATGCTTTGGGTTTTTTAACCGGTATTTTAAATGCTTCTTTAGATTCCTTTTTCTTACCTTTAAAGGCCATTATATCACAGAAGTCCTCAATTATTTCCTTTAACCGTTTAAGTTCTTCAATCTCAATTATAGCAGCAATTTTATGCCCTTTGTTATCTGTTATATACTGGTTAATTTTAATAGGGTTGTTTTCTTGTTTTTGCATTAAACAAATCAACTTGATGTCAAAGCAAATCAATTAATCATGGGACTTCTCTTAGTTCTTCTCGATATATTTCAAGTGAATTTGCATTTAGTCCTATTCCTTAAAAACCTTAATTTCGCTGAAAATAACCTTCGTTGTCAATTTATTTTGAGGTTGACACTAAAAACCAATTTTAATAACATAACAAAAATATTACAATAGAAATCAATGCATCTAATTTATAAATATTAGATTTTCAGGGGGAAGAGACCATATGAGGCTAGCAACTTTCAATTGTGAGAATCTCTTTGCAAGATATAACTTCCGCAAAAATTTTGACCCTTTCCAAAGTGATGAGTTTACTATTAACGACTTGGCATTTGACATCTTCGATGAAGTCGAAAAACAAATTACAGCAAAAGCGATAAAAGAAGTAAATGCGGATGTCATTGCTTTACAGGAAGTCGAAAGCTTACCAGTACTTGATCGCTTTAATTCTCGTTACTTAGCTGGAATGGGTTATCGTCATAGAATTCTTGTAGATAGTCATGATCCTAGAAGCATTGATGTAGCCGTACTCAGCCGATATAACATCGACTCTGTTCGCTCTCATCGACATGAGCGAAATGCAAACAATACCAGCACATTGTTTTCAAGAGACTGCCTTGAGGTTGAAATAGATATTTCTGGCAAATTGTTGGTTTTGTACGTGAACCACTTTAAGTCAATGATGGAGGGACGAGATAAAACACGCGCCAAACGGGTCGAGCAGGCAAAGCGCGTAGTTGAAATAGTTAACAATCGGTGGCGTGATTCAAATTATAAAGGTAATTTTATAGTTTTGGGTGACCTTAACGATTACCCCGGTCAGGACACATCTTTAGATGTTCTCTTGAATCATCTGGGGCTGGAAAATGTTATTCAGCGTTTGCCTGCAAATGAACAGTAGACTCATTTTTATGCAGGTGGAAATGAATACAAGCAACTGGACTATATCTTCCTTTCTAAATCGTTAGCACAGCCGAATCATCAGCACCAATAATTATGAGAAAAGGCCTTCCTTACCGTGCAGAAAAATATCAAGGGATTCGATTTGAAAATGTTGGTGAAGACAATCCGAAAGCCTCTGATCATGCACCGGTTTATATCGAAATTGAATTGGCTTAAGTGTATCGCATATTATTTCATAAGTTCTTGTATTTCTTCCCTACTTATACCTGCTTGTTTTAAAATTTCATGCAAAGTTCCTTTAGGCAGGTCTTTTTTATGAAATGGGACAACAACCCTTCTTTTGTTTTCTGTGTGGTAGTAAATATGATGGCTCCCTTTTGTCCTATCAAGAATAAAACCTTTTCTTTCAATAAGCTTAATAACCTGTTGAGAAGTAAGAGGCGGAAGTTTAGCCATGAGATTTTATTGTTAAGGTGTATTCTAAAGTATCTTCCTCTGTAGGTATTTCTTCACCGTGTATTTTCAAACTTTCTATATACAACTCGATTGCCTCTTTTGCCATTCTGATTGCCTCATCAATAGTATCACCATAGGTAACACAGCCTGGTAAAGTAGGAACAATTACTGTATAGCCACCCGCTGGTTCTTTCCTGAGTAAAATCCGATAATTAAGTAATTTCATAATTTTATCTTCCTTTTTAAAAAGGTTGATTTTGATTTGAACAATGGAATTCGTTAAAGGGCATTCACTAATGAGTCTTTTAAAATGATATTTAATTTTGGATGTTTAATATTGAGAATAAGTTCTATGACCTCTTTTATATTATGAATAGCTTCTTCAATGGTTCTTCCTTGTATAAAACAATTAGAATGTTCGACACATTGGGCAACTTAAAATTTCTCATCCTTTTCTATTTCAACGATAAATGTTCGCATAGCAAACTCCTTTAACTAATTCTTGACTTAAATTCTATCCATGGAATATGGATTTCTTTCGCTATTTTTTGAGCAGTTTTAGGAGATTTCACTGTGCCTTCCCACTGGTATGGTTATTTCTCCATTCGTAAAAATAGTATGATTTCCCCCTTCTCTTAAGAATTCAAATCCGTATTCTTTTAATGCTCTAATGATCTTTACTCTTTTGTAGCTCATTTTTATGCTCTATTCGTTTTGTAAAAGGTGTTTTTTAACTATACCCTTTTTTGATACTTATAGCAATACATTTTACCTTCGGGATTTCACTGATAAAATTTTTAATACTCTGTGAAATTTACTAATCTGAAATCTGTGTAATCTGCGAAATCTGTGGTTCCACATGTCTTAAAGGTCTGAGACTTTGCCTCTTCAAAAACCGTTTTTATTTTTTGCTTGACATAGATGTGATTATACTGTATTTTACCGACACTAACACACTAACACACTAACACACTAACACACTAACACACTAACACACTAA
>JABWAQ010000170.1 GCA_013360945.1 Candidatus Brocadia sp.
TACCTATAAGGTCGAAGATGCCTCACTCGTACTGGTGGCTATGGGTTCGATTATCGGTACGATAAAGGATATAGTTGATGAACTGAGGGCAAAGGGACAAAAAATAGGTGTCCTTAAGGTTCGCTCATACCGGCCCTTTCCCAAAGATGAAATTTACAAAGCGTTGAGCCATGTAAGAGAGATTGCTGTGGTGGAGAAAGCCGTCTCTTTGGGTTATGGTGGCATATTAGCAAATGAGATTAAAAGCGTATTCTATGGTAAACCTAAAACACCAAAAATTAATGGATATATCTTAGGTTTAGGTGGACGCGATATCACGGTAGATACCATACATCAGGTTATTAAAGACAGCGTAAACGTCTTGTCTGAAGAAAAGTTTATAGGACTCAACGAAGCGTTGATTAAACGATAATAGTTTATACCCCCTTCCCTATTTATCTCCTAACAAAGGAGAGAAAATTATTTATCGGTAATCCTGCCTTCGCACAAAGTAGGAAACTACTCAATCTCCCTTGATAGAAGAGAATAAGGGTGAAGGTGAACAAATATATACAACGGAGGAAATAATTGTATGACTACAACACTGACAGCCCCAACAGAACACGCATGTGGCCCTCTTTTAGCAGCCGGGCATACTGCCTGTACGGGGTGTGGTGAAGCGCTTGCCGCAAAACTGGTATTAGGTGCAGCCGGTTCTAATATTATAGTAACAGATGCCACTGGATGTCTGGAGGTCTTTACCACGCGGTTCCCTCAATCCTCATGGGAAGTCCCTTTTATCCATTCCTTGTTTGAGAACTCCGCTGCAGTTGCCTCAGGCATTGAAGCAGCCTTAAGGGCACTAGGAAGGCAAAACGAGGCAAAAGTTATTGCACAGGGTGGTGATGGCGGAACAGCCGACATTGGCTTACAAGCACTCAGCGGTATGCTGGAAAGAGGACACGATATCCTTTACGTTTGTTATGATAACGAGGCATATATGAATACCGGTGTCCAGCGAAGCGGTTTGACGCCATTTGATTGTATGACAACAACCAGTCCTTATGGAGAATACTCCTGGGGAAATAAGCATAACAAAAAGGACATGCCCGGCATTGCTGCCGCACATGGCATCCCCTACGTTGCTACAGCATCAGTGGCATTCCCGAAGGATATAGAAAATAAGGTAAAGAAGGCGCTTACGATAACAGGCCCAAAATACATCCAGATCCATTCTCCCTGTCCGCTCGGGTGGAGATCAAATCCTCAGCTTACCATTAAAGTCGCCAAACTAGCCGTAGAAACAGGATTATACCCTATTTTTGAAATAGAAAATGGCAAGGTAACAAAGGTGAGAAAGGTAAAAACTCCAAAAACCCCGGTTGAAGAATATCTAAAGATCCAAGGCCGTTTTGCACATCTCTTCAAATCAGCAAAAGCAAAAGAAGAGATACAAAAGATACAGGAGATTGCGGATAGGAATATAGAAAAGTATGGATTAGCATAAAAATATAATTTGCCGCGGAGGCATCAAGAACATAAAGTTTAAAAGATAGAACTCGGTCTTTTCGTTATACGGAAAATACCTTTGTCGTAAATTAATCCCCTTAGTTCTCCCTTGTGAGAGGTAGTCTAAGGGGATTTTTTATTATACATTATTCATCATGTAAATCTTTTTTTATCCCTTGTGTCTTTATGGTGAACTATTTTTCATAAAAGTCTAATAAGT
This sequence comes from Candidatus Brocadia sp., assembly GCA_013360945.1. GTDB lineage: Bacteria > Planctomycetota > Brocadiia > Brocadiales > Brocadiaceae > Brocadia. Next base: position 1,709 of record JABWAQ010000170.1, read on the forward strand.
GCCAGGTATAATAATAGTCCGATCATACCTCGATTTAAAAAGTCTTTAGAAAGGTAATCAATCTGCGACAATACAAAATCATTGTAGAAAAAAATCCCGACGGCTACGTAGCATACCCATTAGGACTTAAAGGTATCGTTGTGGGGCAAGGAGATACCTATGAAGAAGTACTCTCAGATGTGAAATCTGCGATTCGCTTTCATATTGAAAGTTTTGGCGAAGATATTCTTGAGGCTGAATCTTCTATAGTAATGGCCTGCTGGTTTAAGGATTTCGATCTTTACATGGGTATGATGATCCTCCTCGTTCTTACCTTATGTATAATGAGAATTTTCACTGTGAAATATTCTTCAAGCATAAGGCATTAACAATTCATTCCTTAACTCAAGATTTTTTAATTTCTTAATACAAAATTAACGATTTCTTAATATTCATGTTGTTTACTTTAGCTAAAAGCAATAAAAGGTAATATACGAATATGAGCTTGTATAATCTCTGTTTTATTATTAAGCATGGCACTTTTAAGTATATTGCCAGGAAGGATCCGGTTGAGAGTGAGCATCTCATTTGAAGATTGCATATATGTGGATACATCCAGGAATATATGAATAATTCTGTAAAAGAAATAATAGAAATAACGGCCAACCACAGAACAGACAGAATTCTGGTTGAGTTTGGTTTGATGAACAGTTGATTAATAAACAAACCATAATACAACATATTCACCGTATTGCCAAAGAATGCAGTGGAAAAACGAACAGTATTTCTTTATCTTTAAAGAAAAAGAATCCAAAACTTCCAATTACAGCTATTGTAAATCATCCTCTCGTGGAAATGGTTGTCCGCACAACATTTCCAAAACCACTCAATGTCCTTGTCTCGATGGCGATGAAGGCAATGATAGGAAAAAATTGATTCTAGTTTGAAAAGGAAAAAACTATGATTTTTCTTGAAAACCTCTCCAAACTTTTACTTTTTTTGCACTTAATTAGCACGATTGTTCTTATTGGAAGTATATCTCTTAATTTGATTATTATACTTGCGGGTTATTGGAGAGGGAAATTTTTCAAGAAAAACCTGGAAAAGTTGTGTGTCAAGACCTCCTTTTGGACATATGCTATAGTATGTATCTTTGGAGCTTTAGCCTATCCTACTTTCAGAGTCCGTATCCGATATGAATATTTCGATAAAACTCTCCCATGGGCAACAGGGCTCTTCGAGGTTAAAGAACATTGGTCAACTATTGGATTTACTCTCTTTATGGCTTATTATTTTCTCCGAGAAAAATTTGACCCCGAAATAGAGAAAGAAAATTTATTTTTCTATACACTTATGTGCTGCATTCTCTTCATAATTATTTGGTATTCGGCTTCGATAGGATACTATTTAACAACCTTAAAAGGGATATGAAAAATGAGAAAATCGGATGTAATCTATATTGTCAGCTCCATCTTTGTATGTATCTTCTCATTATCCTATTGCTCTACAATCTGGTTTCACCTTAATGTACCCACCTATTATCCGCTTGAGCATACTTGGAAAATGATACAACACGAAGGGATTCCTTCACAAAGATGGTATGGAATGACAGCATTTGCTTTCCTATCAAGCACAATTGTTAGTTCTTGCATATATGTTATACTCAAATTCTCAAAACTAAAAGAGGAGTCTTTAACTCCCTATGTCACTAAATTAATTGGAGTAATTTCAACTTCCCTCATAGTATAGTAAGTTGTTTAGGATATCTGGCATTCCATGAATTTTTGAAATGGGGGATCCTTTAGCATTTAATAGTAAGGACCAGCTTTTATAGTTAAGGGAAAAATGAGATAATAAAGGGGTCACACCTTGATTAGGATTGAGGTTTATGCCTATGTTCTCATGAATAACCTTATCATTATCACTTACTCCTCAAAAACCAATAAGCCTAAATATTTCTCAAGGGAAATAGAGGGAAATAGGGGCATAGAGGGCATAGGGGTCAAATCTTTATTGTTGACAAATAGTTTGTTTCTGATACGATTTTGGGATGGCAAGACCCTTACGGATACAATACGAAGATGCATTAT
>JABWAQ010000171.1 GCA_013360945.1 Candidatus Brocadia sp.
ATGAAGTTGCCCGTAACGGTGGTATGCGTATCAGATAAGAAAGATGATGCCCTGGAGAAGCTGACACGAGCGAGGACCTTTCTGGAAAGTTACCAGCTTACGGTAGAGACGATTACAAAGGGGGGATATGATCATGCAGGCGGGATTCTGGAAGTATGCAATGATGAAACGGACCTCCTGGTTATGGGCGCCTATGGCCATTCAAGGATTCAGGAAATGATTCTGGGAAGTACCACCGTAAGGGTAATGAGAGCCACAAGCTGCCCGATTTTATTATGCCGATAACATCTTTATCTTTCGGATTGTTTACGCAAATCATAATTATTCAGAATAAGATGCAAAACTGTGTGAAGTAGTACTTGTTCCATGATTGGCAACTACTTCTCCTCTCCGTGCGACTACAGATAAAATCGCGCCAAAAGCCTTGTCCTGCATCGGCTCTGTTTTTGTCATAAAGGGGCAGGTTTAAAACCTGCCCCTACTACTGCCAAAGGCATCCTGATTTAAGGTATTTTCTGAAACTGGATATTTGCATCCCCTAAGGTATTATCACTCCAGTTGGTAATAAAACCAGATGTTGATGTTCCTGCGCTATCAGAAGATGGGGCTTCGTAATCTGACATGTAGTGGTCATCGAACAAATCATCTTCCCAACCAGTGATGGCCGGAAAAGCACCACTCATTGATGACTGGTTTGTCCAGGTATTTCCACTGTCACTGGAAATAGCACGCCAAAACCGTATGGTAAAGTTCCTTTTTATATCATGTCTGCGATCATAGAAAGTGACCAGTATCCTGCCTGTGTCCTTTTCCACGGCAATACCTGGCATGAACTGATCAATTTTTGCATTCGCAGAGTCACTATTCACCTTGATAGGGTCTGACCAGGTTGAGCCTCCATCGGTAGAACGCCTGAAGTAGATGTCTGAAAAGTTGTAGTAACCGCACTCCCCAAATGAGTCTGGTAAGGATGGGCCTTTTCCATCCTGGTAGACCACATAAACATTGCCGTTTTTTGGATTTACCGCCAATCCGGAATTATCCATGAAGTTACTGAAATTTCCTTGCATACGAAAGCCGTCACCACAGCCTACAATATCGGCGACCTGTACCGGGGCTGAAAAGGTAGCTCCATTATCTATGGATTTTCTTATTTTAATGCGTCGATCGCCACAAGGAAATGTATCATATTCTTCCCAGGTTATATAAATTGTACCATTTGGTGCTGGAAGTGGAGAAAAGACTACTTGCGAACCTTGAACTACTCCAGAATAGCTCGGAGCAGTGCCGATAACTATAGGCGCCGACCATGCAGCTCCTCCATTAACGGATTTAACAAATTCGATTGTATCAAAAGAAGAGTTAACACTGGTATACGTTACATAAAGCGTATCAGTAGCAGCGCTGTTACCGGATTTTACAGCCATCCATGGCTTATCTAATACGTAGCTGGGATAACCGCCAGTAGGTTTTTGGGCTACAGGAACTGCTGACCCAAACGTTTCACCACCATCCAGAGATTTAGCAACAGAGATAGCGCTTTGTATGACGAAATCACCAGAAATTGTTCGTTTATAAAGCGTTGAAATACTACTGCAATAGAAACGCTCAGGACTCATGCACACTGCTTTAACATCACCCAGGAGGTCTTGAAGTACTATGCCTCGAGGATTGGGGCCGGGAGTCATTACCCCTTTATCTGTAAAGGTTGGCGTGGTGGCAGCAGGATTGATTGAACGGGACCATCCGATAAAGCTGAAGTCTCCGCACGCTACAGGATCAATGAATGTACGCATAAAGCTTCCGGAGTCGTTAAAGGCTATCATGGCATTTGTTCCACACCACGCAGAGCTCGTTTGGCTTTGAGTCATTCCGGCAAACCTGGATAAGAAATCGTCTGAAGAATTAAAAGCACTTCCGGGCGTAAGTATGTTGTATTGAGGAGCCTTCCTCGGAGAACTTCCTTTTTCCATTAATTTTTCTAAAACAGGTTTGAGCTTATCCCATTTTTCTCCAAGCCCGATAAGTCTTTGATTTCCGGCAGAAAGCAGCTTAACCTTTTCCCCAAGTTGTTCCTTCATGACATTCCCGTAGTTAGCAAGTTGTTCAAGGTGTTCTAATTGGTTTCTTGGAAGAGAGACCTCAATTCCTTGCTGCGTATGAGTATCGGTACTATCAACGTGCATAGCTGCCAAAACAGAGGCTGTCCCCAATAAACCTGTAATCAAACCGCATGCTACTATATTTTTTCATGTAATACTTCCCCTCCTGGATAATAATATTATTTTCATATGCTCACACTATTTACCGTTCAAATAGGTATCATTGTATCGCCAACACCTCCTTTCATACGTTCAACAGAGATTCCAAATTTACAGCTTGATTGTATAGGAATTTTCATTTTATGAAAGCGGGTTTCAGGGTGGCATGGACAAACGTTGTTTGTCCGTGCTGGTTTCAATACCAATGGAGGGACAGAATAGAACACACTGACAAACAGAGTTTGTCAGCGCCACCCTTGACTAAAAAATAACTTGAAAACACCATAAAGCACACGAAGCACATGAAGAATGAGGAAGTTCCAATAAATTCCCTCCCGATAGGGGATTTAGGGACGTGTTGATACCGTCGCATGCTTCGATTCTCATGTAATGCTTACATTGCCGGACGGTTCTTTCTGAACACTCAATGGTTACGGTTTTTGGTATTTTCTCTATCTGCTTTTTATCCGTTCAATATCAGTAAAGACGCAAAACCTTGCGTCTCTACATTCTTTTTTCTTCGTGTACTTTGTGCTTCTTTTTTCGTGCACTTCGTGGTTTGCCTTTCCTGAAAAATAAACGCTTTTGGCTATAGAAACGTTTATTACCGGGTTTGTTTTTCCATAGCTTCTTTTACCATCGCCTTGTTTTCGTGGGCCTTTACGTAATAACTTGGTTTGATTTCAATTGCTTTTTCAAAAGAGCGAAGCGCCTCCTCGTATTTTTGTTCTTTCATGTAGACACATCCTATATTATTATACGCACCCGCTTCATCTCCGCCTTTTTTAAATGCAGTAAAGGCCTCATCGTACCTGTTCAACCTGCATAAGGCCAGGCCTAAATTGTTATAAAATATCTGGTTTGTTGGTTCAATCTTTAATGCTGTAGTTAAGGTTTCTACTGATTTTTCATATTCCCCTTTTAAATAATATGACATCCCCAGATTGTTATACAGGATACTCGCATTTGGATTAATTTTTATGGCATTATGATATTCATTGATAGCAACTGCAAATTCTCCCTGACGGTCGTGAATTATTCCAAGAAGCGTGTGCGACTGCCACCGTTCCGGATCAATATGTATTGCCTGCCTGAAGTATTCTTTCGCTGTATCAAAATCGTTTCTTGCAATGAATACCATACCCTTACCCTCGTAAGCAGGTGCGTTAAGAGGGTCATTTTTTATAACTTCTTCAAACTCTCTCATTGCTTCTTCCATCAATCCCCTTCTGAGGAAGAGATGCCCTGTTTTATTACGTATGCCTGTTTGTTTTGGGTCTAAACGAAGGGCTTTATCATACTGGATGAAAGCCATCCCAATATTATCCCGTCTCAGATAATCATCTCCCGATTTTTCATATCCCTCTGCCGTCATTTCAGGTACCTTCTTTGATATTTCATCTTCAATATCTTTTGAAGTTTTTTGTTCTTGCAGTTCCATCGCTCTTCTATATTCGCTCTGCTCTTTGAGAGTATTCTGCTGGTTTTTTTGTGTAGCGCATCCGAATAT
>JABWAQ010000005.1 GCA_013360945.1 Candidatus Brocadia sp.
TAATAATAATATATTAGTGACCACATATTTATCGATAAAATAACACTAACATGCCATGCATTCTATACTTATGTATTTTGACTGGGGTGAACATCCGTTTTAATCCTTTCACCGTTCGAACTGAAACATCGCCGGATTACCATGGGGCATGGAGAAAAACGGAATGAGTTTGTAGCTGCGATTGCCGATAGAATATTCGTTGTTTATGCAACTCCTGGCGGAAAGACAGAGCAATTTTGTCAGAAGGTAATTTCACGGGGCAAACCCCTTTTGACATTTAATTGCACAGAGAATACTAATTTAATAAATATGGGAGCAATTCCACTTCCGCCAGAGTAGGGATGGAGTATTTGAAAGTTTCACGAGAAGTCAAATACCATTCAGGATTTCAAATCCTTCGCCCCATGTACGTAGGAAAGCAGGAGAATATGCAAGGGCATGTGTTTGTGGTAATGCTTGCGTACCTTCCGAATTGCAAAAGTCGGGCTAACAAATTAACAAAAAAGGCTTACTCCAAAAAACGGAGTAAGCCTTTTTGTTGTTTTTCTCAAAAGCTGCTCTTTTGAAAATTTATTCAACCAGACAATTCTCACCCTCATGATTACACGCTGACTTATCCACATCACCTGGTTTTCTTCTCCAACCGAGGAGTAAATCCGTATACTCACCATGTTTCCAGAAATCGTATGCCTTATGTTGTATACCTACCTGATCCTCCAGCGCCTTGAGTCTCCTTAGTCTGCTGGCCTCAGCCTTAATCTCAACAAGCCAGCGATCCTGCAAGAAGGCGCCTTTCCCGTAAGTCGCGCCGTACATAGCCCCGTGTGCCATGGCCTTGTATACGGCATTGGTTATATAGACCAGCATTTCAAAGGCGGTGCGTTCCACATCAGAAACGTTATACATCCTGCCCTCACCACCTAACAGACTAAAAGTATAGTGCCCTGCATAGTCAGGAGCCAGGTCGCTCGGCATGGGATCCAGCATGCCGTCGTTGTAAAGATCGATCACGATTTTCATAGCCTCACGCCATTTGGTAAAGCTGACTTTTACGGCCTCATCCATCGCCTCTAGTTGATCTGTTGCCCATCTTGGTGAATGACAACCCTTGCAGGTATTAATCCAATTCTGCCTGGCCTCCTTAAATTTCGGCGCTCCACGGTCTACAAGCGCCGTGCCCATGTGGCTGTTAATCGTAGAGGCTTTCTGTGCGTTGTGTTCGCCGTCCTTCATGTGACAATATGCACAGGTGGGAGTTTTGTAATTAGCCGGTTTCATGGGCTTTGTCCAATCCCAGGTATGCTGCTCCGATTCATAAATCATTCCATGATATGATTCCTTGTACATCTCATATTCATAGTGGTCAAGACCTGTATGGCAGATGCCGCAGTTATTAGGTTTTCTCGCCTCAGCCAGGGAAAAGTCGTGTCTTGTGTGGCAACCATCACAACGATTCTCGGCTATACCATGACAGGTGGCACATCCAGTAACCTCGGCAGCAGGCTTTGCTATCTGCCACGGGGTTTCTAATACGCTTACATGGAATGCGTGTGTGTGAGAACCGAGCTTGCCAGCGCGGTGACCATTTCTTTGTTCCGGATGACACTCACCACAATGCTTCCAGGAGGGCATGTATAACTGCTGGTGATTATTCCCATGGCATTTGTCACAACCTACAACGCCCTTTTCTGTAGTGGCATGTTTGCTTTTTTTCCACTGCGCAACGATGCCAGGTGTTTGTACCGTGTGACACATAATGCACTCTTCCTGCTTAAACTCTCCTGATACATTCATATTTGGTGTGTAATAATGATCGGGGTCATACCATCGGATAATAGGTAAAAACCCAAACAGTTTCCCAAATTTCCCCTCACCCGGTAACAGTTCTTCTGGCTCTGTGTACGTTGCCGTTAAACCACCGTGGTACAAATCACCTGTATTGTCAGCACCGATCTTTTCTCCCGTTGCCGCAGAGATAATTTGTTGAATTGTCCTCTTGTCTTTGGGACGGGACGCCGTCTCTTCTTTCTTTACCGGACTGGGAGCCTTTACCTCTTCTATTGGTTTGGCAGGAACTTCCTTCTCTTCTCCCTGTTTGACAGTAACAACTTCAGCCTTTTTCACAGACGCCTGTTCGCAACCAAACTGGATACAACCAAACAGGGCAAATATACCCATCGTGATCGTAAGTTTTATGCCCTTGCCCATATCCTTTTCTTCCTCCTTTCCAAATTATGTTTATTAACAAACATGGATATTAAAAACTGCATGAACGTAAGCAGTGCTATAGTATTATTGTGTAAAGACTTCTTTATGTAAGTTTTTTTACAACCCCCTTGACCCATCTTTGTTAAGGGGGACTTGGTTGCGGCTCAGCTGCGTTATGTACCTTATTTTTTTGTTATTTCAACCTTCCAAATCTCCGGTCCTTGTTCAATGTATTTCCAGTCCATTTGCCCTGTTCGTTCTGCATCAAGTTGGTACTTTAATGGCTTAGGGTCGTGATCATTGATAATTATCATCATCTCTCCCTTTTTTAGACTATCAAAGGTATTAAATATCTTTGGATGTCTTTCCCGTGGCACAATATTTCTGACATCCAGGATAACAGGCGTTGTCTTATTCATGCTTACTCCTTCCATTCAAAATTTTCAATATCTAACGACAAAGGCCGCAGAGAAATTATAGATTTTTAAGCGGGCAGAAAACTTTTAAATATTTCTCTGCGGACTTTGTCGTTTATCTTTCCTGTTCATTTATCCCACGCTAATGGCCAAAACAACCATTCTTTCGACACATCTCATCCCTCTGGAAGAACCCTCCGGGGCAACGATTATGGTGTCTTTTTCCATTTCAACCTCCTGATTATCGAGGGTAAAAATTCCCTTTCCTTCTTTGACATAAAATATACCAATACTCTGCCCGCCGTGGGGAGGGATTTCCTGCCCAGGTTCCATACAAATAAGGGGCATCTTCACCTTTGGCGAAGCGTAAAGAATGTTTGGAATAAAGTGCTCTTTATTGAATTTCATCTTTTCTTTTAGACGTATCGGTTCCAAATTTATTTTTTAACCTCCTCTTGTTTTGCTGCTTCGTTTAATTCTTTCACGAATTTATCAACATCGGTGCTATGCATCATACAAGCAAGGTTTATATCCTCTGTGCCAAAGGAAGGACAATCGAAACACCCTTTGCCGAAATATTTTGTAAAAACTGCTTTTGTCGCGGGGTACTTTTTCGTTACTTCTCCGGTGCTCATTTTCTTTGTGATGAGAATTTCACTGCCCATATTTTTCCTCCTATTTAAGACAGAAAGAACGATGAAATAATAAACTATCTCACGAATACTATTTCCCCTGTTATGGTTAGCGGAATTAAGCCTTTCTAATGCTGCTTTATATATTCGCCAACCCAAAAACTAGCTTACCCCTGCAAGGGTAGTTTCATGTTCTGCCAGTTCAACCGGTGCAATATCTTCTATTTTCACCGGCAGTCGCACGTTTTTCGGGAGTGGATCAATGTATTTTTTCCTGTACGCCTTACTCTGCATTCGGCACGTGGGGTATCTCTTACTAAAATCGGGATGAGTTACCATCTTCTTCCAAATTTCCTGAATGGACATATCGCGCACATTCCCGAAGTTGATCGGATTAAAATCACAAGGATTAATGTCACCGTATGCGGTCATATAAAATTGCGACTGTGCCCCATAACAACCCACACCCCTTGGTGAATTAATAATCGACATACAGTTTATCCCCATAGGATGATTCATCTCGTGATACTTCTTTGTGAGGGCAATCAATTGTTTCCGGTCTTCAGCGGTCAATATTTTTGAGGTATCTTTCAAGAATCGACCCGATGGTATGCAATCGAAGATAGTGACCTCTGAAAATCCTTGTTCTTGCGCAATCTTTAAGAGTTTTTCAACCTTTCCTGTCTTGATACTCTCGCTGGTTGCGTATGTGGAAATTCCTGTTAAGATGCCGGCCTTTCGACAACGCTCAGCTCCTTCAAACGCCTTTTGATAACAACCTGGCACCGCCCTGAACTCGTTGTGCAATTCAGGTTCACTGCTATCTATAGAGATATTTAAGGAAAACAACCCTGCCTGAGCGAGTTTCTGAACGTTTTCGTCCGTCAGAAGCAACCCATTGGTAAATATCATGGGGATCGCCTTGGTTTTATCTATATGGCGAATAAGCTCATAAAGTTCTTCCCGAAGCAGGGGTTCTCCACCGACGTAGATTATAAGGCTTGCGCCAAGATCTAATGCCCCATCCACCACGGTTTTTATTTCCTCTACGGTAAGCTCTTTTTTGGTAGAGTCTATAAATGGATCTGCGCTGCAATGGATGCATTGACACTGGCATTTATGCGTGATGGCCAGGTTGGCCGTGACGGGAAATGCCATCTTATACAGCATCATCCTCAACTTTCTCTCAAGAAATCTCATGCCAGCCTGGCTGGGAAAAGGAGGATTATAAAGGTTATAAACATTCATTCCGTTGACCTTCGCAATCACCTTCAGGGAATTAATCTTTTCAAAAAACTGGTCAACATACGATTGCAACATCTTGCCCAACATCCCTTCTGCCTTTCCTACAACCCTACCTCCAATGATCTCCGCTTCGATATGTAAAAAATCAAATGATGTCATATTTTATCCTCCATAACCGTATTGTGAGCCAGTTTGAGATTTTTTTCTATCTCGCACAAAATATCGTTTGCGACCTGGATAGCCTTTAAGCCATCCTCACCCGAAACAACAGGCTCTTTGTGCTCTAAAATACAATCAACAAAAGATTCTAGTTCCTTCTTGAGTGGCTCACAATCGTCCATCTTTATATGCTCTATTTTTAATAAGTCGCCAAAGACATAACTTTTCAAATCCGCAATGGTAGAAACATCCATTTCGGAGATATTTAATGCCTTTAATGTCAGTTTGGGTGATTTTTTATATATTAATGCATCCTTTTTCTGATAATCAATAGAAATATAGGAATCCTCGGAAAACAACCTCATCTTACGCATAGACGTAAGTGATACCCGGCTTGCGGTTATATTTGCCACACATCCGTTCTGAAATTGGATACGGACATTAGCGATATCCTCTTTGTCTGAAATCACATTTACCCCTACGGCGTCAAATTTTTTTACCTGAGAACCCGTTATGTGCAAAATAATATCAATATCATGGATCATCAAATCCAGCACCACACCAATATCGGCAGATCGAAAAGTAAACGGGCTTAACCGATGACACTCTATGAATCTGGGTTTAATTGAAAGTTTTTTAATTGCAGCAATTGCAGGATTAAATCGTTCAATATATCCTACCTGCAGTACGACCCCCCTTGCCTTACTGATACCGATTAATTCTCTCGCTTCCGACACCGTTCCTGTCATAGGTTTTTCGAGCATGACGTGGACTCCGTGCTGAAGGAAATCCTTTGCTATGGCATAATGCGATTTTGTGGGCACTGCAATACTTACAGCTGCAACTTTGCCGATTATATCCTTATAATTTGAGAAACACTGCGTATTGTACTGTTGGGCAATTTTTTCTGCCTGTTTACGTTGTATATCAACCACCCCAACCAATTCTACTTCGGGCAACTCTGTGTAAACCCGCGCATGCTCTTTCCCCAGATGTCCAACACCAATTACTGCAACCTTTAATCTATGCATGGTTAAGTTGTCGCCACCGCTGAGTATCGAAAAAACTCCCGATACCTTCCGAACTTACCTTTGTCAATATTTCTCAAAAAGGCAACAAGATACGTGACTTCCGGAGAAATGTCTTTTTTTCTTTCCAATTCTTCCAATATCTTGCTTTTATTCAATTCGTTCGAACGAAATACCGTCCGAAAGGCTTCCTTTATTTCGTCAATCTGTTCCTTTGAAAACCCCTCTCGTTCCAATCCAATGATATTCACCTGACGTATCTTTGCAGGATGACCCTCGATAATCATATATGGCGGTACATCTTGAACAATCCTGGTATGACCTCCCACATAAGCATATCGCCCAATGGTCACAAAAGGTTGTATGCCAACAAGTCCCATAAGTTTGGCGCTTCTTTCCACAACAACGTGCCCACCCAGTAAAACCCCGTTTGCCAGAAGGACGTTATCTTCTATAATACAATCATGGGCAATGTGTGCGCATGCCATGAAGAAATTGTTATCACCTATAACTGTTTTTTCTCCGCCACAAGCCGTACCAATATTAATGGTTACCCCCTCCCTGACCACATTGTTGTCTCCTAACACGAGGGAGGTGCGCTCACCACGATATTTAAGGTCTTGCGGTTCTGCACCTAAAACGGCATTGGGATGTATAATATTGTCTTTCCCAATCGTTGTATTTCCAACCACAGTAACATGGTTCTTTATGACGGTTCTGTCTCCAATGGTAACGTCCGCGCCAATTATAGAAAAAGGGCCTATCTCAACTTCTTTACCTAAAACGGCATTGGGATGTACAATAGCCGATTTATGAATTCTCATCACACTTTCACTTTCCTTTGCGTATTCCCAATCTTTTTAAAGACGTCATCATTTACACCATGTTACTTAAATCATGCAACCCTTGCAATCTTTTCTGCCAGCTGAACGTTCAGCGCATGACCAGACCTGTTTGCAACAATACGTCCCTGAATTACTACATTGGCTAAGTAAAGGTCTCCTATCAGATCCAAAATTTTGTGCCTTACAAACTCATTGGGGAATCTCAATTCAGCCGGTGTCATAGAAATCGGTTTTGTCATCTTTCCGTCTTCATGCACAATGATGCTATTATCATCCGTAACCCCTTTGCCTAAGCCAAGACCCCTGAACTCTTCAACGTAGGTGCTTAATCCAAATGTCCTTGCCGGCGCAATCTCTTTGCAGAAGTTCTCTTCGGTGAACTCGATATCATAACTCTGTCGCTGTATAAAAGACCCGTCAAAATCCAGCGTATACGAAAATTGTAATCCTTTTTCATAGGGCACCGCCATAACGCTGGCGTTTCCGCTATTTACCATAATAGGAGCTTTTACCGTAAAAACCTTTTTTTTACCTCCCAACTCAATAATACCAGCCTTTTTGAGAGTTTCAACAAAGAGCTGAGCGCTCCCATCTCCGGCAGGAATCTCCTGACCATGTACTTCAATCTCAATATTATCTATCCCTAGCCCCGCCAAAGCCGCCATAAGATGCTCTACGCTCTCAACCTCGGCTTGTTTGTTCTTCAAGAATACGCGTTTATAATTGCTAGATAAGGCGTGAACATGGGCGGTTACCCTTGGCCGATCAGGCAAATCCACACGAACAAAACATATACCAGCGTTTAGAGGTGCTGGTTTAAAATGGAGCTTTGTAATTCCACCCCTAAACATCCCTATGCCAGAGCACCCCGTTTCTTGCCCAATTGTCTTTTGTACGGTGTCCACGGACTACTTTCCCTTGGTCGTTGCTGAATATTTTTTGTTTAAGTTATCAATTACCTGAGCGGTGATGTTGACTGAGTCGGAATTGTACAAAACTGTTTTTATTCCGACTTTAAACTGCAATTCAGAAATTCCACCGGTTTGTAACTCCGGCTCGTCTTTTTTGATAATCAGATCATATTGTTCGCGCCTGCCGATATCTTCTACTTCTTTACAGACTTCCGTATAGAGGTTTTGGAAGTAATCCTTATATTTTTTCATGAGACTCTTTTCTGCAAATTTCGCGTAGGATTCCAATTCCATATTTTTTTTCTCAAAGGTCTCTTCATCCTTCTTTCTCGCCTCACTCCCTAAATCCAACAATTGTATCTTCTCACTTAGGCTCACCAGTTCTTTCTTTTTATCATTAACAATTTTTTGGTACTGTTTTTCCTGCTCCTTGAGTTGCACATCAAATGCCTTCCTTTTTTCATACTTCTCAAATACATTATTGAGATCAACGACTCCCACCTTTAAACCTTTTGAGGGCGCACTTGCTGCCCCGGATTCTTTTGCCTGGATACTATTCAATGAAAGCAGGCACAAACTTGCAAAACTTGCCACAACAAAAACAATGTTTATCTTTCTGCTAGTCTTTTTAACCGGTTTTTCTGATTTCATAATTAAAAACTGCCACCTCCTCCAAAATTAAATGAAAACGCCTGAGTTTCATCCTCGTCTTCTTTTACCACAGGAATACCATAATCAATTGATATAGTAGAACGGCCGAGAAAAGGAACATTCAGTCTTAATCCAACACCTGTGGATAATCTGAAGTTGTCAAAATTAATGTCACTGGCTGATTCATCAGCCTTTCCACTGTCAACAAAAACCGCCATCCGGATAATATCCTTATAGATGGGCACAAGGTATTCTGCATTCATAATCATCAATATGTTACCGCCAATTTGATCACCCGTTTTGCTGTCAACAGGCGATATACCTCTATACTCAAAACCTCTAATAGAGCCATAACCACCGGCAAAAAATCTTTCAAATATAGGAACTTCTTTCCCAGAGGTTGATTCCACAATGCCAAAGGTGCCCCCATAAGCAAGGACATGTTTTCCCCATTTAGGAACTTCAAAGAGGGTATTATATTTTGTTGTTTTAATTTTATATTTTGTTATATCCACATCCAACCCGGCAAATTCCACCGATGATTCTCCATCGTACCCTTTTGACGGCATATATATATTGTCGGTTCTGGTTATATTTGCAGACAACGTAACACCCGCTTTCAAATGGCTACCTTCCACATCGAGCACATCTTGCGGGGTGTCTTCCTTATCATCCCGTCTTTCAATGTCTATAATATCAAACTCCGGACTCAACCTCACAACAAAATCCCTCTGAATTTCTCTTCCTACAGCAATTCTTGAACCCAGGTCTTGTTGCTGATACTCGCGGTACCATCTCAGGTAATTAAAAAAGCTTACTCCCGCACTATAGGGAGAGTCGAATACGGAGGGATTGGTTAGAGATACCAGAATTTCTGTCCTCTCAAACCCTGGGCTAAACCGCAATGTTAAAATCTCACCAGCGCCACGAAAGGCGTTACCCTGTAAAAAATCTTCCCAACTTTTTGGCAGATCAGTAATGTCGAAGTTTCTATCTGTATACGAAATATCGCCAAAAGCCCCGATGTTTGCTCCATAACCTCCACCAAACCGCAGCATTCCCGTTCTTCCTTCTTTTACCTCTATCAGAATATTTTGCTTCCCATGCTCTGAACCTTGCTCGAAATTAATACCAGCTGGCATGCCTGACTCCATGTCAAAATACCCGGTATTGGTTAAACGCCTCTGGCTATCGCGTATCTTTTCTGTGTCCAGCTTTTCGCCTGGATAAAACGTCAGCTGTCGGCGGATAACGTTATCGCGCGTTTTATCGTTTCCCGTTATTTTGATCTTTTCGATATAATGCCTATCTTTTTCTTCTATCGCAAAAGAAATATCCACCTTTGTGCCTTCAGCACGAAAGGTATGTTTCTCTTTAACAATGGCTGCAATATAACCTTGCTCTCCATACGCTAAACGGATCTGGTAAGTATCCTTCTCGACTGCATCTAAAAAGAAAGGACCACCCTCTTTCAATTTCAATTTTTCCTTTAATTCTTCCTCTGTGAACAGATTTGCTCCGTTTATCTGTAAACTTTCCACGTAATATCTCTCGCCTTCTTTTACATGGATAGTAATATACATCTTCCTGTTGTCATCGCTGTATGTTATTTCCCAGCCTGCCTCGACATCCAGCCATCCATTATTCATATAAAATTCTTTTACCTTTTCAATGTCGGACTCAAATTTATTTTTGTCAAACCGGCCTGGAAAGATAAAGGTGGGAAAATGCTTCTGCCGGGTTTCCATCTGTTTTAGGAGCTTTCTGCGCTTGAAATTTGTATTACCCTTAAACTCTATTTCGGCGATGCGAATCTTAGGTCCCTCGTCGATGTTGAAAATCACAACCGTTTTCCCGTCTGCTACTTTACTTTCTGCATGTACCTGTATGCGATTAAAGCACTTTTTTATATAAAATTCTTTGATTTTGTCTTCATCCAGTTTCAAGAGATAAGGTTTTAAATAATCCCCCTGTTTTATCACGATCTGTTTATTCAAGTGCTTGGCCTTGATCTTCTTATTGCCCTGAAACTGTATCTCGTCAATTACTACCCGTTCAGTTACAACAAATATCAGCTTCAACCCATCTGGCATATCTTCAAACTCTACCCCGATATTATCAAAGAACCCTAACGACCAGATCGTATCCACATCTTGACTAATTACATGGGGATCATAAAGGTCGCCCTCCTTTGCCCGTATACTGTTCCTTATGGCAGCTGTACTAATGCGCTGATTTCCTCGGATTTCAATCTTTTTAATGATCCGCGATGCCTTTCCCTGAATTTCGGCACCATGAACCCTTCCATACCCAAAATACAAGGTTATAACAAGCACTACGAACAAACTCGTTGCCTGCAATAAAACCTTGCGCAATTTCATTTGTTACTCACAGAGGCTAAGCTTTCAAAACGCATAAACTGTGAAAGAAATGTCAATTTCACTACTCCGGTGGGCCCGTTTCTCTGTTTGGCAATAATAAGCTCCGCAGTATTGTCTTTTTCCAGGTCGTAATAATTATCCCTGTGCAAGAGGATAATAACATCCGCATCTTGCTCAATTGATCCGGATTCACGCAAGTCTGACATCCTGGGCTTATGTCCCTCCCTTGTCTCCACAGACCTGTTTAACTGGGATACGGCAATTACCGGTATCGACAGTTCTCTGGCAAGTGATTTTAAACCACGGGAGATTACGGAAATTTCCTGCTGACGGCTCTCCGAACGCGGGGATTCCATGAGCTGTAAATAGTCTACCGCAACTAACTGAATATCGTACTGGGCTTTCAATCTACGCGCCTTTGCTCGTAATTCTAATACGGTAAGACCAGGTGTATCGTCTATAAAGATCGGGGCCTCTCCAAGATTGCCCAACCCGGAGGAAAGCTTACTCCACTCTTTATCATCTAAAAAACCCATCCGTACTTTGTGTGCATCCACCCGCGCATGGGAACAGAGCATATTCTGGGCCACCTGCTGAGCTGACATTTCCAAAGAAAAGATTACAGACGGTTTCTTATCAACCGTTCCCACGTGCTCTATTATATTGAGTGCAAGAC
Source organism: Candidatus Brocadia sp. (assembly GCA_013360945.1). Classification (GTDB taxonomy): domain Bacteria; phylum Planctomycetota; class Brocadiia; order Brocadiales; family Brocadiaceae; genus Brocadia. The sequence goes on from JABWAQ010000005.1 coordinate 11,153, forward strand.
TCGTTTTACCCATGCTTGGCCTTGCTGCGATAATAATGAGCTCAGATGCCTGTAATCCACAGGTACGGTCATCCAAATCATAAAAGCCGGTTGATAATCCTGTCAGCCTGCTTTGTCTATCATGAAAATTTTCAATACGCTTAAATGTATCTTTGAGAAGTTCGTTTAACTTTGTAGATGCGGTATTGAACTTCTTTTGGGTGATATCAAAGATGGCCCTTTCTGAATTATCGAGGAGATACCCGGTATCACTGGACACATCAAAGGCTTGTTTTTGTATCGTTGCTGCAACTTCGATCAGATTCCTTTTTATGGCTTTTTCACGTACTATATTCGCATAAAATTCTACATTTCCTATTGTGGGGACGGCCTCCTCCAGCTCTATTAAGTATTCGACGCCGCCAACCTTTTCCAGTAATGAACGTCTTTTCAGCTCCTCCCTGAGAACTACCAAATCAACCGTTTGCCCCTTATCATAGACTTCTGCTATTGTCTGATATAAATCCTGGTGCGCTGTTTTGTAAAAGCTATTCTTACTCAGTATGGGTACAACCAGGCTAATAACCTCGTTATCGAGAAGCATAGCGCCCAAGACACTCATTTCGGCCTCGATGCTGTGAGGTAATGTGCGCTCAAGTATAGACTCAACAACCATTATTACTTCCCCAACAGGAAACTAGGCCTTTTCTGGTTGATCCATTTCCTCTTTTATAACCACTACTTTGCACTTCGTTTGCAGTTCCAGATTCAGCGCAATCGTGACATCAAACTCGCCACAGACTTTTATTGGGCTATCCAGTATTACCGTCTCTTTGTCTACCGGGTATCCTTCTTTTGCCAATGCATCTGCAATATGAACAGCCGTAACAGAGCCAAAGAGCCTGCCTTCTTCATTTGCCTTTGCACGAATTGTACACGAAGCTGCGGAGATTTTTTCCAATACCCCCTGCAACCGCTCCATTTCTTCCTTTAACTGCAACTCCATCCGTATCTTTTCTTTTTCTATCAGTTTTAAATTGGCGGGAGAAACGGTCGTTGCCAACCCCTTCGGCAACAAATAATTTCTTGCGTATCCTTCCCTATCCACGTTTTTCTTCAGCAACAATTCCATGAGTGTTTCCTCCTAAAGCACATAGGGAAGCAATGCCATAAATCGTGCCCTTTTAATGGAAATCTTCACCGAATGCTGATGGCGTGCACAATTTCCGGAACGCTTTCTCGAAAAAAGTTTTCCCTGTGTTGTTGTAAGTTTTTGTAAATTTTGCGTGTCTTTGTAATCTACCTCGTCGATTCCCATCCTGCAAAACCGGCATTTACTCGTTTTATTAAACCTTCTTTTGGTCATAGCTCTTATCCTGTCTAAAATTTTACAAAACAATTCTAAAATGGTATTTCTTCATTGTTAATATCGAGATTAAGGTCCTCTGGCATTCCCTCCGGCGGTTTACCTTCTTTGGATAATGTGCCTGCCCCTTCCGCCGGACGCTTAGCCGTTCCTCCGATGAACTGGAAATTGTCCGCCACAACACGAAGGGTGCTTCGCTTTTGTCCGTCTTTCGTTTCCCATTGATTGAGCTGCAGACGGCCCTCAATAAAAATTGGGTTTCCCTTGCTGAAATACTCGCCGACAACCTCCGCCCTGCGCCCGAAGATACTGACATCAACATAACATACATCTTCTTTTTGCTCTCCAGTTTTGGCAGTCCACACCCGATTGATTGCGATTCCAAAACTTGCGACCGCCAACCCCGCCGGGGTGTATCTCAGCTCAGGGTCTCGAGTGAGATTCCCCATAAGAAACACTTTATTAAGACTCGCCATACCTTACTCCTATTGAAAAACTTTTGTAAATATTTTTTATAAGTTGCAGTTTTGGTTTTGCGAACTCATTAATACGGGCAGTGTTTCTGAAATTTTATGCCTGATCTGCAATCTTAACAGACACATTGTTTTCTTCGGTCAACCCCGTACCGGCTACTTCAGGTATTTTGCCGGTGTCCTTTTCCATGGTCCCTTCTACAGCGCCCATCTGAGACAATTCTTCAATCTTTTCGTCTTTTACAATCAAAGAGCGGACAATATAGTCGGAAAGCTGAAAATCCCTTTTGATCATTGCAATTGCTGTATTTTTAGCGTTGAAATGAATCAGCAGATACGTTCCACGTTTATGCCCCTTGATCTTATACGCCAATTTTTTTTCACCCCATTTTTCAGTTTTTAGGATTTCAACCCCGTATTTTTGCAGGATATCATGGATGTGTTTGACCACATTATCCCACTCCATGCTGGCATGTGCATTATCAATTAAAAATAACCCTTCATACATCCTCAAATTTTTTCCTCCTACCTTTATTGTTTTACCATAAAAACAAAAACCTTTTATACCTTTTACCGGTACAGGACAAAAGGTTCTTTTAATTAAACTTATTCATACATGCCTCGATCCCTTCAAAAATCCAGGCTTTCAAGGCCTGACAGGCTTTTTCGATGGCTTCCAAAACCAGGACATCTTCTTCTTTTGAGAACGCGGAAAGGACATGATCACGTGGACCTCCTATTGCCGGGCGTCCTATCCCACCACGCAATCGGGAAAAAGCGGTAGAACCCAAACATGCTGCAATGGATTCTAAACCTCGATGTCCGCCACATCCACCGCTGCGCCGAATACGTATTTTCCCCACCGGCAGATCCAGATCGTCACATACAATCATGAGATTTTGGAGCGCACATTTATACATATCAACAGCTTCCCTTACAGCAACCCCGCTCAAATTCATAAATGTTTGCGGTTTTAACAGGATAATTTCTTCCTGTTCCATGGTCTTTTTGCAGAAGAAAGACTGAAATTTATTTTTGCTACATTCCATTCCGAGTTGTTGTGCAAGACGGTCAATTACCATAAAACCAAAATTATGCCTTGTATTCAAATACTTTTCTCCAGGATTGCCCATACCAACAATGATCTTCATCCATGCATACCATATTAACTCTTTTTCTCCGACTCCGCTTCTTCTCCCTCCTTTGGTTTCTTGGCAATAACTTCGGGCTCGGCCAGCAGTTCCTCTTCAGGCACGGCTTTCTTTTCCACAATCTGGTGTACAGACGCAACAACTGCTTCAGCATCCGATGTATACTGAATACCCTCCAGCACAGGTAATTCTTTAACGTGAAATGACGTGCCTACGCCTAATTCCGATATATTTACTTTTATCTTTTCCGGTATCGTAGTTGGAAGACATTCTATTTCTACATCCTTCATGACATGGGTTAATACGCCGCCTTCCTTTACTCCGATGGATTCCCCAATTAACTCAACCGGCACGCGCAGCTTTACCCTTTCGTCCAAATCAATGCGTGAGAAATCCACATGGAGCACACGGTCTGCAAGATTATCATATTGCACTTCCTTTATGAGTGCCGACTCTTTCTTATTATTGTCGAACGTTAAGCGTATCATCCTTGTCCCGGTATGCAATATACGGATAAATTCATCTTCCTTCAAGCTAAGCATAACATTGTCCTGTTTATGACCGTATAACACAGCTGGTATTTTCCCAACCATTCTTAGCTTTTTAACGCCCTTACTGCCCTTCGTTGTTCTTTTTTCCGTTTTTAAATCCAGGATATTCATCTATCATACTCCAAAAATATAAAATCAATAAACAAAGAGAGAACTCACCGACTCGTGGCGGTGAATTCTTATAATCGCATCTCCTAAAAGTCCAGAAATAGACAATACTTTTATTTTGCTGTTTAAGCCTTTTGCCTTTTCATTAAGAGGTATCGTGTCTGTTACTACAATTTCTTTAATCGGTGCAGCAGATAACTTTTCCATTGCCGCCCCACAGAATACCGGATGGGTCGCGCCTACATAAATATCTTTTGCACCCTTCTCCTTCAACACTCTTGCGGCCTGAGCAATCGACCCCCCCGTGGCAATCAAGTCATCGATCATCACAACGTTTTTATTCGCTACGTCGCCTATCACAAATCCAACCTCGGTCTCATCCGGTCCTACCCTTCGCTTGTCAACAATTGCCATCTTGACTTCTAATTTCTTGGAATAATTTCTGGCCAGTTTTATACCTCCGACATCGGGCGTCACCACCACCAAATCTTCCGGCTTTAACCCTTCGAAATATTTTGAAAGTACCGGGAAAGCCAGTAAATGATCAACCGGAATATCGAAGAATCCCTGAATTTGAGCTGCATGTAAATCGACCGTTAGCACACGGTCGGCACCTGCCTCGGTGATAAGATTTGCTACTAATTTTGCCGTTATGGGTACGCGACCCTCATCCTTTCTGTCTTTTCTTGCATATCCGTAATATGGCAATACCGCCGTAATACGCGCAGCCGATGCCCTCTTAAGGCAATCGATAAATATCAGGAGTTCCGTCAAATTCTCATTGACAGGAGGACATGTCGGCTGTATCAAAAACACATCGGCGCCGCGAACATCTTCATTTACTTTCAGGTCAATTTCTCCATCGGGGAAACGACCCACATAAGCATTTCCAAGCTGCATCGACAGGTGTTCGCAAATCTTCTTTGCCAGAGCAGAATTTGCATTTCCTGAAAAAATCTTTAAATGGTTCATTTCTTCCAGTTTTCTTTTTTTATCCATGTTGCCTTGTTATCTCTCACAGAAAAAAGCCCGCCTTTCTCCAACATAAATATGATTCTGGATACCTGTGACATCTCCTGCCTTTATCCCAGACCCAAAATATGCAAAAGGCCCGATACGGCACCGATGATGAACGATTTTTTCTTTTGGGTCACCAGGGCATCCAAATCTTCCGGAAGGGTTGTTTCCTATACTTTGCGCAGATTTTCGGGATCAGAAATCACCTACGGATTTGCTTTTCGGTTGCAAAAATAATTACCGTGGACATTTCCCCTTTTTGTATCATTCAGAAAATACGCATACCGCACGGAACTTCATACCTTCCCATAAAACACAATGGCTACCCGGGGAGGACTCGAACCTCCAATGAGAGAACCAAAATCTCTAGTGTTACCATTACACCACCGGGTAGCATCCATCACAGGAGATTTTATCTGCACGAAAACCCCCTGCATGATTTTTTCTATTCCACCGTTAACACCGCCCCTTTATCAGCAGAGCTTACACATTTTGCATATCGGGCCAGTAAGCCCTGCATTACCTTCGGTTTGGGCGGTGTCCATCTTGCCTTACGCTTTGCGAGTACTTCTTGTGTAATATTTAGGTCTAATCTTCGATTGGGAATATCGATAATTATTTCATCACCATCCTCTGCCAATGAGATTGGACCGCCAACCATGGCCTCTGGGGACACGTGTCCAATACAAGGTCCTTGAGTACCACCGGAAAAACGCCCGTCAGTGATTAGCGCCACAGATTCCTCTAAACCCATACCAACAAGGGCGGCGGTAGGAGACAGCATCTCTCGCATTCCCGGACCACCCCGTGGTCCTTCGTATCGTATCACCACGACGGTTCCACCTTTAATCTGGGAACCCATAATCGCCGCCATCGCAGCTTCCTCACCGTCAAACACCTTCGCCACACCCCGAAACTGCATCATCTTTTCGGATACAGCACTCTGTTTAACTACGGCACCGTCAGGCGACAAACTTCCATACAAAACAGCAATTCCGCCCTCTTTATGATATGCCATTTCTTTTGCCCGAATAACGTCTTCATCGTGAATTTCAGCCGCCTGTGCAATTTCCTTTATCCTTAAACCGCTAACCGTGGCACAATCATTCAAGTCATCGGATAAGCGCTTCATAACCGCAGGAATACCGCCTGCATAGTATAAGTCCTCTAATAAATACTCACCCCCTGGCTGCAAGCTTGTTATGTGCGGCGTCCTCGCGCTAATCGTATCGCACAATTTTAAATCGGCTTCCACCCCCGCCTCTTTAGCGATGGCAGGGATATGTAAACACGAATTGGTAGAGCCGCCGAGCGCCATATCAACGGTAATGGCATTCTCAAACGCCTTTCGTGTCATGATCTTCCTGGCGGTAACGCCTTTTTTCACCAATCCAACTACCTGCTGCCCGCTCTTATAAGCGATCCGTTCCTTTTCAGAAGAAATCGCCAACGAAGCAGCACACCCCGGCAACGACATTCCTAACGATTCGGTTACGCAGGCCATGGTATTTGCAGTATAAAGTCCCTGACATGATCCAGGCCCAGGGCATGCCTCCATTTCAAGGCAAGACAACTCTTTTTCTCCGATCTCCCCTTTGCGCCTCCTTCCCACTGCCTCAAAGGTATCTTTTACTAAGGAGAGCTTTTGTTTCCCGGAACGACCAGAAACCATTGGGCCTGCCGTCACGACAATCCCTGGAATATCCAGTCTTGCAGCCCCCATTAACATGCCCGGAGTGATCTTATCGCAATTTGTCAGCATTACCAACCCATCCAAACAGTGGGCGCTTATCACACACTCGATGATATCGGCGATAAGGTCTCTCGATGCAAGGGAATAACGCATACCCGCATGTCCCATCGCAATCCCGTCACAAATGCCTGGAACGCCAAAGATAAAGCTAACACCACCGCCAGCGTGAATTCCTTTTTCGATGGCCCTTTCAAGCGACCGCATGTGGATATGGCCAGGGATGAGATCGGTAAAGCTGCTCGCAATTCCAATGAATGGCTTGCCAAAATCATCTCTGCTTAAGCCCGTTGCATATAAAAGCGCCCGGGCCGGGACTCGTTCAAGTCCTTTAGTAATTGTATCACTACGCAAATACATGTTTGCTTTCTAACAAAATGTAACCTACGATTAACATATAATTTTAAGCCTTTCTATTATAGCGAAAAGCTTTGTATTGTCAAATCAAAACTCTTTTACCCAGGTTCGGATTTCGCTTGACTTCCACCTGATATTATGTTGAAAATTTAGTGACTGGAGATGGGATTCGTGATATGATGTTTTTTGAAAATATCGAACTATATTACTATGTTCTGTAAATTTTTAAACCAATTAGGGAGTGTTTATGAATCATGCTGAGCAAATAGAATTAACTCAAGCCAAAAAAGCAGGGCTGCACAGAAGGCTTTATGATTGGACATTGCACTGGGCTCATACACCTTATGGGTCTATCGCCCTTTTTGTATTAGCTTTTTGCGAATCTTCATTCTTCCCCATACCTCCAGACGTGCTCCTGATGGCGCTTGCATTCTCAATTCCAAAAAAATCTTTCAAATATGCTACAATCTGCTCAGTGGGTTCCGTTTTAGGCGGCTGCTTTGGCTATTTTATCGGGTATCAATTTTTTGAATTCGTAGGGTTGCCAATCCTTAGTTTTTACGGCATAATGGACAAATTTAACTTTGTTAAAGAGAAGTATAATGCCAACGCCTTTGCTGCCGTATCCGTTGCCGGATTTACACCAATTCCTTACAAACTTTTTACCATTGCAGCAGGAGTATGTAAGATTAATATATGGACGTTCATCATTGCCTCGGCAATCAGCCGTTCGGGTCGTTTTTTTATTGTTGCTGGTCTTGTCTATCTTTTTGGATCAAAAATTAAGGTTTTTATCGATAAGTATTTTAATATCATCTCTGTTGCTTTTGTCGTATTACTGATTGCCGGTTTTTTTGTTGTCAAATTATTCAAATAAGGGAATATACCTATGAAAACATTACCCTGTTTTGCCATTCTCTTAAGCACCCTATTAACCTCTTCTGCATTGTTTGCCCAAACGGAATCAAAACAGGTATGGGTACCGCAAGTGGCAGGGCGCTTTTATCCAGGTAACGAAATTGCATTAAAAGATCAGATTAATACCTTTTTTACAAACATCCCCCGGCAAAAATTAAAGGGGAAACCCATCGCACTTATTTCACCACATGCTGGGTATCAATACTCTGGTCAAGTGGCAGCTTACGGATATCATGCTATTAAGGACTATGGATTTACAAGGGTCATTATCCTTTCTCCCAGCCATTTCATGGGAGGCAAGCGGTTCCGTGGCGCCTCTGTTCTTCGTGTAAAAGGCTTTAAAACACCTTTAGGGATTATTCCAATAGATCTGGATGCCTGTAATCAACTGCTTGATACCTCCGAGGATTTATCACCTGATGTTTCTCGCAAGAAACTAGCGCTTTTTGGATCTTATGAAGGCGCTTACCAGGGAGAACATTCACTGGAAACACAATTACCCTTCTTACAAATGGCCCTCAACACCTTTCAATTGGTTCCCATCATGGTAGGCATATTAATAAATGATGATTTCGATCGGGTTGCAAATGCCATACGACCACTCATCGATGAGAAAACACTTGTGGTGGTAAGTTCCGATTTCACCCATTATGGTGAGAGTTATGATTACGTTCCTTTCAAGAAAGATATCGAAAAAAACATTCGCGCCCTGGATTATGGTGCATTTGAAAGGATTCGGAACAAAGATTTTGAAGGGCTTAAAAAATATAGAAGAGATACAGGAATAAACGCTTGCGGCATCATGCCCATTGAACTCCTCTTAAAATTATTGCCGGGTGAAGCGCAAAGCGAGATACTGAATTACGACACGTCCGGGCGTCAAACGAAAGACTTTTCTTTCTCGGTAAGTTATGCCTCCATTCTATTCACAAAACCTTCAGAAACCAAGTCGGGGTTATATGTTCCAAGCAGAGAGACGATTGGCAGCCAGCAATCTTTTTTAACCAATGATGAAAAGGGACTCCTTCTGTCCCTGGCCAGGAACACCCTGGAGACCTACGTAAAAACAGGTGTTCCTCCAAATTTAGGCCGCGTAAACGATAAATTAACCATGAGATTGAAAGAAAAATACGGGGTTTTTGTAACCTTAAAAAAATACGGCGAACTGCGCGGTTGTATTGGACATATAACACCCAGGACTTCCCTTGTTCAGGGTGTGATTGAAAATACGATAAACTCCTCTTCGAATGACTGGCGATTTAGCCCTGTGGACACAAAAGAAGTCACTGACATCACCATTGAGATTTCGGTTTTGAGTCACCCAAAAAAGATCCATGGACCAGATGAATTTATGGTTGGCAAGGAAGGAATTATCATACGCAAAGGATCTGCCAGCGCCGTGTTTCTCCCACAAGTTGCTGTGGAACAAGGATGGGATAGGACAGAGACATTGTGTCATCTTTGCCAAAAGGCGGGATTATCAACTGATGCATGGAGAGATAGCGGCATGGAATTTTACGTTTTTACCGCAGACGTGTTTCACGAGGGCGAAAAATCCTGAACCGCATCTCTCTGAAAAAGTTGATTTTTTGTTTTTCATCAAGTCTCAATTTCCAAAATATTTATATCCTTGGATGAAAGAGCAAAAGAAATTATTTTAGACATCGCCCGAAAGAGTATCTGGGCTGCTGTAAAACAGGAAGCCATGCCGGTTTTTTCCTGCAATCATCCAGACCTTCAAGGTGAACAGGGTGTTTTCGTCACCTTAAAAACCCACGGACAGCTTCGTGGCTGTATCGGTCGTTTTGTCTCTGACAAACCCCTCTGTCAATTGGTTTCTGAGATGGCGGTTTCCTCGGCAACGGATGACCCGCGATTCGAATTTAACCGGATCAAACCATCGGAATTAACCCAACTGGAAATCGAGATCTCTGTGTTATCTCCACTAACGCCGCTGAAAAATCCACTTGATTTTGAACTAGGAAGGCACGGCATATTTATAAGAAAAGGATTCCATGTAGGATGTTTCCTGCCGCAGGTTGCAACAGAAGCCGGCTGGGGCAAGGAAGAATTTCTCTCACATTGTTGCTCGAGTAAGGCCGGTTTACCCGCTAACGCATGGAAGCACAAAGATGTGGAGATTTATACTTTCACGACGGAGATAATTGAAGGGGAAATGTAATCAATCGGTTTTTTGTATTCATGTGCCACAAATAAAATACGGTGCAGCAACTCAAGAATCAAGGGGAAAACCCCTCCTGCGCAAAAATTCACTTACCTCTTTTTTCAACAATGCGTCCCACATAAAAAATAACACCACCTACAAACAAAAGGAGGACTTCCATCTTCATTGAGTCTTTTGCAATGCCAAAATAGAGGGCATCGAGTACCACAATAATTCCTATGATCTGTAAAATCTTAGCCAGGCTCATCTCAATATCTCTTGAAGATTAATTTTGCATCTTTTCGGCAATCTCTATCGCCTTTAACAATCCCTTAGCCTTGTTCACGGTTTCTTCATATTCACGTTCCGGTATGGAATCCGCCACAATGCCGGCGCCCGCCTGGATATATGCCTCATTACCCTTTAATAAAATTGTTCGAATAGTAATACAGGTATTCATATTTCCAAAGAAATCGAAATATCCGATCGCTCCTCCATAAGGGCCTCGCTTGGTAGGTTCAATTTCATCAATAATCTGCATCGCCCTTATTTTAGGTGCCCCAGATAGGGTGCCCGCCGGTAAACATGCTTTTAATGAATCAAACGCGCCTTTCCCATTTTCCAATTCTCCACAGACGCTGGAAGTTATGTGCATCACATGTGAATACTTTTCAATCACCATCTTTTCATCAATATGCACACTGCCAAAACGAGACACCCTGCCGACGTCATTCCTTCCCAAGTCCAAAAGCATAATGTGCTCTGCCCGTTCTTTGGGGTCGGCAATCAATTCCTCTGAAAATTGTGTGTCCTCCGTATCATCCTTTCCTCTTTTCCTCGTGCCGGCAATCGGTCTTACAACAATCTTCTTTCCTTCGACCTTTACCATAACTTCGGGAGACGATCCAATAAGCTTCACACTATTCATTTTAAGATAAAACATATAGGGAGACGGGTTGATTGCCCGCAAGACACGATAAATGCTGAATGGATCGGCATGCGTCAGCGTCTTGAATCGCTGGGAGATCACTACCTGAAATACATCTCCTGCACGGATATATTCCTTGCACCGGTCTACCGCCTTAAGAAAATTAGTCTTTTCAAAGTTTGAAGAAAATGGGATATTGACTTCTTTCTCCGTAGTGATGTCGTCACTTAAAGACATTACAGGTGTTCGTAATTTTTCAATAACACGGTCAATTTTATCGATTGCCAACGCGTATGCATTTTCCAAAAGGCACCCATCTGTTTTTGCAGTACAAACAACCTTCATGGTTTTTGCCAAATGGTCGAATATGATTACAGAGTCATAAAACATAATCTGGATGTCCGGGAATGACATATCGTCCCTTGGAGTATTGGGCAGTGACTCGTAATAGCGTACGGCGTCATATCCAATATATCCTACTCCACAGCAAAAAAAATTAGGTAAATCGTCCACTTGTACCGGACTAAATGACTTCATCTCTCTATTCAGAACTTCCAGGGGGTCTTGTGCATGTATTACCTCTATTCCTTTATCCCCACGTTTTATTTCTGTGCGATGACCGAAAGAGGTAAATTCAAGAAACGGATTGGCGCCAAGGAAGGAATAACGGGAAATCTTTTCTCCACCCGCAGCGCTTTCGAGTAAAAAGGCATACGCAGCATCTGAAATCTTTTGAAACGCAGAGACGGGTGTAAGGGTATCTGCAAACATCTGCCGGTAGACAGGTATAATATTGCCCCTTGATGCCAATTGTTTAAACACTTCAAAGGAAGGGTAATATCGATGTGTCATTTTGTTTTATAAGCTATCCAGATTAAAACATAACATACGTCGTGTCTAAAAACATCTCATCCGGAGGTACATCCTAATAGACATGTATGAGTAGATTCAAAAAAAATGGGTGTTGCCAAAGCAACACCCATTTTTCATTATAACAAAAGGACTACAACTTTAAACAACTTTTGCCGACCGAAATCAAGCAATAATCTTTCACGATTTTAGAACGTGACTGTAGTCTGCAAGTATCCCCAACTCGTATCAATGTCATCTATGTTATCCTTAATCCAGTCGTCAGCCTTGAAGAAGGAATAACCGGCAAGGACACCTACATTTTTATACAATTGATAACTGACCGTTAGATCAATTTCTTGAGCCAAATCATTGCTATCATCATCATAGCCAGTGCCAGGGCGAGGAGTGGCCAAAGCTCCATTAGCAAGATACCACCCATCTTCCTCTTGAGCAAGCAAGTACCAGTGGTAATCAACCTGTACCGTCAATTTGTTCGTAGGCACTACCTTTACATTCCACCTAATGTCGTGCATATTCTGCCATGACAGCAAATCGACAAACCCATAATTACCCTGCCAGTGGTTTGTTGGATAGAGGTTATCAAAGGTTTCGTGGTCGTTGTCATCCTGATCATCATCACCGGATGCATAATCATATTCAAAACCGAAACGTGGCTTCCATGCCAAGTCCTTAAATGTATAACCCGCCCTTCCAGCAAACGCCCATGCCTTTTGATTCTGATCACCATATTTACCAAACTGACCATGCGCCTCAACCGTATAATCTATGGCATCGAGATTGGGAATCTTTCCATCAATTCTTGCGCCGATATCATGAATTTCAATAGGTCCGTCGCCTGGGACTGCATAACCGCTTGCCGTGGCAACGTTTGCTAAAGTATCCTGATCGTTCTTGTGAATGTACATCAACTCCAATAGCGCGCCAGGAACCAGCTTTTTAAGTCCCAGCTGGGCTGCATATGCAGTTTCGTCCGAACTATCGCTACCGTCCGTAGCGAAATACCCATCTTCATCCACTTTTACAGCAAATGCTTCTGCGTGAATAGTATCGGTATCCCACATGAACCTGCCACCATCGAATACACGGCCTACATTTGACCAAACAAAATTACCAATAACCCTGTGGTCTCCCCATATGATTTCCTGACGGCCCACCCTTACAGTTAATGGCAAATCAAAAAGCTTTCTCAAATCAAAATAGCCCTGATGAACATCAAAAATGCTATTTTCAAACCCAGGATTGGCAAATCCAACAGTTGTTCCCTCTGCACCAAAAACCCTTGCATCCTGAAGTTGGATAAACACCCTCAAGTGCTCGTTCACGTCGGCATCAGCCCAAAGCCTGGTCTGATTCATGACGTAATCGTCGTCGGTTGCTTTTCCACGCCCGGCAATTCCCGTTGCACCACCCAACGTAGCATTACTGGTTGGTGTCTGATAAAAGCCGTTGGCATATTCCGCCCTCGTTCTCATCTGCCCGCCCAGTTTTACCTTCCTGGCAAATTCTGAATATACATTACCTGCAATATCCTCTGCCTTAAGCGTTTGCTCGGCCTGCGCGGCAGTTCTCATCTCTTCTTTTAGCGTATGCACCTCGTTCTTTAATGCCTCAACATCATCTTTCGTGTCGGAAGATGCCGCAGCAACTGTCTTTTCCTGCTTAACAGTATCTATCTGTTCCGTTAAAGAAGAAATAGATGCCTTTAAAGCATTCAACTCCTTTTCCATATCTTCCAGCGACTTGGTTTCTGCCCCAAAAGACGGAACACAAGTCAAAGCGCAGAAGACGGCAGTAGCAACACCACCCATACATGTCTTCCACAATGCATAACTCATAATTTTATACCTCCCATTAATTAAGGACAATTGAACCCCCACTAACAAAATACGGATTAACCAGCAAAACCATCCAATTACTGCTATTATGGTCAACTAAAGCAATATGGCCTCCTTTCCCCTCCTGTCCTGGTTTTTAACTAAAACCTACATGTTGTTAAAACGCTTGAATTTGGCATTGTAAGAATAAAATAAAAAAAAGTCAAGCAAAATTATTTTTTTGATTTATCCACAAGATTAAAACTTTCAGCCGCCTGGTATCTTCAGAGGACTCAGCGGTAATCAGCCAGGGGGCGAGGCAGATATTTACAAAAAACATCACAAATATTATTCCCAAAGTACTTGTTGCTCAAAAAACAACCGTAGCCTTTTAGTGATAAACACTTAGAGCAAAGTATTTGCACTATATACCACCAATCGGGCGTGCAGGTGCCTTTTAATGGACGCGTTAATATTTCAAACATGAAATCCGTTTTACAATTTGCATCATTTTTTAACTATTCCGTATCTATATTAATGTATAAATAATATCACAAATAAAAAACATGACAACTAATAAAAATTTATTATAATTAAATTCATAAAAACTAAAGCCAGAAGTCGTCCTTTTTTTAATTTTTTATTGACGTCACGAGGATATGCTTTTATAATGTCAAGCTAATTTTTGTTAAGCACAAGGTTTATAATGCTTCGTTGGTAAACATCTTAAGCTGAAAAGGGTACGTATGGATAAGGGTTTCAAGCCAAAAATCAAGCATCACCAAATTTACAGAAAAGCAATCACAGCAGTAATCATTATAGGGATAATAGTTGGTGGTATATATGGTGGCAAAGAATTAAGTTGGAAAGAAATTAAGGCTGACGAAGTAGCGGTAATCGTGAACAATCTCACGGGTGGTATAAAATTAATAAACAGGGCAGGTGCGGTTCTTTATTATCCTTTCATTCAGGATATATATGTGTTGGATAAACGTGAACAGGTTTTAAAAATGACATCAGCGGAGATAGATGAAAAGCATCCGCAGGGGAATCCACTGTTAGTAAAATCAATAGATGGTGGTGATGTAGTCTTGGATTTGCAAATACAATATATGTTAAACCCGGACTATGCCATGCATGTTGTACAGAATACCGGTATTGGAGACGTCTTTAAACAAAAATGGTTATATGATTATGCGCGTACCATTTGTTATTACTGTTATGGGGAATTAACGTTGGATGAATTTCCCATTGCTTCCAAACGTGATGTTAAGGCACAAAAGGCACGAGACGAGATCAACAGGATGTTGGAGCCACATGGTTTTTTTGTCACATCTATAAACCTGTCGGACTACCGTTATTACAGAGAATACGCCGAAAAGATACAAGAACGAAGATTGGCAGACAAAGAGGTAGAAGAGCAAAAAACCAGGGCCTCCGCTGCAAGAGAAAATCAGCGAAAAGTTGTTGTCGAGGAGACGAAAAAGTTAGAGGTTGAAGTAGCAAGGTTTCGTGGTGAATGTGATAAACGCATTATGGACGCAAGAGGTAGCGCAGAAGCGAAAAAGCAAGATGCCGATGCATATCTTATTCGGGCAAAGTTTGAAGCCGATGCGGAATATGAAAGACTTGCTAAAAATGCAGAGGCTACTCTTGCAACACTAAAGACAGAGGCTGAAGGTGTGCGGTTATTACGTAACGCATTAGAGGGGGACGGAGGACGTAATTTGGTCAGGCTTGAATATGCCAAGCGCCTAAAACAGGCCATTGTTCGAAGCACACCCATTGTTAGACAAGGCATTGAGACTCCCCAGAGCATACAAAGATTTAAATACATTGAAGATGCCCCCAAGATTGATTATATGTTCCCTGAACCGCCAGATGCAGCGCTGGTGAGCCCGCTGAAACCAGGACCTGATAAATCGCCATAAGAGCTTTTCGCAAAGACACTCGGGGATGATGTATAAGATTTAAGTATATAAAGCAGTAAATTGATCTCTTGAAAGCATGGCAAGATGTATCGATCATTCATAGCGCAGCAAAACCGCAACCAAGTCCCTCTTAACAAAGGGAGTGAAGGGGTTGTAAAAAAAGGAAGATTTCACCCTGTAATACTATAAATTGATCATGGAGCGCTCATGCTTGTAAATTCTCTGTAAATTTTTAACATCACGTTTGCTGATGAGGCAAAGGGGTAAACATGCATATCGGAAAACTTACAACCAAATATATAATTCCTATTGGGATTTTTCTCTTTATTGGTTTATTCGTTATTGGGGTTAAGTTTTTTGTCATAAAAGTTGGTGTTGATCAGGTGGGTGTAAGGACTCGCATATGGGGTGTAACCAGGGGTATTGTGCGCAAGGATTATGGTCCTGGTTGGCATCGGGCAATTAGCGGTATCGATCAATGGGATCTTTATGATATCACCGTACAGACTCTGGAACTTGCCAAAGAGCCATCTCGATTGGGTCACGACGAGCGGAAGGAGGCTGCAATCAGAACGGCGGATGACTACGATGTCTCGGCAGACCTGATTATTAAATATCAAATTAAAAGGGGAAAAACATGGGAATTGCGCCAGGATATTGGGGTTGGTGAACGGTACAAAATAATTGTAGAAAACGAGACACGTGACATCGCCAGAAGCGTGCTTGGTAAGATGGTAGAAAGAGATTTATATAATCCGGAAGAAAAACGAAAGAGGGCTGCCGAATTCAAGATTCAACTTACGGAGAGACTTGTCTCTCGCCATGTCGATATCATTGAAGTGCTCATTTTAGATTTGAGATTTGACCCCCAGCTCGAAAGGAAGATTAAGAATATCAAACTGGCAGAACTTGATAACGTTCTCAATATATCAAAGGCGCTTGCCGCTGAACAACGTGGTATTACACAAACCATTGATGCAGACACAGAGGCCATTGCGCAGAAAATTGTCGGCGATAAAGAAAGATCTATCACGGTACTCGATGCTGAAACCACAAAAAAAACGATTGAACTTCTCGCAGAGGCCGATAAATACTTAGTAGAAAAAAAGGCAGAAGGCGACCTTTACAAAGAACAACGTAAGGCAGATGGCACTCTTTTAATTAAACAAGCACAGGCAGAAGGAGAAAGGTTGCGGAGAGAGGCAATTTCAGGTATGGGTGGCGATATTATCGTTGCTATGGAGGCCGCGCGCAACATGAACCTTGCAGATTTAAATATTTCAAGCATGGACATAAATCTCCTTGATGTTGACGACATGGCTACACGTTTTGGTGTTTCTGATACCATGGGAAAACTTCGGGTCGATCCAAAGACATTTAAGCAAATCCAGGAAATGCTAAGCCAACCTAAAGGTACGGACACCGCGAAATTAAAATAATCATCGCTCGCTTATTATTTCCGCATCCCAAAATGGTTTAAATGCACCGTTTTTCCTCACGCAATACGGTTTACAAAAACGCTTAGTTAGGCCATCTTATTGTAAATCAGGCACTTAAATATAACTACCTGTTGTGGAATTGTTTTTGCTAGTCATTCTTTAGTCTCACTAAATTAGTTAATTTTATTTACATCACATTCAATTTTAACCAAACTTTCAACGGAAGATGTATTATGCAAAATAACAAAAGGGTATTCAAAAAACGCCCAATAACTTGTACATTGCTATTATTTGTATTTATCGTCAGTGTCGCCACGATGAACACCGCTTTGGCTGCTGATGAACCGAATGATAAACCACAGCCGGAAAAACGTCAAAAGTATTCAAAATTCTTTGACAAAAAAGCCCACTGGTGCGACGCATTGGTAATTACCTGCAATGATTTTCGATTTACTACAGCCACTCAGGAGTTTATAAACGACAGATTGGGATTAAAAGGGAATTATGATTACATATCTATTCCCGGTTCTATCAGAAACTTAATGGATTCAAAAACGAGAGATCTTGTTTTAAATGAGTTTGGGGTATCGGTTCGTCTCCATCGTGTAAATCGTGTTATTATCTTTGCACATCAAGATTGCACTGGTTATGGTGGCGCTAAAAATTTTAGCGAAACTGCTGAAGAATTTGCCACCATCGCCAAAGATTTAAGAAAGGCACGAAGGCTTATGGGGATAAAATTTCCTCATTTAAAAGTATATTTATATTACGAAACCATTTTCTACGATGACCATAAACGGATTTACAATTTTAAACAAATTTTGTAATTGGAAACATCATTTTTAAATTTTCTGATGCAGTTGTTTGATTTTTTTACAAGAATTTGCAATAAACTGGAAAATAATCGTGAATCAGGAATTCCGTATATTTTCAAAGAGAAAACAATCGAAAAAATCTCTTTGTTGCAGCGTGTAAATTGTAAAAACACTATGGGAGGAATGTATAATTAATAATGAACAGCGCGAAAATCCAATATAAAGGTTTATTCTTTTGTTCCATTCTTGGCGTGTTTCTTTCCATTCATCAGGGCTGTGCTTACAAAAAAACAAATGCACCAGATTTATTATTAGATAACCAGCAAATAGTTACAGAGGTAAATCAAGAAGCGAAAAGATATGATTGCGATATCTTGGTTATTACCTGTATTGACTATCGATTTGCGGTTGCGAATCAGGAATTCATAAACGAAACTTTAGGTTTGAGAGACAATTATGATCACATTTCCATACCTGGCAGTATTCTTAACCTTGTAAATCCGGAAACCAGCGAGTTGGTTTTTAGCAAATTTGCCTTATCAGTAAGACTTCATCTCATAAAGCGGGTAGTCGTTATTAGCCATAAAGATTGCGGTGGGTATGGTGGTTCTGTTTCTTTTGGATCAGAACTTGCGGAACATGAAACTCTCTGTGCGGATTTAAGAAAAGCCCGATCATTGCTATTGGAAAAATACCCGACTTTGGAAGTAGACTTGTTTCTAGAATCATTAATACCCGAAGGTGACCAAGCGAAGGTCTATTTTGAAAAGATACAATAATATTTATAAGGAAAATGAGATTTTTTGCTTCGTACAAGAGATGTGGCGGTTTTTACCTTATCGATCTGGCAAAGCAAATAGACTATTTCTCAACTGATTTTGCGCAGCGAAATCCGATTTGCGGGCTTTGGGCATACCAAGGCACCCGATAGCGCGCAGCACAACGGGCATAGTGCCCAAAGTAAAGGAAACCGCCTCCACGAATAACCCTTTGAAAACCATTGACGGGACCTGTTGGATTTGTTGCCGGGGACATATAATAATAATTTTGATCATAATAATCGGCGCACCATTCCCAGGCATTTCCCGCCATGTCATAACATCCATAAGGACTTTTGCCGGTTTCATATGTTCCCACGGGTTTTGTCTCTCTCTGTCCGGCCTCACTAGACTCCCACACATTACATTTGGTTTTGTCAAATTTATTTCCCCACGGCCACAACCTTCTGTCCGTGCCGCGTGACGCTTTCTCCCATTCTGCTTCGGTTGGCAATCGCTTTCCGGCCCATTTTGCGTATGCAACAGCATCTTCCCATGTGACGCCTACTACAGGCTGATTGGAGCGATTAAACCTGGCATCATTCCAGCATCTTGGCACACGACGTTCTGTTTCTTCAATGAATTTTTTATACTGCTCATTGGTTACTTCATACTTATCGATGTAAAAGGCGTCCAGATAGACTTTATGTTCAGGTCCATCATAAATAGTATACGCCAACATAAAAGTCCAATTGTAGTGCGTATTATCGCCCATCGTAAATTCACCAGCAGGTACCAACACCATATCAGGATATTTTTCTTCTGTGGCAGATAATCCTTTCGTCAACTGAAGACTTACAAAACATATCGCGAGTAAGACCATAAACCCATTTCGAACAAACAATTTTAGTATCTCCTCTTTGTAATAATTTCGTACCTGGCAATCTCCACTGGCGTATATCCAGAGATAATTTCATTAAAAGTTCTATTCTCACCCTTCTTGAAAGTCTTGACGGAAAAATCCTGCGTAAATAAGAGCATATCGGCAGCATTGAAAATCCTAATTGAAAACGCAGCAATACTCCAATCCCTGTCCGATAAATTCTTTATCTCGCCTTTAATCTGTGAAGAGGAGCCAAAGAGAAAGACATCCACATTTCGTATATAAAACCCATCGCCTATTGCCTTAAAACCTTCTTCTTCGGGTGTAGAAACATGTTCCTTTACTGCTTCCACGGTTTTAGTGCCCTCTGCGACTTTTACGGTTACAGTTCCTACAGGAGCTTGCGCGGCTGGCGGGACTTCGGTAGTCGCTGTTCCGGTAACGGCGCTTCCTCCCTTTTCCAATTTTTTCATCCGCATGTCCAAATCCGAAATGGTTTTCATTTGCCCTTCAAAGTTTTTTAATGAGGACTCAAAGGCAACCACCCGGGTCTTAATATGTTCTTCAGCTATAGCGATCCTCTTCTCCTGTTCCCCCAGTTTATCTGTCATCAGCTTATTCAATTCATCAATGGCCTTTTTTATAGGTTCCAAAGGCCTTTGCGCCTCCTGGTATCTCTTTTCTAGCACGGCCGATTTTATTTCCTGATCCTCAACACGTTTTGTTAGGTCTGATAATAGCTTTTTTAAGACATCAAAAGTCTTTCCGAAGGAATCCAACATTTCTTTGACGCCGGCCGCCGATGAGGCTTTCTCTAAAGCTTCCAATCTTGAAGCAATAGAATTCAACTTGTCTTCATTTCCTTTTATCGTCTTATCGAGACCTTTTAAAGGGAGCATACCGTCATCCACACTTTTTTGAAGTGTAGTAAATTGTGACCCCAGGTTATCCAGGGTCTTCATCCAATTTGAAAGTGACTTTCCAAAATCATCCAATTCCTTCATGACTTCCTGAGCCCCGCCTTGTTCGTCAGGGCTCTTTGCCCCTAAAAGTGCGAAGAGCAGACATACGCTTAGTATAACGGAAAGTATACCTCTCATGTATAGAACTCCCTTTTAAAAATGTGTTGTTCTGATATCGATGGGAAGTAGTTTAGCAAAAAATCCCATACATCGCAAATATTTATCTGATACTGAATGCTACACAGTTTGAATTTGATTTTATATATAAAATTGTTATTATATATCTTTTTAAATAATAGCTTGATTTCACCTGTCCCTGCGCAATGTACAGGCATAGGCAGGAACACATTGTAATAATTAATTTTCGAAGATAGTTGTTTTCGAGAAAGGACGCCATGCAGGTTTTAATTGCAGATGAACTTCCCCCGATATGCATTGAAATACTTGAAAAAGCCGGACTCAAGGTATTAAATAAACCCGGCATAAAGGCAGAGGAATTAAAGACCGTAATCACTGCCTGTGATGGAATTATACTCCGCAGCGGGACAAAAATTACTGCCGCATTGCTGGAAAAGGCTGACAAACTAAAGGCCATCTGCCGGGCCGGTGTGGGGGTTGATAACGTAGATGTCCAGGCAGCCACAAAAAAGGGCATTGTGGTCATGAACACGCCGGAGGGAAACATTACCTCAACTGCCGAACATACCATCGCCCTGCTCTTTTCCCTTTCGCGTTTTGTTCCCCATGCCTGCGCATCGGTAAAGGCTGGTAAATGGGAAAGGAAGAAGTTTACCGGTATCCAAATTGCCGGAAAGACGCTTGGCATTATAGGATTAGGGCGGGTAGGAAGACAGGTTGCAAAACGCGCCGCGGCCTTGGAGATGAAAATAATCGGATACGATCCGTTCATCTCTCCTGAAATTACCTCTCAGTACAGTATACAGATCGCAAAAAATCTCAAGGAATTATTCTCGCAAGCCGATTATATCACGATTCATGTCCCTTTTAACAGCGAGACAAAAAATCTTATAACGCATAAGGAATTCTCGATCATGAAACCCGGCGCCCGTATTATTAATTGTGCGCGGGGCGGGATTATCTCCGAAGAAGACCTCTGCAATGCCATCACGAGTGGCCAGGTTGCAGGGGCTGCCATCGATGTATTTGATGCAGAACCACCCATAGGGAACAAACTCCTTGAATTAGAGCAAGTCGTTGTAACGCCTCACCTGGGGGCATCGACAGAGGAAGCCCAATTTGCGGTTGCCGTAGAAGCGGCGGAACAAATGGCGGACGCGCTGACGGGAAAAGGCTTCCGAAATGCAGTAAACCTTCCCCCTTACAATATTGAGGAATACAACATTTTAAAACCTTATATAACATTGGCAGAAAAGATGGGGTCGCTTCTCATCCAGCTTGCCACCGGAGGTATCCAGGCAGTAGACATTATTTATACGGGAGAAATCACGAAGAGAAATATCAGTCTTGTTACTGACAGCTTTATGGTTGGACTGCTCAAACCGGCTCTCGAAGACGGTGTTAATCTGGTTAGCGCTCCACATCTCATCGCAGAACGCGGCATCAAGACCAATATTACCACCACGAGTGGCACGAGTGATTTCACAAGTCTCATCACCGCAAAAATAAATACCCAAAATGGTGAAATCGAAATATCGGGAACGGTCTTCGGCAAAAATGAACCGAGGATTGTGGATATCAATGGATATGGTGTAGAAGCCATACTCAACGAATACATGATCATCCTCTTTGGGAAAGACAAGCCGGGTTTAATTGGGAACATAGGTCGTCTCCTCGGTAATAAAAATATCAATATTGCCCATATGGCGTTTGGCAGAAAGGAGAGCGGCGGCAATGCTATCACGATTATCAATGTCGATGCGGCAATACCACCCGAGTGCCTACAGGAGTTCGAACAAATTGACCATATAGATGCGGCTTATTTAATTCATCTGTAACGAGTACCACATAACGCGGCAAGGCCGCATCCAAATTCCCGTTAGCAAAGGGGATGCGGATAAAAATCCAATAGGCGCTTATCCCATTAAGCGTAAAGCATTTATCCCTGGCAATCCGGCCTTATATATCTTATCCACGGCGTTACGGATATTGTATTTTACACGTTTAATCTGCACAAGCTTTCTGTTGGTATCATAAATAGCGTAAGAAGCCCTGATATCCCAGTCGCGCGGTTGCCCGACACTTCCCACGTTTACAAGCACTCTGTCGACGTTTTGCAAATCAAAAACCCCCCCCTTGTCCACATGGATGTTTCCTTTGTCGTAAAAAATGGCAAGCGGCACATGGCTATGGCCATAAAAACAAATCTGTGTCTTTAAGATGTCAAAGTTCAATTGTGCCTCGACCCCGCTCGTAATATAATCAAAAAATTCAGGATGGTTCAAAGATGCATGTACAAGGGTAATGCCGTCCAATTCCACGACCAGAGGTAAAGTTTTTAAAAACTCTGTATATCCAGGCGTGAGCTGCTTTGCTGTCCATATAATTGCATTCCTTGCATCGGCATGGAAATATCCTGCTGGAAATTTCCCTACTGCGGCGTAATCATGATTGCCAGCCACAACGACACAGTCTAATTCACGTATTAAATCGATACACTGTATTGGTTCGGCAGCATAACCGATAATATCTCCCGTACACAATATCCTGTCAACGCGTTCTCCTTGCAATTCGTTGACGACTGCCGTCAAGGCTTCAAAATTACTGTGTACATCCCCAATTACTCCATATATCAAAAATAAGTCCTTTCAATCATTAGAGATACGACAACTTAACGACACTCTTTTTTGCCGAAAATTTCGCAAGTTACTCCGATAATAAACGTAATATATACCATAGTGTATATTGTAACCTGTGCCATATATTTTAAACTTAATGACTCAGGTGTATCCCCCGCATCAAAGGTGTTGAACTGCTCAAAATTTGGGAAAAGGGTAAAAAAAGGCATTAGGTACCATGGTGTCATGTCTCCGTTCATTTGAAACATGCCCTGAAAAAAATTTATCAAATTCCCCGTGACGTAGATAGCTATGCAGCAACTCAGATTGGCTAGCAGGGGCAAACATACAGAGCCTGCAACCGTTATAGCACACAAAATGGCAACCTGTAAGAATGAAAGGAGCAGTTGAAAAACGGTCGAATAACCCACACGCTCAAACGATGATAAAAAGTCTATGTCGTAGTCCAGTGACTCCTTTACGCATAAGGAGATAGTCAAAAGAATACCCATCATGACGAATACCGAGGAGACGGCCGCCAGTATTCCAAAAAACTTGCCTAAGAGAATCGAATTTTTATCGACCGGCTTGGACAGCAGTGTCATGATGGTGCCCTTCTCCATCTCTTTTGATATCGTATCCGCTGCACTCAGCGAAGCGAGACACAGGCAGCAAATCGTAATCGTCGAGACCCCCATCTCCCGTATCATCCTTGTCTCTTCGCCAAAGGCAAACAGGGTGAAAGAAAAAGAGAGGCATATGAGAAATGCCCCACCGCATAAGATCAAATAAAATAATGGTTGTCGCGCAACCTCCCTTGCGGTGCTTCCGGCGATGGTAAATCCGCATTTATTCATAAAAACCCTTGCAAATTTTAAAAAATCGCATACACTACTCTACTATGTTCCACGTGAAACATATTTTTACCCTTGCGCGTATGCTAAATACTAGCATTGCCAACACGAAAATGCAATTGAAAATCCACCACAAAAGGAGTCGTAGCTATGTCTAAAAAGGAAAAACTCAGCCGTAGTTTGCAATCGTTGCTCGGGGGGGTTATTGGAATAGAGGCTGACGTGGGACAGGACGTCATCGTGAGGCTAAACCCGGAAGATATCAAACCTAACGACCTCCAGCCGCGTGATTTCTTCGATGAGGAAGAGATGCAGGGGCTCGTGGAATCCATAAAAAAATATGGTGTTTTACAGCCCGTTATTGTAATGCCCCTTTCGCACGGATACATGCTCATTGCAGGGGAACGGCGCTGGCGGGCGGCAAAACAGCTTGGACTGAAGGAGATACCTGCAATCGTCCGGCATGCCGATGGGGCGAATGTCCTGGAAATCGCCTTAACAGAAAATATTCAGAGGGAGGACCTCAACCCCATCGAAAAGGCCAGGGGATTCGAGGAGCTGATCGCCAAGTTCGGACTCACTCAGGAACAGGTTGCAAAGGCCATGGGGAAAGATCGCAGTTCGGTAGCCAACTATCTCCGGCTGCTGGATCTGCCCCAGGAAATCCAGGATACCGTTTCACGTGGAACACTATCTATGGGACATGCGCGGGCAATCCTGTCCATTCAGGACGAGGAGGCGCAAATACGGCTTTGTGAACGTATTGTTAAGGAAGGCTTATCCGTGCGGGCGGTGGAGGAGATTGTTTCGCAAGGGAAAAGACAAGGCAAGTCTCATAAGGCAATACCTGCAAAGGCATCCACCCCTCACATCGAAGACCTGGAAGACCGTTTCCGCAGGTTCTTTGGGACGAAGGTTACCATCAGGGAAAAGAATGGCAAGGGGAAGATATTGATTGCATTCCACTCAGGCGAGGAATTCGGCCGGATTGCGAGCGTCCTGGGAATTCGCCTGTAATCATTTTTAAGATGTCCGCAGGGTTCAGGGAAGATTTGACAACTGGCAACCAATCCCCGCAAGCGCGCATTCAATATGCCAAAGACGCCTTGATAAAACTCTTGAACAATGGATGCGGGTTTGTGGGCTTCGACTTAAATTCCGGGTGAAACTGCACACAAACAAACCACGGGTGATCTTTCAATTCCATGATTTCCACCAATTGCTCATTCGGTGTATGCCCACTAAAGATCATACCACGGGCTTCAAATATCTCCGTATATCTGTTGTTAAATTCATACCGGTGCCGGTGTCGTTCCGATATCTCCCGGCTTCCATATGCCGCAAACGCCTTTGTGTCTGCCTGTAGGATGCAAGGCTGTGCACCAAGCCTCATCGTCCCGCCCTTACAAGACACCGTGCGCTGTTCTTCTAAGAGAAAGATTACCGGATGAGGGGTGTCGATGTCAAATTCAGTGCTGTTTGCACCTTTAAGATTGCACACATTTCTCGCAAATTCGATTGCCGCACACTGCATTCCAAGACAAATACCGAAGAAAGGAATCTTCTGTTCCCTTGCATACCGTATCGCCTCGATCTTGCCCTCGACACCGCGTACTCCAAATCCACCCGGCACCAGGATACCCCTCACCCCTTCAAGATGTTCCCTGGCCCCGCTTTTTTCGATGGCCTCAGATTCTACCCGGCGCACCCTCACCCGCGCATTGTTTCCTATGCCACCGTGGATAAGGGATTCATAAATGGACTCATAGGCCGACTGATGCGCTATATATTTTCCCACAATCGCGATCTCTGTTGTCTGGCCTGGATTTTTTAATATCTCTAGTATTGACAACCACTTATCGATATTGTTGCCGTTTGTTTTTAGTCCTAATCTCTGGACAATAAACGTATCCAAACCCTGATCAACAAGGATCAACGGTATCTCATAGAGATAAGGCTTTACGTCCCGCTCTTCAATAATTGCATTTTTGTCCACATTACAAAAAAGGGATAACTTTTCCTTTACCTCTGCACTGAGATGTTTTTCGGTCCTGCATATGATAACGTCAGGCTGAATACCGGCCTGTCGCAACATGCCAACGCTATGCTGGGTGGGTTTCGTCTTTATCTCTTCTGCTGCGCTTAGGTAAGGGACAAGCGTTAGGTGAATATAGAGCACATTTTCCCTGCCAACTTTTTGGCCAAACTGCCTGATGGCTTCAAGGAACGGCTGGTTCTCTATATCTCCCACAATACCCCCGATTTCAGATATAACCACATCTGTATCGGGACTATCCAGTTTCTGAATGCATTCAATAATTTCATTAGTAATATGCGGGATTACCTGGACGGTCTTTCCTAAATACTCCCCCTTGCGCTCTTTCGTAATAACGGAATTATAAATGGAACCGGTCGTGAAATTGCAGTACCTGTTCGTCCGGCTATTGGTAAATCGCTCATAATGCCCCAGATCCAGGTCTGTCTCAGCGCCATCATCCGTTACATACACCTCCCCATGTTCATAGGGACTCATCGTCCCCGGATCGATATTTACATAGGGATCAACCTTTTGGAGTTTTACTTTAAGCCCCCTGCTTTCCAGCAACATCCCGATAGAGGCAGAATTGAGCCCCTTACCGAGAGAAGAAACCACGCCACCCGTAACAAATATGTGTTTAGTCATGTTTATATTTTTCCAAAAATGTCATCAAATCATCCCGCGTATCAATCCCTCTGGATTTGTACGGTGTAATTGCCACCTTTATTTTGTATCCATTGGAAAGCGCCCTGAGTTGCTCCAGCTTTTCGCCGTGTTCCAAAGACGAGACTGGAAATTTTGAGTATTGTAACAAAAAATCCCTCTGATATGCATAAATACCCAGATGCCGTAAAAATGTAATTCCGGGTTCGTTGATGGGATCTTTACTGTCCCGCACGTACGGAATCTGCGAACGGGAGAAATAGAGCGCATACCCACAATTATCCAGCACCACCTTTACCACATTCGGATTGTTCAATTCGGCGGCGTCTTTTATTTCATGTGCAAGGGTCGCCATCGCTGCGGCTTTGTCATCCACTAAAGTATCTACAACATGATCGACCATGGCCGCGTTCATCTCGGGTTCGTCTCCCTGCACATTCACGATGACGTCTGCATCCAGCCGCCCTGCCACCTCTGCAATGCGGTCTGTCCCAGATGCATGCGACCCTGAAGTCATTTCCACCTCGCCACCAAACCCTTTCACAATATCGTAGATGTGCTGGCTATCCGTGGCAACAATTACTTTATGAATTCGTCGTGCCTGCTTTACGTTTTGATAGACGTGTTCTATGATATATCTTCCTGTGATGGACTTGACTTCCGGCAGGATTAGTTTCTTTGGTAGCCTGGTCGATGCATACCTTGCGGGGATTACAACAACTGCCTTCATACGATACATTCAGCCATGGAATTGCCCAGCCTATAAGTTTTTAACGAACTGACCCGAACTAAATCAGATAAAGAAAGATATCTTATTGTAGGGAGCGTTGATTTGTTGAAAGATGATAAAAGCTCATGGTGTTGATAATCTTTTCCAACTCGTTCGGGTTAGGGATTAATTCTATTGGACAACGCTTTCGTATTCAAACAATTTTTGAAATAATTTATACAAACTTTTACCGGGATATTTCCAGGGAAATGTCCAGCGCCTTTGCCGAATGGGTAATGGCGCCAACAGAAATTCTATCCACACCTGTTTGTGCCACCAGATGTATATTTTCCATGGTAATATTCCCCGACGCCTCGGTAAGGGGCTGACGTATGCCCTCGCCATATTTCCACCCTTTGACCAGTGTTACAGCATCTTTTAATCGCTGGATATCCATGTTATCAAACAGGACGATATCCACCCCTGACTTAAGAGCATCCGCAACCTCTTCCAGTGTCCGCGTCTCTACCTCGATTAAAACCCCCTTTTTTATCTTTTGTTTCAATACAGACACGGCACTTTCAATAATGCTATCATGGGGAGAAACGTCATGGAATAATTTATTCTTTATAATATCCAGGTGGTTGTCTTTTATGAGCACTTGATCATAGAGTCCCATCCTATGGTTAACCCCTCCGCCTACTACGACAGCATATTTTTCCAAATAGCGCCATCCGGGGATAGTCTTTCTTGTATCCGTGAGTAAAGTTTTTAAGGGCTTGATACGCTCAACAAACTGCGCCGTTAACGTTGCAATCCCGGAAAGCCTCTGAAGGAAGTTTAAGGCAATCCTTTCGCCAGAGAGTAAGACCTTTGCACTGCCATGTATGGCGGCAATAGGCTCTCCTTTATGAACAAAACCCCCATCGTTAACCCATCGTTTAAAAAAAATATTTTTGTCTAATTTTGAAAAAAAATACTCTGCAACGGACAACCCGGCAACGATCCCGCTCTCTTTCGCAGTAAAAATACCTTCCACCACCAGATTGCCCGGGATGAGATTTTCTGTCGTGATATCCCCCGTAAAAATATCTTCCTGTATGGCTAGCTGGAGGAGGGCATCTATCTTCACCGTTTCGAAATTGATTTTTGTGTTCATTATGAAAAGTAATTCCTGTCTTTAGTCTTTCAACACCTCATTGACCCATATTTAATCGTCATTATATAGCGTTTTCGGAAGAACGCAACAGCATTTAATTTTTTTCTTGACAATTAACGATACGGTGTATTTTGACTAATAGTCGACAATGGTAGTTTTGACAAAATGACAAAAATAATCAAAACATATATAGCCTCTATCTTGGAAAATAAAGGGCATAAGGTGGAAATAATTCCTTTCAATTCGGAGCTTGACATAGTAGAAGCTGTAAGACGGATGATTGCTTTTCATCGAGGAATCGAAGGGATTGCTATCACCGTCAAAGCATGGCCTGATAGCATTACCTATGGCTCGTTCCCGGGGTGCAGGACGACCCGGATTTATCCTGAAGCTATCCAACTACCAGGGGTATAGCTACAAACTCCTTGAAGATTCTTAAAGATAAATCTTGAATTATTGCCGGTAGAATGATTGTCTTAAAAACTAGTGCTATTGGTATAATCAGGAACATCTTCATAGAGTGAAAATCTAAATAAATGGATTTTTGGTCTAAAATTCTTGATAAAGATATCGGACAATTCACACCTTCCCGGATATCTGACCTTTTGTAACTACTGGCTTTAATTATAACTAGGACATATTTGTTTCCTATTGTTAAAGGATGTCGTTTTGGTACAAAAATTGAGTAACCGTAAATCAGGGATTATTAAAAAGAAAGATCCTTAGTGTCCTCACGCGAAAATTAAGGAAAATACGTAATGGACAAAGATATAGAAAATCTGAAATTAGCAATACAAAATAAAGCGCTCGGCATTGAACGATACGGAGATCAGATTAAGGTGTTGAGTGATCCCAAAATCAATGCCTTACTCGAAGGTGTCTTGCATAATGAGATACGTCACAAGGGAGAATTAGAAGACCATTTGGAGAGATTATCTTAAACAAGGGAGAAAAATATGAGGGAGGGCTATAAGTCTGTCTTGGAATTCTTAGAGGCGGATTTTGAGATAGAAGAGGAGCAGGAGCACTTGTATAACCAATTGGCTACCGTTTCAAAGGACATCAAGGTAAAAGAGACCTTTCAACATCTGGCGAGAGCGGCCAAAGGGCACAAGGACGCACTCGGAAGACTTATTCATGATATTGAATCGGATAATCATGATGTGAGTTTTTATTGCCTTATGTGCGGGTGGGAGATCGATTTCGGAAAAATGCCCTCTGTGGGAAACGAAGAACGCTGCTCTCTGTGTTGTCAAAAATTTGCCCTTGTAGACGTTGATAACGATTATGCGATTAAATTTCTTCCGCAATAAGTGTTTTTAAAATTAACCTATTTCAGGTTTATACCATCAGTCAGTTGAATTATCGTAAAGAAGTGAGAAAGGAACCGTAGAAATAAAAATGAGTGAGGCTTTAAAAGATATAAAATCCATTGCACTTCAGATGGAGATGGATGGTATAAAATTTTACAACGATTTGGCAAGTAAAACCCTTCATCCTATGGGAAAGGCCATGTTCAGGTCCTTTGTAGAAGACGAAAAATCACACGCCAAGAGGCTTCGGGCGTTATTATCAGCACGTGAGGAAAAAAAAATAAAGGAAAAGGGTGCGATGCATCCAAAGGAAAGATTAATTACCATCTTTCAGACGATGGGTGAAGAAATGAAAAAGAAGGTCGACCTTAATACAAACGACATAGAGGCTGTAAAGCTTGCCATGGGACTCGAAGAAAAAGGGATCGAGTTTTACGAACAGGCCGCAAAAGAAACAGGTGACACAAAAGATAGTGAGACGTACCGTTTTCTTGCCGGAGAGGAAAGGGCGCATTTGAGCATATTAAAAAATACCCTTGAATTTTTAGAAAAAACAGAACAGTGGGAGGCAGAGAGCGAAGGTCGCATCTATGATATGTGGATGCGTGTGGTGCATGAAAAACTATAAAATGGATTGTGACCATGATGATGTTCGCCGGTAGATTATAACAAAGGATGAAAGATGGAGAAAGAAAATGGCTGAAGAAAAGGTGTTTACAGTTCTGGAATTGTCTAAATACGATGGTAAAGAGGGTCGGCCGGCTTATATTGCGTACGGCGGGAAAGTTTATGATATTACGAGTAGTGAGCAGTGGACAGATGGTGAACATTATGCCATGCATGCGTCTGGTAATGATTTGACCGATGCCTTGGCGGGGGCGCCACATGGGGAAGAAGTGTTTGAAGGATTTAATGTTGTGGGGGTGTTAAAGTCATAGATTTCTGTTATAAGTTTTAATGGCTACTTGTTGAGTCTTAATAGTTCGATAGATATGGTATGTGATGTAATGAATAAAAATATAGATACATTTCGCATAGAGAAAGATTATCTGGGCGAGATGAAAGTTCCTGCAGCGGCTTACTATGGAGTCCAAACTGCCAGGGCAATCGAGAACTTTCCCATTAGTGGTCAAACAGTGCTGCCTATATTTACCATGGCCATGGTTTCCATAAAAAAGGCGGCTGCTATGGTTAATGTAGAACTTGGGTGTATCGATAGCAAAATTGGCAATATGATTATTCTGGCATGCGACCGCATATTGAATGGTGAGTTTCAGGATCAATTTTTAGTGGATGTGTACCAGGCTGGCGCTGGGACTTCCCATCATATGAATGTAAATGAAATTATCGCGAATATTACGATTGAAACGCTTGGCGGAGTAAAAGGGGATTATTCAAAAGTACATCCGAACGATCATGTTAATTATGGGCAGTCCACAAATGACGTCTATCCTACTGCTATGCGTATTGCAGCGCTGCAGCTCTCTAAAAAACTTGTGAAAAATTTATTTGCCTTAACGGAGACGTTTAAAAAAAAATCAAAATCTTTAGACTCGATTGTAAAATCAGGACGCACGCATCTTCATGATGCTGCACCTATTCGTGTTGGTCAGGAATTCTCAGGCTATGCAGATTCTTTATTTAAGTCAACCAGGGGGGTTGAAAAAGCAAGTGAATCGTTAAAAGAATTGGGCATCGGCGGAAGCGCCGTAGGCACGGGAATCAATACCTATCCGGAATATACCGGTCGGATTGTTGAAAAACTGAGGAAGATCGTAAACCTGGACGTTAAGGAATCAAAGAATCGATTTGAAGCCATGCAAAGTAGCGCTCCTTTTGTTGAACTTTCAGGAGCTATCCGCACAGTAGCTGTGGAACTTATTCGTATTGCCAATGACATAAGACTGATGAATTCAGGGCCAAATACAGGATTGGCAGAGATTGACCTCCCGGCAGTGCAGCCTGGGTCTTCTATCATGCCCGGCAAAGTAAATCCTGTCATTCCTGAAATGATGAATATGGTTTGTTTTTCGGTCATGGGCAATGATCTGTCAATTGCACTGGCGGCCCAGGCCGGGCAGTTTGAGCTTAACGTCATGATGCCTTTGATTCAATATAAACTGCTCGATTCTATCATTATACTTACCAATGCTACGAAAATATTTGACGAAAAATGTATTTATGGCATAACCGTAAATGAAGCAAGGTGCCGGGATTACGCAATGCGAAGCCTTGGGATTGTCACTGTTTTGAATCCCATTATAGGCTATTCAAAGGCATCAGAGGTTGTCGTGGAATCCATGAAGACGGGTAAATCGGTGAGAGATGTCCTTTTAGAGCAAGATTTACTCTCTCAGGAACAATTAGATCAGGCATTGTCCCCACAGTCTATGACTGAGCCTGGCATAAGGAAAATTGGAGTATGAAGGGTTCCGTTTTCGTAGTTTTACTTTTCAAGTAATAGCGTGAGAAAGGAGGTAATGCAGAAAGAAATAGTTTATAATTTTTTATGTTTTATGTTTTATATTTCAAGGAAGGAGTAATATATGAGAAATACACTGTTTTTAAGCTTTATCATATCGGGAATAGTGGTATCAACCGGAGTTGTTCATTCTCCTGTAACCTTAGCAGGAGAAAGACAGAGCGTTGCACATGAACACGATAAAGTCACATTACCTACGAAGAGGTTAATGATTGCGATGGAAGAACGCGTGTATAATATACTCGAAGGGATATTGGTAGGTAATTTCGAATGCGCTAAGCAAGAAGCCAATGCGGTTTTAGCCGAAGCGAACCGGATAAACGAGAATTTCTTCCCGCGAAACCCAGAGATAGACGCATGGTATATGAGGTCGAAAGATTTGGATCCAAAGAATATAGAGGCAATTACAAAATTAAAGGAAGAATTTAATGGGTACACAAGAAGAATAGCAGCAGCGGTGCAGGAAATTCAAAAGGCTGCGGATGCAAAAGATCAGGAAGGAACACTTGCCGCTTTTACCGATTTGATAAAAAACTCATGTTTCGAATGTCATAGACGGATCCGTGATACTAAATAAATATCTGTCTGGGAGTTGATAAACAAGGATGTGATTTTGCACAACGGATATTAAATAAAAAAGAAAGTGCAAATAGTTAAGTTATTTGCACTTTCTTTTGTTTTTTGTAATTTATTTTTTGCAATAATTTTGAGGGAAGAGGTGCAACGTGAAAATGACCATGTTTTTGATTGCTAATGTGGTTGGTATAAGTATGATGGGATTAACAAATAACTTTTATGCGTGTACGGCAATTGCAGCTGAGGAAAAGGTAATCCCCCATGAAAATGTTACAGAACCTACCCAGGTATTAATGAATGATATTGCGGATCAAATGGATGATATCCTTGATGGAATATTGGCAGGCAGTTTTAAGTATGTTGCACAAGAGGCTGGCGCCATTGTAGACAAAAGTTATACGATAAGTAAGACATTCTTTCCTGTTGAAGCAAAAGAAAACGTATGGTTTAAACGGGCCAAAATAGACCCAAATGATAAAGAGAGAATTGCTAAATTGAGAGAAGAATTTGATGGCTACCTCAAAGAAATAGTATCATCGGCATTGGAAATTCAAAAAGCTGCAAAGACAAACAATCAGAAAGCAACTTTCAAAGCCTTTACTGACATGATCGAAAAAACGTGTTTCGAATGCCATGAAAAAATCCGTGACAAAATGATCCCTATTGAAAACCGGTAAATTCAGCTACCCTTGGTATATTGAAGAAAAAGTGCAGGATGTTTAGGTGTCCTGCACTTTCTTTTTTATTTTAGAGATTGATTACATCATGTAAAGTAGTGTAAAATATTTGCTCCTATTTTTGCAAAAACAAAAAAAGAGGGAAACAGGGTATAGTTTATACGGCGATTTTAAGCGCCCTTTTTGTCATAAAAAATAAAAGGTATTGGCCTGAATACCCATACAATTGACGTTAAAGGACGTGTTACGTGTGTCGGAAATGTTTAATACAACAGAATTAATGGTCTATTAATTAAACTCTTGGGAGGCGCGATATGTCTAAATGGGAATGTCGGGTATGTGGTTACGTTTACGATCCGGAAAAGGGTGACCCGGATAACGGTGTAAAACCTGGAACGCCCTTTGAAAATTTACCAGAAGATTGGGTTTGTCCATCCTGTGGTGCAAGTCAAGACCAATTCGACAAGCTTGATTAGTGAAGTCTGTAGTTTTACATACCTTCTTGTTAAGGAATTTCAAGGTTGCTGTTGTAGAGCGAAGGGTGTCTTCGCTCTACATTGCGAAAGTTAACAAAGTCCTAATTAACTAAGGAAAAAATATTTGTGTTAGAATTGTTAAAAAATCGGTGTCCAAATCGTTGGATATTTATAGTATGCTTCGGGATGTTTTTTTGCTTTGGAAATATTGCTTTGTCAAATGCAGAACAAACGGAAAAGATTGCACCGAGTGTTACATATTCAAATCCTTATTTTAAAGGCACCAAGGAAGATAGAGAGGCTCAGATTAAGAAGATGACGTCCCTTTTCGGGGTTGATTGTGAGTTTTGTCATAATGAAGATTTAACGACTTTTACGGAAGAGGGGGAAAAATCAAAGGGGATGATGAAGGCCTCTGTTGCCCTGGGGGTCGAATGTGATCACTGCCATATCGATCGGAAGCGTTATAAAGAAAACGAACAACAGGCTAGAAAGATGTTCGAACTTTGTGAAATTATGGGAACTGAATGTAATTTTTGTCATGCCGGAAAGAATAAACTTACTCAGAAAGGGGAAAGGTCTAAGACCGCCTTTGTAACTCGTGCATGGGCTACTGAAGGAACCAAGCAATGTCTCGAATGCCACACCGAGAAAAAGCAGTTTGCCTTGAATTTTTATGGATGGCAAGTTCTGAATGCTATGAAAGGATTAAAGGGGATGTGAATAAAGATTACGATGTGATTATTGTTGGCGGAGGGCCGGCTGCCCTTGCTACTGCTGTCTATACCTGTCGTGCTTTACTAAAGACCGTCATCTTTGAAAAACAATATTTAGGTGGACAGTTAGTCGGTACCGATTTGATTGAGAATTATCCAGGATTTCCTGAAGTTATTAGTGGCGTTGATTTGACGCAACGAATGGAGGCTCAGGCCAAGCGGTTCGGTGTAGAGATTCGGTACGAAGAGGTCCTGAAGTTAAGGGTAGAAAACGGCTTAAAAGTTGTGACAACCGATACCGATACCTATGCAAGTCAAGTGGTTATTCTCGCCGCAGGTGCAGATCCTAAAAAGTTGGGGGTGCCTGGTGAAAAGGAGTTTTATGGAAAAGGCGTTAGTTACTGTGCGACCTGTGATGGCGCTTTTTATAAAGATAAAGATGTGGTAGTCGTTGGAGGAGGTGATTCTGCCATAACCGAGGGTATTTTTCTGACCAAATATGCAAAAACCGTACAGATTATACACAGAAGGGATGAGTTTAGGGCCACAAAGATTTATCTGAAAGAAGCTTTTTCAAATCCAAAGATAAAGGTGGTGCTCAATACAGTAATCAAAAGTGTTCACGGACAGGAAATGGTTAATGGCGTTGTTACTCAAAACGTTTTGACAAAGAAAGAGAATGATGTTCCCTGTCAGGGTGTTTTCATATTTATTGGGAGCGTGCCTAATACGGGTTTTTTGGGCAATTTGTTATGTGTGGATACCGGGTGTCATATTGAGACAAACATCCATATGGAAACTGCTATCGAAGGGTTGTATGCCGTTGGAGATATTCGAAAAAATTCATACCGGCAAATTGCGACTGCGATTGGAGAAGGAGTTACAGCGGCTATTGCGGCAGAACACAAACTAGCAGAATTGAAGGCCTTAGGTAAAGCAAAATAGTGATTCTTGTGCACCGAAAAGTGAAAATATACCAAAATGATTCCTTTGTATTCTCTTTAGTCAAGCTTTGATAATATTTTAAATATTAGAAGGAGGGGATAATGGCAACAATGGATGTAAAAGAAATTATTAAGCAAGCCGCACAACAGGAGGACAAGGCATATAAATTTTATATGGATGCATTAAAGTTTGTTAAAGATCCAGCGGCACAATTATGGTTAAAAGAACTTGCCGACGAAGAATTAAAACATAAGGAGTTGTTGCAAAATTTTGATGCCTCTAAAATCAAGAAGTTCAAACCTGAAAAAATTCAAGACCTCCATATTACAGAGTATCTGGTCGATAAAGATGTTTCAGAAATCAAAGATTTCCAGGATGTACTGATTGTAGCCATGAAGAAGGAACAAAAGTCCTATAATTTTTATGTGAGCATGGCCAAATCTGCTGATAATCCTGATATGAAAAAGTTATGCAAAATTTTAGCCCAGGAGGAACTAAAACACAAACACAAGCTTGAACTGTATTACGATGACAACGTGTATCAATGGGATTAACGATTGTTTAAATAGTCCTGAAAACTATTTAGCCAATTTTTTCTTTTAATAACCCATTAAAGAGATTGTGGAGATTGCTACTTTGGAGGAAAAAGGAAAAATAGAGAATTAATGGTTTATAAGGTTAAATGTAATATGTCAATTTCTGATCCCTCAGCGCGTACGATGGATAAGAGGATTAAAAGTGGACGAATTCCTGCCTGCTGAGAGAAAAGATACGCTGCTCGTACGAAGGGAAAGTTGCCATGTGCAAAGGAGGCGTTAGCAGATTTTAGGCGGGAGTACATCTACGTTTTTACTTAATTACGGTAGGATAAACACCTTCAATAACTTATAAAGTACGTACGTGATAATGCCAAAAAAGAAAAAAAAGGTAATAACCTCTGCAAAGACCATCTTGTCCCTTTTCTTTAGTATTTTCTGGACTTTTTCTATATCGTGAGGACTGATCCATACTCCTTCCCAGGGATATTTGCCTTGACTCTTACATTTTTCATATTCCTTTAACAGCTCATCTTTTATCTTTTCTCTTGCTTGCTTTTTCAACTCTCTGATCTTTAGAGAAAAAGGATCATCTTTCATTTTCTTGACCATGGTGCAATGTAGTAAACAAAGTGCGTACGAAAAGTAGTTTTAAATATACGATGAAATTTAAGTTGATAATTTTTTAATGCCTTATGTCAGGATTTGCCGTACATAAATTTAAATAAACAAACCCTCCGTTTAAAACTGCACGTGCAAAAGGAAAACAAAAAGTATAAAAATAAAAAGCAATGTAGAGACTCCTAAGAATATACCTAAGAGGATACCTCCTGCATATTGCAAGGGATAAGCCATATTCCGGAAAAAAAGAAAGGGCATGGAAGGTACATGCCCTTCTTGTTCAGACCTTGACTGTAACTGACTAAGAAATCTCCTTTTTTCTTTTTTTTCAAGGATAGTTAATATCTCATCATCGGTAATCATGTCTCGTCCTTTGTGGATTCCACAGCCTTCACCAATCGATACACCATTCCCACGCGGGCACCTTGCAGATAATCGAGGAAGAAACTATAAAATATACCGCCCACAAAACCTACCATAGCAGCTATTATCATATTCAACCACCAGATAGGAAAGGAAGGCCTTGAAGGTGGGGTAGCCTCTTCTATCTGGACAGCCACCTCAGGCGGCCTTTTAGTCTGAGATTTAACCTCTTCCAGATTTACTACAAGTGTGTCAACAAGTTTTTTATACCGATCGACCTCGATAACAAGAATATCGAGTTGTCTTTTTAGCTCAGGTATTTCCTGTATTCTGTCTTCTAATGCTTTTAGCGCTTTTTTGGTTCCGTTTATATCAGCCGCTATCCTCTCTTTTTCAACGTAAAGATTAATCACCTGTCTTCGCAAATTCTCGTAAAAAGTATCTGGAGTTTTTATCTTGCTTTTTATTATGCTCTCAATTTCTTTATCGATATTCCTCTTTATCTCTTCATAATTTTTCTTTAAGATTTTATATTCAGGATGTGGCTCTTTTATCTCTACGCTCAGGGCAGCCATCTTGGAATCTAAATCAGACAATTGTGCTTTTAGCTTCTCTAACATCGGGCTGGTAATTACAAGATCAGAGATGTTGAAGGCACGGTTTTCATCTTTCAATTTTCTTTTCGTTGCCAAAATTTTATTTTTGTTTTCAGCATACTCAACCTGATGCGTTTTTAATTGAGATTCAAAATTTGACTTCATGGAAATGAGTTGTTTTATTTCTTCCTCCAGGTTTGCAGTTCCATGTTCTTTCTGAAAATCACTCAATTTTTCCCTGGCCTCTGAAAGGCTCTTTTGATTCCTTGCTATTTCATCTTCCATGGTTGTCTGTCTCCTTAATTGAGACTTAAGGGAATAATCATCCATGAGCTGCCTGAAATACTTTACATAGGCATTGGCAATACTAGCGGCAAAAAAGGGGTTTTTGTCCCGTACATATATCTCTATCATATACTCGTCAGTCAGGGTAAAATCCACGTCTGTTACAGCAAGATCCATGTTTGTTTTGTGGGGGAATTCCTTTTGTATCAGGTTTGTCATGGCCTTACTCTTCAGGATGCCAATATATGGCGCATTCGGGTCTTCGCTGGCGTTAGGCGCAAGGGGAGATCTGCCTGTTGTTACCCCAGGCGGGGTAAAGAAGGTCGTGATATCAGGGTCTTTCGGTACAAAAAATACAGCCTTTCCCTCGTAGACGGGCTGGAGTGTCTTTGAAAGTATTAAGGCTGTTAGCATGGCTGAAATGGTTACAATGAATATTGCTACCTTTCTCCTATACAATACAAGCCAATAATCTAATAAGGTCTTTTCTGTCATTAATCTCCGGTTAATCAGTTGTTCAACTGGGTTGTTTTATGAGAAGGTTATTTAAAACAAGATAATCTACTTTTGTTTTTAGGAAGCACTTTATAGCATCTTCCGGTGTGCATACAATTGGCTCCTGTACGTTAAAAGAGGTATTTAAGAGTACAGGAACGCCGGTAAGTTTTTCAAACTCTTTTATAAGGTTCCAGTATTGGGGGTTGGTGTCTTTGCTTACTGTCTGAGGCCGTGCAGTTCCATCAACGTGAGTTACCGCAGGAATTTCCTTCAGTTTATCAGGGTTTACTTTAAAAGCAAATAACATAAAAGGAGATGGAATAGGATTTCCAAAATAGCTGAAGCTCTTTTCTTCTAAGACAGAGGGGGCAAAAGGTCTGAATGACTCTCGTTGTTTTACCTTACAGTTTATCATGTCCTTCATTTCTGCCCTTCGGGGATCTGCCAAAAGACTCCGGTTCCCTAATGCCCTTGGTCCCCATTCCATACGCCCCTGAAACCAGCAAACCAGCTTGCCATTGGATAATGCGGCGGCTATTTTACTGCATAACTTCTCATTTGTCAAATCATCACAACAAGAAAGGCCAAAACCCTTCAATGCATTAACACAAATTTGATTTGAATAGGATGGTCCCAAATACGCATCCTTCATTTGATAATATCGTGGCTTCCGGGTATACCGATGGTACACATAAAGGGCGGCGCCGATGGATGTTCCTGCATCCCCCGCTGCTGGTTGTATAAATATCTGACGAAATGGGGTGTTGTCAAAGAGCTTCCCGTTTGCAACGCAGTTTAATGCAACCCCTCCGGCCAAACAAAGATTATCTACCCTTGTTTCCGTGTACAGATGATTTACCATGTGAAAGAGGACTTCTTCAAGAACTATCTGAGCGCTTTTGGCAATATCCATATGCCGGAGGGTAATCTCCTCGTCCGGTAGTCGGTTCTTTCCCAACGTCCTGATGGTTTCCTCCAAAAAAATTCCGTCTCGGGCAAGATGATAATCAATGAAGCCGGTGTTCAGTTTAAATGTTCCATCCTGAAAAATATGAAATACCTTCTTTCTTAATAAATCGGCAAATGCAGGTTCACCATACGATGCCATCCCCATTACCTTATATTCATCAGACTGTGCCTTAAAGCCCAGAAACCCTGTAATAGCCGCATAAAACTGTCCGAGAGAATGGGGAAGTTTTATTGACTTTAGCTGTTTTATCGTATTCCCCTCGCCAATCCAGAAGACAGAGGTATTCGATTCCCCTGCCCCATCCACGGTCAAAATGGCTGCCCTTTCGTACGGAGAAACATAGTAGGCGCTCGCCGCATGGCTCAGGTGATGATCGACATAGTGGAGCTTAAATTTCCCTTTACCGAAATGCCTTTCAAGGAGCCGCCTCATCGTAAAGAGTTGATACCATTCATTCCCCATTTGTCCGAATCCTCGATGCGCTTTCGCCTTAAAAGCACTTTTTGAGAAAGAAACGGAATTCAGGGCGTTGAAGATTCTTGTCCCCAGCGCCCATGGTCTCCATGACACTGCAACCGCATCCACATCTTTAATGGTTATACCTGCTTCACACAAGCAATACGTAATGGCATTTGCAGGAAAGCCAATATGATGTTTCCGCCTGGTAAACCTCTCCTCTTCCGCAGCAGCTACCACCCTGCCATCAACCACGATGGCTGCTGAAGCATCGTGCATGTTGTTTATGCCAAGCGTGATCACAACAAAGGATCCTCTTCCGTTCCGGCATCTTCCGCGTTCTCCGTTTTTTTCGTTTCCTTCTCTCCCTTTGTTTGCTTTTGTTTCTGCTTCTGTTTAAATTGTTTTACCTCATCTACAGTTACAAATCCATCCTTGTCTGCATCCACGAGCTGGAATCGTTTTGCTGCCTTTTCCGCAGCTTTTTTTTCAGTAAAGGCAACCACCTCGTCTTTGGACAACTTGCCATCCGCGTTGGTATCGGCATCGGCAAATCCCATCTTTTGCAAATTTTTCCCCTTTAGCTCGTCCTTGGTTAAGAACCCATCACCATTAACATCCATCTTCTGCAATAACTCCTCAGCCTTCTTGTCTGCCCTCTTGTTAACACAGACATCAACCTCATCCTTGGACAATTTCCCATCCTTGTTAGCATCAGCGGCAACAAACTTGGGTGGTAATTCTTCGGCGTGAATAACTGTCATGCCGGCAAAAAAAAATAAAAATCCTGTCGAAGTTATGAGTCTCTTAATCTTCAAAATATTTCTCCTTATTAAAAATTTGTGAACACGGTTATTTGGATATCCAAAACAGATCTGGCATTTTTAAACGAATTCCTCAAGATGTAACACAGCAAAAACCAAAGGGCTAATTCTCCTCTGTTTTGTGCTCAGCCCTTCCGGATCAAAGCGAGTCGCATCCCTTATAAAATTATAATCAAGAATATCACCTCCTTAAAAGTTATTCAACATTTACGTAAGAAGATCATGCGGGCCGAGTTTGTTCTTCAACAGATTTGAGGAAAGCCAACAGGGCATTCTCGCAAGAGTTAAAATGACTTTGCCGCCTTTTTGTTTTGTCGGACTCCATCCTCTTTCAACTTTCTTGAATATACTCTTCCAGGCTAGTTGAAGATGACATACATTGTTCTGCACGCAACAGAACAGTGACGGCACTATTGATGACGGCCGGAAAAACAATCGGTGTTATATAAACCAGTTTTTTGAGATCCACAAATCACCGTACACTAAAATCATTATCAATCATAATGTTCCCCGTTCGATGAAAAGGGACCTGTTTATTAGCAAGGATAAGCGCAGTGCTTTCAGTTAATGCAAATAGCACCCACAAAAAAGGTTCTACATAAGCAGCAATAAACTGTGCACCTATAAAATAAATAATAATTCCACACAAAAGCCCTTTCACTACAGGAAGATAAACCGGATCCTTTACCACTAAATTAAGACAGATAAGGCGGAATAGCGCCCAAATATACATACTGAGATAAATAATAAACCCAAATATACCGGCTTCATCAAGGATTAGGATAAAGGCATTATGGGCAGGCCAACCAAGAAAATTATCCGTATATTTACCCCCCTTCCCACGGCCTGATAATTTATAATCACTCCACAAAAATCCTTGAATACCGTCTCTGTTGAGTTGTATCCTTTCCCTCTCAATTTTCGGTATGTCTCGTACAATATACGAAATAGTATCCCCTTTACCTGGGAGATAAGCAAGCAGCGTGAGCATAATGATAATCAGCAAAAGAATAACTACTGCAGAATGAAAAATATAGCGTCGTTTCCTCATTATCAGCAAAAGCATAAGCGCCACAAAGAACCCCAATAAAACATCTTTTGCCATTGTCAATAACAATGCAGCAAACATTGCAAAGGAAGCGACGTATAAAAACAACCTCTTTTTGATTCCTGTTACCAGAGGGTTGGGAAAAACTAAGAAACTAATGGTAATGATCAAAGTTGACGAAAGAAGAATCGCCAGCATCCTGTATGACAGCATGAAGGCCGGCACCCTGAAAAGACCACTTTCAAACATTCGTTTAAGCTCTGATTTCGGAATCATACCAATAACTAAAGTTCCCGTTGTTATCCACATGAATTCTTGAAATATAGCAAATACCGCACTGCAACTGGTAATTATGATAAGCCATTTTACCCCTTTTATTACAAGTTTTTTTGAATATAAACAATTTGTCATGAGAAAAAACATCAAGATTACCTTCGTATAGACAAATTGGGTTCTTGAGGGTAATCTTAAGTTTACGAGAGGAAGTAAAATAAATACAAGAAGCAATAGGTTCAAGAGATTTATCGGGGTATTAATAAAATTTTTTTTCTCTTTCACGAACGCATCTATTAAAACCACCAGTAAAAACACTCCAAGCGCGAGATCACTTGCATCGACGATTCCTAATTGAAGCGCCGATGTTTGATATCCAGCTATGTAGAAAATTACAAAAAGTAATTCTTTGTTCTCTAGAATTTTGGCAATATTTTTACCAAGATATTTTACCAGAAAAAATAGCGCTACTACTATAGCAAAGATCAGGAGTGAAAATGTAAAAGGCAACAATTTGATGCCTGCCAGATGGTTTAGGCAGGTAGTACCGTACGGATCAAAAATAATTAAACAACCGATCGCCAAACCTGCAATCAGATGTAAAAAAATCAGTGCATACCCATGCAATGGACTGGTTCTTTGTTGATTATCAGTTACTAGCATACATGCCTTTTTGTCTATAGTAATTTCGCGGCTATCGGTCAGGACGCTGATAGTACTATTAAAGCTACTGCATAGGGTTCCAGGCTCACGCCTTTTCTGAAACTGCGTGACGGCTGTATTATATCTTCCTCAACCTTCTGTAATTTAACCGCCGGCCATTCATTAATATCATCTATCTTCCTATAGAAATAATCCCGGTCTACTTTCTGGGCTTCCAACAGATCCTTTTTCTTTTTCTCGGTTACTTTCTTAAATAACTCTCTCAGGGCGACTTTCCTCTCCCTCATGCTTTGCAGCGCATCAATCTCTTCTTTGCTCCATATTTTTGATAGGTATTTTATTCCCTCCTGCCAGGCATCATTTCTTGTACGCTTAACTGCTCCATCGACTTTCTCTTTTATTGCGTAGCAATTACTATGATTGACATCAATAAGGTACTGTGAATACTTGAGGTTTCCCTCAAAAGGCATGTTCTTAAATTGTATTTCCATATCTACAGGAATTTTTTGCCTTTCTTTCGCCTTTTGCGCATAGTTAACAACTTGCCGGATATCATCTTTTACTCGTTCAGGAATTTGTATATCCTCAAGTGGCCTTCTTTTATTCAGGAGTTCTTCCAGGAAAGTTCTGTCGAGTCCATAACGTTTAAGATCGGTCTTACGATAACCTTTTACATTCAAAGTAACACTTACTGACCTCTTAAGCATCTCGTCCGGTGGAATAAAATTAGAAATAAGGAGATACATGTTTTGTTCATCCATTGAAATCACAGCGGATAAGAATGGATCGGCAAGCTTTACATCAAGCCTTTTTCCTTTCAACATCCCCATCGCTTTAAATGCATTATAGGCAGGTTTTACCACGTAACTTCTGGTTATTAAACCTTGCTCTCCTATAAACTCAGTCTTTTTATCCGTCTTTATCCAGTCCTCAAAGAGATTAAAAAAGATGTGCCGCTGAATGCCTGCTTTATCCATTGCTAAGATTGATGACACGATATAGGCAGCCAGGAACTCATTGTCCCTTCCCGATAATCCTACAGATGGATAATTTTTCAAAGCATTCCAGGAACCGATGTTCATTTCCATATTTGCATCATATCCAAATTCTGTTAGCCATTTCTTTACCTTGCCAACTTCCAAATCATAACGACCGGGAGATATGGGAACAGCATCGAAAACATGCCAGACAATAAAATCAATTGGCAATCTGCTCATGCCCAATTCAGGCAAGCCTGTCCTGCTGCAATACGCAATAAAATTATACATCAGGGGCATTATAGATGCACCTTTATTAATCTTCCCTTCAAAGCCACTTGTGGCAGGTCCGCCTATCTTGGCCTGTTTATTTGCTTTTTTTACTCCAAGAACGGAATGCTTATACAGCTCCAGATAATCTCGCTCCGTACCATGCCAAAAGCCATCCGGTTCATCCCAGACTACGTATTTTGCATCGATATGAAGTTGATTATTGAAATAGTTAACAATTCCTTCAACAAATTTAGCCCATCCGTCATAATCCAGGGGAGGATTTCTGAATCCGTCATCCTTGCCCCATAACCACTTTGGTACTGGCATTAATCTGATCAGACACTCTCCGCCTAAATCATTGGTGCGTTTTACCCATTGTGAAAGATTGGATGAAGGCAATTTATTGATAAACTCCTTTAACGAATTGCATTGGAGAAGTTCAGGATAAAAATCCCAGGAAAATTCCATCTGGCCTGGCCTTTGATCTCTAAAAAACTTTTCCAAAGGGTAATCAACAGGCAAAGAATTGAGAAATACCCCAGCCCGGAACAAATAAGGGATTCCACCTTTGCTTGTGGATGCGTCTACTTCCAGGGTTACCGTATCAGAAAAACTTTTACTGGAAATAATTGCACAAAACACAATAAAAACCCATACTGAAATAATCGGTTTCCAGAGTATGCAATTTCTCTTCATGTTTTATTTCTTTTTGAGCAAATCAAGGTAGAGTTTTTCATAATGTGTGATCATTTGTTCAACAGAAAAAAGTTGTTGCACCCTTCGTTTCCCGGCTTCGCCCATTTCTTTGGCTATTCGTTTGTTTTCTATCAAAGTGATTATTGCATTCGCCATGACCTCTGGCCTGGAAGGAGGTACCAGGATACCTGTTTTGCCATCATCCACCAC
The DNA here is from genome assembly GCA_013360945.1 of Candidatus Brocadia sp. GTDB lineage: Bacteria > Planctomycetota > Brocadiia > Brocadiales > Brocadiaceae > Brocadia. The sequence continues at coordinate 56,043 of JABWAQ010000005.1, forward strand.
CTCTGGAATACCCCCCACATGTGTTGCTACAACAGGCTTCTTCGTATACATGGCTTCTAAAAGTAAAAAAGGAAGCGCTTCCCATAAGGACGGTATACATACGACATCAATGATATCCATGTATTCCTTTACATTTTTTTTCCAACCGGTAAATAGCACAACGTCTTTAATTCCCAATTGCATTGACAACTTTTCCATATCATTTCTGAGTGGTCCGTCACCAACAACAAGGAAATTAACATTCGGAATAGCATCTTTGATAATTCTGGCTGCCCTGAGAAAGTCGTCTACGGCCTTTTGTGGCTCGATTCGGCCGATGTTCCCCACAAGGGGAATGTTTTCCCCGATGCCTAGTTCTTTCCTGAGATTGTTGTGATGAACCCGAATCTCGTTTTCATCTGTCTCTATACCATGATAAATGACACTTACTTTTTCGGAGATTGTAACACGAGCTTGAATTCCTACCTCTAACATATTTCTCGAGACAGCCACATAATGGTCTGTAAATCGATCAAGAAACTTTTCTATGGTTTTAAAAAATCTTCTCTGAACAAATGTGCTATGAGAGTAATTAAAAGCCCATCCATGTATCGTCCAAATGACACAGGGTATTCCCACACTTTTGGCAGCAATTCTTCCCAGAAACCCACCAACGGAAGTATGGGTATGTACGATATCAAACATTCCTTTCTGTAAAATTTTCCTCAGTTGCCGGAATCCCCTGATATTACAATAATGAAAAGGCTGCCTGGATATCGTCAGCGGATATACCTGGACTTGTGTTTTAACGATATCACAGTAAAAGGGTCCATCTGGTGGCATGGCTATAGAAATATCAAATACCTTCCGATCCAAGTATTTGAGCAATAACAAGAGGGAAAAAGCGCTCCCGCCCGTAGTAGTAGAGGTCACGTGCAATATCTTTACTTTTCCCACCTGTTTATTCCTTTATCCTTCTTCCGTGTAGTCTAAGAATTTCCAAACTTCGTTTCTCAAGAGTAAGAACCATTGCATCATTATCAGGTCTTTGCTTCGGGAAATCAAAGTATATTGCAATATTCTCATGGATTTTAAACATTACAGGATTGTTCCTTGAATAACCAGGGGCCTTATTGATTGGGACAAGATCGTAGATGCCTTTTTTCTGATAACTATCTGTGTAAGTCGTGCCGGGACAGGATTTGTCTCTTGAATTCTGCAGGATTTTCTCTATTTCAGTAACGTTCAAATAATGGTTACATAAATGAGTGGCAATGAAAACCAGAATACCGTTCTTCTCAGCGTGGTAGTATAATAATTTTGCTCGTGTATTAAAATAAAAATCTTTTTCAGTGTGTCCAGATTGGAAAAAATTCTCCAGTGAACGCCAAGAGAGAATCATTGTTGAGATAACATGAATCCAAAGTATCAATCAGGGAGAATTGCTTTGTTTTGCCGGCATGGGCTCGTGTGTGACAAGGCATTTGTAACATTTGTTGTGTCGTTCTTTTCACGCATCTGAAGATACCACATCACCGTATTCTCAAGTCCTTCATCAAGCAAGACAGGCTGTTTAAAACCGCATTGCCTGATTTTATCGGATTTATAGTAAGTTTGAGCGCAAAATTTTCTTATTCTAACCCTCCTCATGGGAAGATCAACCCCTGTTAGATTGGAAGCGATATCCATTGCCATACCTCCTAGCTGTGATATAAATAATGGGATCTTCCGGCGGGGAATTGGCACATGTGCATAGGTAGCTATTTTTTCAACAATCTGTCTTGTGGTCATATACGGTTCATCAGAATAATTGAACACATCAAAACCGGGCTTCATCCTGTTCAGTAAAAAGAGATTCATAGCCACAAGATTTTCCACATAGGCCAAGGATTTGATATTGCTGCCATCACCTATCCAGATGAACTTTCTCTTAACGACAGCGTCCATCAAACGATAAACATTGGCATAGTTATGAGCGCCGAAAACAACCGTTGGCCTGATGGCCAATGCCATTCTGGAATTGTCTTCGTCAGCCCATGCTTTGATTGTTTTTTCCGAAGCCAGCTTAGTGCGTCCATAGTCATCAATAGGTAACAGTTTTCCACTTTCGGCGGCCTCACCAGGACCATAAACGGCCACTGAACTGTAAAAAATAAACCTTTTTACGTCTGATTCAGAAGCAACATCCAGTATGTTTTTTGTTCCTCCTTCATTTATTGCAAAAAATTCCTTCCGCGGTATGCCAAAGTCCTCAAGTTTTGCCGCCAAATGGATTATCAGATTGACTCCTTTCATTGCATGCCTCAGTGTGCTTTTGTCACGTATATCACCCATAATAAAGTTGCATACGGAAGCCTGCTGTTCATTGGAACATATATCCAGACCGGTAATGGTATGTCCTTCATTCATAAGCGCCTTACTCAAATATCCGCCAATAAAACCAGCACTGCCAGTTATAAGTATATGCATAATCTATTACTCTCTTAAAGAAGTTTAAAAAATAGTTACCTGTGTTTTGGAAATTCTCCAAACAGCATAGTTCGTTTACATCGGTACTTACAATAAGTCTCGCATGAATTCTTTTTACCTTACATCACAATAGAGCTGCATCGTTTCCCTGGCCGTTTTTTCCCATGAAAATGACTTTGCCCGTTCAAGCCCTTTTTCAACAAGCATCTTCCGTAACTGAGGGTTTGAAAGCACGTCGTATACAGCACCTGACATTCCCTTTACATTTAAGGGGTCTGTCAGAATAGCCGCGTCGGTTGCTATTTCCGGGATTGATGCCTGATTCGAGGCAACCACGGGTGCCCCACATGCCATTGCTTCAATGATTGGAAGGCCAAAACCCTCGTAAATAGATGGAAATACAAAGACGGTGGCGCCGCTATAAAAAACCGGCAAATCCTCCTCGCGGACATGATTTATGCATATTACAGTTGATTCTATTCCCAGTTGTTTGATTAATGCAGGAACTTCTGGATAACGTGTGCTTTGCTTTCCAACAATGACAAGATAATAACTATGCCTCATATGATGTGGCAATTGTGCGTATGCCTTTACCAGTGTTGGAAGGTTCTTGTTTTCTTTATATGTTCCCACATACAGAATATAATCTTTCGTAATCCCGTATTTTTTCTTGACATTCTCTAAAACTTCTTTATCTTTGATTACCTGAAACTCTGCACTTACGCCATTGTGAATTGTGGTAATTTTATGGCGGCTCTTTGGGTATAAAGCACTTAGTTCTTTCGAAGTAAAATCTGATATTGTAATAATTTTATCAGCAAATTTGATAGCCCACCAGTTAGTGATTTGAAAGTACACCCACGATAATTTCGAAGGAAGAAATTCAGGATGAATTTTTAAAAGCAAATCATGTAAGGTGATAACATGCCGGCATGTTCGTAATAATGGAATAGCCAAGGAAGTGGTTGAATGAAAGAGATCTAGTTTGTCTTTGTATAGGAAATACGGCAAGTATAGCTGTTCCTTTACGGTATAAATTTGATACGGTACCAGAACGCATTGGAAATTTGGGTTATCAATTTTGTTCTCATCCATATGTTCAACCGTGGGAAAATATATAATATATTGATTCCTCGTATCCACTCTTGCAAGATGTCGTATCAGTTCACGGATGTAACGGCCAATTCCTTGTAAATGAATTGCACGTGCATCAATACCTATTCTCATTATAGACCTCATTCTCATATGATAAAAGCAACAGTATTAATCGAGTTTCTCAGCAATAGCATCCGTTTTATTTGTCGATCCGGTCAATATTTTTAACTTCTGACAATGAAAGAGTTGATCAAGAAACCTCTTTTGCGAATAGTGTACCTTCTGGGAATACCTTGTAGACACTTATTCAAAAAACAATTCCAAAAAGAAAAGATACAGCAGATACTCGTTTTTCAGCTGGGAGGCATTGGAGATGTCCTCCGCATATTTCCAGCGATTATAGCCTTAAGAAACAACTTTCCCCACGCTACTATTTCCACACTCACCGAATTTGGAGATGAGCTATTTGATTTATTCCCTTATCCTCATGCCATCTCAGAAAAGTACTGTTATGATCCAAGGGGAAAGCATAAGAGTATATTGAATAAATTCAGGTTTTCCAGGTCACTGAGCCGTAAGAACTTTGACCTCATTTATAACGCAAATCGTGGAAATGTAATAATAGAAGCCTCAATCATGGCATTCATTGTTGGCGCCCCACACAGACTGGGATTTGAAAAAAATGGAGCAGGATTTTTGAATACCGTGAGAATTACATTCAAATATGATCGATACATTTTAGAGCAGAATCTCGACCTCCTCAGTAAAATAGACGTTAAAACTGAAGATCAAGATATTCATATACAAATTCCCGAAAGAGGAAAGGTATTTTTAGATACATTTTTGAAAAAATATACTATCCCTGCAGAAAACTTCTTCATCACAGTTCATCCCGGCGCAAAACATGATGGGCAATATAGAATGTGGCCGTTGGAAAAATATTCTCAGTTAATCCGGAAAATCATTACCCGCCACAAAGCCATCGTTATTCTGATTGGAAGCAAGGCTGAGACTGCTATTGCTTCAGTAATTTCATCAACTGTGCAGAGTCGTAATCTCATCAATACCGCAGGACAAACAACTATTCCTCAGATGGCAGCCTTGATAAGCAATTCAAATTTATTTATTGGTAACGATTCCGGGCCTCTCCATATTGCCATAGCACTAAAGGTGCCTTCTCTTGGGATCTTTAGCTTCACTGCGCCCGAACAAGTAATTCCAGTCCACCAGGAACACGTTATTACAATAAAAGCCTGCAATAAGCCTGCTTATACCCACCAGCCTTTTTTAAAATTCAATCAACATGACAGAAAAGCCCTTGAGCAGATATCTGTTCAGGAGGTGTTAGAGGCGCTTGATAAATTCCTTCCCTTAAAAAGATAACGGCAGACAAGATTTGTCCATTATCAGAAAAAATATTTTACGCCGGCGGACACCTTCGCTGCATTTGTTTCTGCTTGTTCTCCAGTGCCTGCTGAATCAACAACGATGTTCCCTCAACCCTTGCTTCCCAGGTATATGCTTTTGGAATTTCGATTCTTTTTTCAACAAAAGTGTGGTCTATTCCTTCCGCCAGGCATTCTGCCACCTTTGATATAAATTCTTCCGTACTTTTACATAATTTCACCATGGGTTGATATTCTTTTAGCTCGGGAATGTCCGAAGCTACAACAGGTTTTCCAGCAGCAAGATATTCAAACGTCTTGGTTGGCTGGCAACTCTTGAGAAACGTTTCTCCCTGGTAAGGAATGATACAAACATCGAAGGCCTTTAAATACCCTGGAAGCTGTTCTATCCCTTTTTGCCCTAAAAAATGGATGTTTTTTTGTTTTGAAATCTCATGAGGAGGTGGCTCAAAACAAGGACCTATAAAAACAATTGACCACTCAGGACGAGAAATAGACATGCACTTTATCCATTCCCAATTTATTCTGTAATTTGTAATAGAACCAACAAAGCCGACAATCGGTTTGGCAAGATTTCTTACATCATCAGGAATCCTGCAAGAATGATCAAGCGCCTGATGAAAGTGCTCAAAGTCTACGCCCGAAGGAAAATAGTAGGTATTAGGATTTTTTTCCTTTTTTGCATGGTACAAATTTCTGGACGTAGTAAAGATTACATGTGCTTTTTTAACAAGTTCATCACCAGATACAAACAAATTTTGTTTTTTATGTTTGAGATTTGCAAAAGAACTGATATCGTCATTGCAATCATAGCAAATCAGTTTTTCACTAAACTGCCCTTCTGGTTTAACAGCGTAGGGATCATACAGCCACAAGATTGGAGAACAAAAATTAAGTTTCTTCGCAATCCTGGCGATGAGATGACCAAGATAGAATTGATTGAGCCTGTCACTAATAGCCAGATGTCCATATTGCAGGAAAACAGGAGGTGGATAATACACATGGATGTTTTTGGTTACCCTTTCAACACCCTTGAACCAAAACCACATCCTTTCCAGAAGGGATCCCAAACTTCTTGGATGAAATAGAGATGTTGTGAGGGCAACAGACGGGTCAACGTAGAGAATACGATTGTTTTCCGATAGCCTTTTCATCATGTGATGCATGATCACCGGCAAGTAATCCCATTTTATCCAGGAAATACAAATAATATTTTCACCTTTAAGCATAAGAAAGCTCTGTCGATATATTGGTTAATGCATGTGCCAAAGGAGGCGGCGGTTCTGAAAAGGGAATAAAAAACAACTAAACTCCAGATTGATATCTGCGCTACAGAAACAATTTTTACAGAACTTTAAAGGAATGGTTCCTTTTTTAAATACACCTTTAAATTCCATACCTTTGGAAAGAAGACCCTGCAGACCTTCTTCTTTTACATTGCCCAGGGCAGGAAGAAGAGGACACAGTTTAAAACTTCCGTCATAGTCTATAAAATTATTCGTAAAGACGCTTAAGCACCTGTGGTGCTTAAGCAGTGAATCCATAAAAAATTCTTTTCCATTCCCGGTTCCCAGGTAATTTTGGAAATAAGTCCTTGCATACAGTTTAAGAAATTTCAGATTCGTGTTTATCTGATGTTTCTTTGACCTCTCGATGCCTTCGAGGATATATCTATCCATCATGTCCAGTTCTTTTTCGTCTTTTGGTAATAATTGCAGTTTGCCTTCTTTAGCTTTAGTATTCTCAAAAATCGTAGCAGGACTTATGAGTTGAAAATGCACAGATCTGATCCCCAATTCAGAGGCAAACCTGATAAGGTCTGGAATCTGTTTCATGTTTCCTGAATAGATAACCGTGGTAATGTGCTGTTTAACCCTTGCATCAGCAAGGAGCTTTATTGATTGCATAACCTTACTAAATGCACCCGGTATTCCTCTGATAAAGTCATACTGCTCTGTGTCTGTGGAGTCCAAAGAAAAACTAATTTCGTCTACACACCTTTTTATTATTTCTATCTTTTCGCTGCTCAAAAGAGGTATAGTCAGGGAATTTGTAATTACCTGCACCCGGAGTCCTTTGGTCTTTATATATTTAAGAATTTTAAATATATCCTTCCTGATAAAAACTTCTCCACCGACAAGGAGGAGAGAACGTATCCCTGTATTGGATATCTCGTCAATCAGAGAAAACACCCTGTCGGTCGAAATGTCCTTTTGATTGGACAATTGTTCATGTGCCTCACAGAAAATACACTTTGAATTACAAAGACCGGTTATCGCCCAGCTTATTTGCCGAGGGTGGTTTGAAAGATAATAAAATCTTAGATTCCTCAAAAACCTGAGAGAAGGCAGCAGTCTGGTTTTTATTAACAAAGAGGTGAGGTTGTTTCGCACCGTAACCATTACTTTATGTTTTACCTTTCAGTATCTAACGTCATTGTTTTAAAAACCTATGATAGAATCTCTTCCACAAGGGCTGCGTATCCCTATGCACCGTACAGCATTTTTGGCATATTGGGGGAAGATTCTTGCCAAGGAGCATCCTGATGCTTCTTGCACGTCTGTTATTCCATATTTTACGAAAGGCTGTTTCCCGCACATTACCCATTTTATAATCCGTAAACATGGCACAGGGCACCACATCTCCTAATGGAGTAATCATAGCAGACCGCCAGGGGATGTCACACCTCGAAACAGGGAATTTGCCTTCCAACAAAAGATCTTTGTTCCCGTTAAGCAATGCGGGGTCTAAATCACACGTCACTTCAAAGCCACATTTCTCCTTAATGTCACGCATGACAATCGCCAATTGGTCAATTTGCTCATCCTGAAGCAAATAGGTTGGATCGATGTCCGAAAAAGTATGGAGACCGATGGTTTTTTCACCTATCGCGCGATTCGTTCTTTCTACCGTGTTGTCGTCTACGATCGAAAGATAATTAAAATTTATCCTTCGGACACCTAGAGATTTCGCAAGCTCCACCACATCAGGTAAAGTAGAAAAATTCCTTGAAGAAATTGTCGTATTGATAAAAACCTCAGGAAGTTCAGTATTATATTCCCTCTGGTATTTTTTAATTAACCGTATTCCTTCAACGGCGCGGTCAAACGACCCCTTAAGCCCCCGAATCTCATCATGGAGTTCCCTGTGAGCGCTATCAAGAGAAATCCCCAGGGAGTTTATGCCGGAAATGACTATATGTTTCGCCAGTTCGCTATTGATTAAATATCCATTTGAAATAGTAGAGCAATACAGCCCTTTGGATTTACAATATTTGACAATGTCTAAAAAATCCTTTCTTAAAAAGGGTTCCCCGCCACAGAAGTATAAAGACTTCACTCCCAATGAATGAAGTTCTTCAATAATTCCTTCCATTTCATGTGTCGATAAGATTTCATTGTCCCCTATGCGCAGCGTCTTAAAATCCCTGTTCCACATCTGGCACATCTGACAACGAAGCATGCAGTTGTAATCAACCTCTATTGTGACCGATTCCGGTGGTGGTGCATATCCCAAACCAAAATTGTATGAGAACTCTCTTTTTATTGCATTAAATAATTGCACTATCGACATAAATTAAATTTGACTACCGTATCTTCCATCGTTAAATTATGTCCTAATTCTGCAATAATTTCAGATTTTCCATTGATGATCCGCAAAAAAGTACATTCATAAGGTAAAAACAATGAGAACCCTTTATCACGGTTTCTGTTTTTTTGCGTATATTACAACCTGGTTTGAAAATCTTTTAGTGTGATTTTTACAAAAAAGTAGATAAAGTGGTTTATATAAAAATACTTTTAGAAAAATTCTTATTAAAGAAAAAAATATTCTCACATCCTTCTTCTCTGATACATGTTTCTCGTTCAGATAGGTATCACCAAAAAGACTTTTTATAGAACGATATGAATATTGAGTAAAAATCGACTTTAATATCGGGACAAATTGTGCATTTAAAGCTTCAAAACCGCATGAAGTTAAGTACTTTTTCAAGGTTTTTTCGGTAAATAGGTATAAGTGACACGGGGGATGGACAACACCCCATAAATTACGAAATACTTTACTGTCAAAACAATCGAAATTCGGCACTGCAATAACCAAGATTCCATCATCTCTCAGAATGTTGTAACTTTCATTGAGCATTTCTCTGGGGTTAGCGATATGTTCCAGAACGTGGTTGATCGCAATGACATCAAAATATTGTCGTGAATAATGTGCTTCATTCAATGTGCCTTTGAAAATATTATGCCCAAAGTTCCCGACATAAATAGCAGAGCTTGTACTCACCTCAGTGCCATATGTTTCCCACCCGTTTTGTTTAAAAAAATGCAGAAAATGTCCATCCCCACATCCGACATCTAGTATTCTTTTACCGGTTGTCAGCGGGGGAAGGATGAAATAATTTTTAAACCATTTATATAATATCTTCGAAAAATATGTATTGGCAGTTTTGAAGGATGATAAATGATACGCATAGACTGTCTTCTTTATTTTCCGCGTTAAACTATTCTTTGCTATGCCACGTGGAAAACGATGCGCTTGATAAGTTTTTTCATATATTGAGTTCAGATATTCAGTATCTGGCTTCGGAGAAATAAAGACGAGCCCGCAGTTCCGGCATATCATGTATCCGTGAATCCTCATCACGCCAAAAAAACCTTCAACCGCTTTGTAAAGGGGGCTAATCTCATTTGAGCTGCATAAATCACACAAGATAGTGCCTTTTTGCCCCACAATCTCCTGCGATTAGATCATGAAAACTCATCAAGGTTGTTTTGATCGGCACCTGCGATTGAATTGTCGGGTTTACCTTTCCAAATAATTGAGATCTATGGAGATTTAGTGAGTGAACAGTCATGGTAAATATCTTCCATCTTTTTTGTAATAATCTCCCATGTATAATTATCGAGTACTCGTTTTTTACCACATTGTCCCATACGATTGCCAATTTCCGGATGCTGAAGCAGCATTAATATCTTCTCTGCTATATCTTCTGGCACTGGATTTACGAGAACCCCCCCCTCCCCATTATTGGTGAGTTCTGTTAAAGGTGGAATCTTCGCCCCTATAATTGGTTTCTCGAACACCAGGGCTTCGAGAAACGTACCGCCAAGGCTCTCCTCCAATGAAGGCATACAAAAGATATCGCAAGCCTTCAACAATGCTGTTTTTTCATCTCCCAGCACCGTGCCTAATACATGAATTCGCTGGTCACGATAACGTTGAAAGATATCTTCGGAGTTCTCTTCTTTTGGTCCCGCAAAAATGAAGTGGGTATCAGGGAAATTCTTCCACACAAGACGGGTTGCCATTAAAAGTATTTCAATCCCCTTGGATTCTACATTTCGTCCGAGAAATAGCACAATTTTTTTGTCTAAAAGGCCATACTTCTGTCGAAAGTCCGGTGTGGGACCATCGGCGATTAATGGTCCAACGCCAATTTTATGTACCTTTTCAGCATGTATACCATTTTGAATATGAAAATTTTTTTCAAAGTCGGTCATGGCAATAAGCACATCAGCCTCAACACACATTTTATGCCAGAAATAATCCGTCCACCCCCGTGGAGTTAAGTGAAGCCGGGGGTTATAAAAAAATGGTTTTTTCGTAACCATGCTTTCCTTCATCTCCTTAAGCCAGTTTTTATGACACAAGTGAAGCACTGGGGTATAAATAAAAGGAATCCCCAGCTTTCTGGCGGCCTTAAATGCCCCGTAACCGAGGTAGGAAACACCGCCATGGACACAGTGCAAGACATCAGACCCCCTTATCCGCGTAATCAGTTTCTTCATGTAAAAATTCGATAGTCTTTCCATTGCCAACCTGACAAATATATCGGGTAGCTTCGGACTCTGTATCCTTGCCAACGGTGCGTTAACGTATTTTTCTATCCTGCTTAGCGGTAATCTCGTTACCTTTGCATGGTTATCGGTGTATTCTATTGCACGCGCCGGCGCCTTAAGGATACATGCCACCCAGAGTGGATATGAAAGTTTATCTTTCTGGTTATCAATCAGCGTGATCACATTTATATTATGCCGTTCTGATAATATCTTCACAAGTTCATGGGTATGAAGCTCACACCCGCCTACAGCAGGCCAGTATACGGGAAGAACGTACGTAATCTTAAGAGATTTATTTCCCCTCAATGTCTGCAATTCCAATCCTGAGTCTTTCATAGCCATAATAATGCGAAGAATACCGGCGTCTTTATTGCCGTGCTGGATATATCATTTTGTCCAAATTATACATGGTTACCGGTATCTTCACCAATCTTTTCTGGAAAGTATATATGTTTTTAGGCAGCGCTGAAAGTTTCACTATAAGTCAAATACAATTCAAGGTTTCAAATGCTTCATCCCTACTCTGGCCGAACAGTCGCTGCCCCCATACTTGTAAGATTTGTATTCTCTTCGCAACCGAACGTCAAAAGGTGTTTACCTCAATTAATAATTATGCGGCAAAACTGCAGGTTATAGATTTGCAGGACAGTTGGTTAAGCAGGATCAGCTTTGCTTATAAGGAAAGCACGATTCGCTTTTGCAATTGGAATTTGTAAAATTGTATAGAGACTTATATCTATAAAGAGACGTTTTTTGATAATTGCAACAAGCACGTAAACGGAGATTGCAGTCCATGTCTGTGTTTTACAGAGTTTTCGTTCCTTTTGATTGATTATGGATAACAGACTTGTCAATCGTGTTTTGTGAGTCCAGATTCCTCCTGACATAGGCAAAACAAGAGATGCCCTTGCTCCTGCTTGCCTGTGCAAAGGGTCCCTTTTCTCATTGCGCGTACTCAATCTACCACTTTTATCAACTCCGCTACGGTTATGCCCCCTCATCCTGAAACCAGTTCAGGACTATTATGGGCAATGCTGACGACTCAAAGACATATCTGTCAGCGGCAGTCGTCTGTCGCCATCTCATACAGTTTGGAATTCAGTTTTTCCATATGCCTGACTGTTAGGGATTTTCTTCCCAAATCGAACCTTGATCATCATGGCTGGTATTTTGAAATTGTCCTGAGCTTTTCAAGGAATGCCTCTGCCACACTGCGTGATTTTATTAAGACGGATGCCTCATGGTTTTTTCTCAGTGCGCTATATGTCCAGTTCGTGCTGCCCACGATGGTGATATAGTCATCTATGATCAATATTTTGCTGTGGGTAACCCGGTCATTACTGTCGTAATACACAGGAACGCCATTTTTTTTGAGCAGTTCATATGCGTCTTCGCTTTTCCTTTCTGTTTTCTTACTCTTTTTGCCAGTTTCCCAAAACATAATGTTTTGGTCAAAGATAACAGTCACAGATAACCCACGCTTATGAGCATTAATAAGGTCATTGACCAGATTATATTCCCAGCCCTGTTTATATTTTGGATTAAGATCGGCTATGTACATAACGCACAGGATGGACTTCTTTGCAGTGGTTAATGCCCTGTGTACCTGTGGATAATAGTCTTCGTCCATCAGGGGTATGACATCGTCGGCAGGCAGACCGAAAGAAGAATGGCTGTAAAAGATACAGAAAATGAAAATGACTGTGAGGGAAAATTTATTTATCATGCGCATGAAATATTTCCTAACTGAATAAGCCAGAACCTAAATATTTTAGATTTACGATTTGGGGTTTAAAATCATAAATTATAGATTGTAACTCGTAATTTCCTCCCTGAAAACAAACTTTCGTCTGGTAATGCTCTATAATAAAGTTCCCATTACAAACGAAGGTGCAATGTTTCCTATCCGTACCGAAACAATCGTATTTTTAATCGTGTCAGGGCCGTCAAATAAGACCTTGATGTATTGTCTGGAGTAACCGCATAATTTGTTCGTTTTTGGATCCCTTTCTATTTCCACGAGCACTTCTGCAATTCTGTTCAGGGAATTATTTTTGTAATTGAAAGCGAGGGTATTTGCTGTGGCTTCCAGCATTGTTTTTCTTTGTTTAATAACTTGAGGCGGACAGCGATCAGTCATTTTTGCCGCAGGAGTGCCATCCCTTGCGCTAAAAGAAAATAGATGCATCCGGCTAAAGCCAGCCTTTTTGCATAGGTTGATGGTGTTTTCAAAGTGTTCGTCTTGTTCTCCCGGAAAGCCAATGATGACGTCCGTGGTAAATGACGGTGAATCAATCTTTGATCGGATACTGTCCAGGATCTCTAAATATTGTGATGCGGTATATTTTCTGTTCATCCTCTTCAGGATAAAATCATCCCCGCTTTGCAGAGGAATATGGAAGTGGGGACATATCTTTTTTGTATGTATAATAAGATTAATTAAGTCGTGGCTTATTTCATTAACCTCTATTGAACTCAGCCGTAGTCTTTCAAGGCCAGACAGATTGCTTAGCATGTGAATGATATCCAATAAACGATGGTTATCCTGTGTGTCCTTGCCATAAGCCCCCAGATGAATACCGGTCAGTATAATCTCTTTGTAACCATTATCAATTAAACGTCTGGCTTCTTCCAGGATATCCAGTGGTCTCCGGCTCTTGATACTTCCCCGAACGTAAGGGATGATACAATAGGAACAGTACATGTCGCAACCATCTTCAATCTTTAGGAATGCCCTTGTGTGCCCTGCAAAATGGCTTATTTTGAGATTGTAAATAGATTCTTTCGCTGACCTGTGGATATAGGTGTCGACGCCCCATTCCTCCTTCTTTTCCGGAGGGAGAGAGACAGAGGAGGTAGGGACACCGTGCATCGTGTCCCTACTGACAATCTCCGCTAATTGCGCCTCTTCCGCCTTGGTAATCACAAAGTCTACACCTTCCAGTTTTTTGACGCTTTCAACTTCTGCCTCGGCATAGCAACCAGTAACCACAACGGTTGCACGAGGGTTTTTTCGTTTAACCTGTTTAATGTATTGACGTGATTTCTCATCACTGGCTGAGGTGACCGTGCAGGTGTTGATTACGTAAAGGTCGGCAGCTCGTTCAGGGATAGTTTCCACAAACCCTTTAGCAACGAGGGATTCCCTGATAGCCTGGGTTTCATATTGATTGACCTTGCATCCAAGTGTAATAAAAGCACATGTCTTCATGTTTTTGGCAGGATTTATAGAATAAAACAGGACAGCATCAAATATAAAAAACTTGACAAGTATTACCGCCGATGTACACTACTGTTGATAGATAAACCATAAGGCAGCGAAGCCGCAATCAAAAATAACCATCTCCCTTTCCTCTCCTTTGCAAGGAGGGAATGAAGAGGAGATAAACAACTTACAAGAAAAGAAGTTTTAATATGGTAATGTTATAAAAGGCTTAGTCGGCCACAAATGGGGACGAATTTGTGTGCATATCTCTTTTTTGTCCGGGTTTATTCGTGGTTAAATAAGTACGAACGATTTTATCAGACTGTGCACACTTTTTGAAGATAAAATTCATATGATTATTGGTGTACCCAGAGAAATTAAGCCGGATGAGTATCGGGTTGCTCTTATTCCCGCAGGTGTGGAGGAGATGTTGAAACATGGACATACCGTGCTTGTAGAAAGAGGCGCTGGTTTAGGGAGTGGTATCTCTGACCAGGAATATAAGCGGGCGGGGGCAAAACTCATCGATAGCTCTCAAGAGATTTATAAGCAGGTACAGATAGTTATAAAGGTTAAAGAACCCTTGCCTGAAGAATATCCTTTTCTTAGGGAAGGCCAAATTGTATTTACGTTTTTCCACTTTGCCGCCTCAAAAAAATTAACGGATACTATAATAAAATCAAAGGTAGTAGCCATTGCTTACGAAACGATGCGGGATGAACACGGGCAACATCCGATTCTGACACCCATGAGCGAGGTTGCGGGCCGCATGTCAATTCAGGAAGGGGCAAAATATTTAGAGAAACCCATGCTTGGGCGCGGGATACTTTTGGGTGGAGTGCCCGGGGTAGCCCCGGCAGAGGTGGTCGTCGTAGGTGGAGGGGTGGTAGGCACCAATGCCGCCAAGGTGGCCGCTGGACTCGGAGCACGAGTCACCATCCTTGATATTAATGTAAATCGGCTACGATATTTGGATGATATCATGCCAAAAAATGTTGTTACGCTCATGTCGAATACCCAGAATATCCGGGGGAAGGTTGCAGTAGCCGACTTACTCATTGGCGCCGTACTTATTGAAGGGGCACGGGCGCCGCGTGTTGTAACAAAGGAAATGGTTCAAACGATGAAACCCGGCGCAGTGATTATTGATGTGGCCATTGACCAGGGAGGGTGTGTGGAAACCAGTAAACCAACGACTCACAGCAACCCTGTTTACCGGGAATATGATGTTATCCATTACTGTGTGACCAACATCCCTGGTGCCGTGGCATGCACGTCAACCAATGCATTGACCAACGTAACGCTGCCATATGCCATAGAAATTGCTGACAAGGGCTTCGAGCGCGCAGCCCGTGAAAATCCTGCCATATTGAGAGGGATTTGCATGGTAAAGGGAAGGCTTGCGAACAAGGCAGTAGCCGATGCCTTTGGAATGGAATATAATTCGTTTGAATAGTTTTATTAGCATAACGAATTGAAACAATTGAATAAAGAAGGAGGTGTAATATGGATAACCATATATATAAGGTAATAGAATTGGCAGGCACTTCTACAACGACGATGGAAGATGCTATTCAAAATGCGATTTCAAGGGCATCGAAGACTTTGCGCAATATGCGGTGGTTCCAGGTAATTGAAACTCGCGGGCGCATTGAAAGGGAGAAGATTACCCGCTGGGAGGTTGTATTAAAGATAGGTTTTGCGTTGGAAGAAACTCTTTAGTTAAGAGGGTTGTAATGCAAGGACACGAAAACTTACTAAAGGTGCTGGTAATGGGCGTTTTCTCCAGCCCATTACCTGGAACGATATAAGACCCGATCGTATTCTATACGCGGTTACCTTGCGATAAAATAAATCATCAAAGGTAGGAGAAAACAACGTGTTCCAACAGGTATTTGCACCTTTACTCTATAACTGTCAAAACATTGTTTCGCTGATTATCAGCGTGAGCAACGCGCGTAGCGAGACCTGCGTACCGAACCGGTCAGGCGCTTAGCGTATGGGGAATGTTGTTTTGCTGCTCCTGAAATCGTCTCCCTGTGTGTGCCGGGCTTTGAAGTTGCGGACCGTTGTGCGTTAATCTGCTTCGATTTAGTTTGTTTGTGACGACGTTGCGGTTGATGTCGCCTATGTTCTGTGCCGGAGCTGGCTTTGGTATAATCGAAGCCTTGCAGGGTACGCCGCTCCAGCTTCTCGCCGAGTATGCCCTCAATGGAGCGCACCATCGGTGCATCTTCCCGGGTGAAAAGGGTAAAAGCATCGCCTGTTTTGGCAGCACGGCCTGTGCGTCCGATACGATGCGTGTAAGCATCGGTGGTGTCTGGCATGTCATAGTTAATGACATGTGAAATCCGCGAAACATCGATGCCGCGGGCGGCAATGTCAGTCGCCACCAGAATCTTGAACGAGCCGTTACGAAAACCCTCAAGCGCTGCCTGTCGCTGACTCTGAGACAGGTTGCCTTGCAGCGATGTTGCACCGTGCCCCGCTTTCCCCAATTGCTGGGCAACCCGTT
Organism: Candidatus Brocadia sp.; assembly: GCA_013360945.1. Taxonomy (GTDB): domain Bacteria; phylum Planctomycetota; class Brocadiia; order Brocadiales; family Brocadiaceae; genus Brocadia. Next base: position 72,555 of record JABWAQ010000005.1, read on the forward strand.
TTGCCCGTAGCTTTGTACGTGTGAAAACCAGTACTGACTCCGAGTTGGTGTGTTCCAGGAGTGCCATCAGCAGTGCCGTCTTAAGATGCTGTTCAACCGGATACAATGCGTGCGATACGGCACTCACCGGTATGGTATGGTTTATTTGCACCGTGGCCGGATCGCGCAGGATGTCGTGTGCCAAATGGCGGATGTCATCGGGCATAGTGGCAGAGAAAAATAATGTCTGACGTCGTGCCGGTACATGCTTCAATATCTTCCGGATATCAGGCAAAAAACCCATGTCAAACATCCGGTCAGCTTCGTCGAGTACGAGCACTTCCAGATGTGACAAATCAATGGTGCCCTGACGGACATGATCGAGGAGGCGACCGGGGCATGCCACGACAATTTCGGCTCCGCCGCGTAGTCTTTGAATTTGTGGTTTCATATTCACGCCACCATAAATAGTTGCGCTGCGCAACTTTGTCTGTTGGCCCAGCCCACCGATAGCCTCATGAATTTGCTCAGCCAATTCGCGTGTGGGTGCGATTATCAAGGCGCGGACACGACCGCGCGGTCCCTGCAGCAGTCGTTGCAAAATCGGCAGCACGAAAGCGGCAGTTTTGCCGGTTCCGGTTTGAGCCAGGGCCATAACGTCCTTACCTTGAAGAATGAAAGGTATTGCTTGTACTTGGATAGGCGTGGGTGCAATGTAACCCAGAGCCTTCACACCAGCCGTAATATGCGGATGGAAATTAAATGCTTCAAAATTCACAGAAACTCCTTCTGGTTAAAATAGTAGCCAGGTAAATGGCTCTCTAATAAAAAAAACACAATTTATATGGTATAGGATTTCATTTTGCTTAAACGATTTTAGAGTGGTATGGACAAACTCCGTTTGTCCGTGCGTAACTTGAATACTGTTTGTCTCATCAATGCTAACCTAACAGATTATTGAAAATGCAGGTAGGAAGTAATTGAAATGGATTCCTGGTCGTCCAGCATGGACCAGACTAACATGACATGGGTAATGCTTCAACAAACAGCAAACAATCCTCTTCAGGTAACAACGCTTACGCAACTTAATCCCTTTTATCAGTATACCAAAATAATACTTCAATTAATACAAAATACTGAAATAATTTAAGCCGTTGACTATAATTGACCAAACCATGGTAAATGGGTCATCAAAATCAGAAATTGTCATTCAGCAATGATTGGTGACGGCCGCGTGATTTGCGTAGGTGCAATGCTTCTGCCAATGGGTGATATCAGTGGTACATTTGCCAAATTTCTTTACATCAACATGATGGCCTTTCATGTGGACAAGAAACGAATGAGAGGCACTTTACACCGCAGCTGGTTTTAGGGTAGCATCCATGACACCGATCAACGACAACTTCGGGACAAGTATTGTGGAAGGAAAGAAGCCATGAGCATCCGATTGCCATTATCTACCGAAATGCCGGGTTCTTCATCACCTCAGTCCTCTTTCATTAAAAAACGTCTTATACTTCATATCTTCTTGCAGGATATGATTTGTCCACCACGATTTCAAATAGGCGAATATTTCCGTCGGGGCTGTCTCTTTGTGGGCCATAGTTTCCATGCAGAAATCAACAGTTTTTTTCTTGAATTCTGAGTGCCGTTTTTTTTGCATTAGATACTCGGGATACTCATATTTGAGCATGTACTCCTCTTCTTTACTAAAATGATTTATGGCATACTGAGTCATTTTGGTCAATGTGTCCGAAATAATTTCCGAACCAATTTTCGCGTCACTCATTTCAATCAGGGTATTTACTATCGTGACGATTTGTTTATGTTGCTCGTCAAGGACTCGAACGCCGACGCTAAAGTTTTCACCCCAAAGTATCTTTTCCATAGAGTTGTTTTTTTTAAAAGTTATAAAACCATTTTTGCATTGTTGTTGTGCTGTCCATATTCACCCTATATCCAGAGAAATTTCCGTGGATTTTCGGAACAGAATTTGTGTTTGAGATTCGTAGCCAGGGAGGTGCTAAAGAAATTTTTTATATACTCCTCATAGGAATCAATGCCAAACAGATTAATTGGGAAATCGCTTCCAAAAAGTATGCGATCTACATACCCCTTGTCAACAATTCTTTCCTTTAAGAATTTATAAAAATTCTTATTATTACCGACATACGAAAAGTCCACGTAAACATTCTTGTATTCACTCATTAATTCCAGTATGACATCCAACCATGCCCTGCGAGGTTTATTATTATCAAAGCCACAATGGGCAAAATTGATTTTGAGATTGCGATATGCTGAAAGCACGTTTCTCCACTTTTCAGGATCGGTATATTCAATGCCATGATGAGCAACCTTGAAACCGCCGGTGGAACAATGCACTGTGACTGGAATGCCCCTTTCACTGCAGAATTGGTAGAGATAATTTACCTTGTCGAATTCAGTAGCGGTATCGACCGGTTTGTCATCGTGGTCAGGCCAGGGGTCAAATCCGAGAGGTGGATATAACTTGATGCCTGCAAAGAAATGACCACGCAGATCATCAATGCCTTCCACAGGCATCATCTTCTCCATCCTTTTTGCATCCTTCTTCACGGGGAAATAGCGCTCTCTGTTTTTTCTGGCAAATGTTTCATAATTTGCTGTATATCCATCAAAATATTTTTCCAGCATCCTGGGGATGTTATTTCTTTCGTCAAGGTCATGAGTTTCATCGGACATTGCACTGATCTTATTCAGTATGGCTTCATCTATTTGCACGTGGGAGGAGATCGTACGCAAATTATTTCCGATAGTTGTTGCTTTTTTATAAATTACCAACTTTCCTGTCTTTTCGATATAAGAAATATTATTTTTTAAAGTATTTCTTACATTATCTTTTACGACTTGCGGAATCTTTCTGCTCTTTAGAGAGCCATACAAGGTATCCCTTATCTCTTTTGGAACCACCCCCACAATCCCCAAATCGTAATTTTTCGTGTTAATCCCCAGGAAGGGGTAAATTTCAAGCATCTTAACCGGGCTCCTTTCCCGATAATCTCTTATCCCGTTGAAAACGTCCACTGCCTGTTCCACAACGGGTTTCCTGGGTGATTTGTTATAGTGGATTCCTTTCATGTTAAAATACTTGTACCCAAAATCTATTATCAGAGGAGTAATAACTACCTTATGATACCTTAGTATTTCACCATCTTTTGTTTTTATCTGTATCTCATTCCCGTTTTCTTTCCATGTTTCTTCGAGGTTTTTTATAAAAGAAGAATATTTGGATGTTGATACAGGAGGATGCTTATCTATGAATTTTTTGAATCTTTCATCCGCTGACAGGATGTCCAATTCCATAGAGAGAAACAAACTCCCTGCGTCGTTTTCAATGACCGACAGGAGATTGATATTTTTTTTCAGGGCATCTGTTACCTGGTCGCTTTCACCCGAAGATATCCTGCGCAAAGCCCATAGGGTGAAAATCAATGCGGCAAAAACAACTGCAAAAGCGCAAACCAAAATGATGTTGCTTACCCTGGCCGACAGGAAATATTCATATTTGCTTATTGCAAGCAGCACGATTCCGGAGAGTGTGGTGCTGAAGATTATCATGAGTGTTTTCATGAGTTTTACACTGAAATTTATTCTCAATAGACGGCAGATAACCTGGAGAAATTTTCCTTTTTCCAGCAGGTCTGAAAAGGACACCGACCTGTCCTTTAAAGAGCGGTTCAGAAAGGCGAGAAGCCCTGCATGGCTCAAATTCAGTGCATGGCAATGGATATCATAAAATACCTTTTTCTCTTTTTCATCCATCATCTTCTCCTTAAATTTCAGGGTTTAAGTTTTAATTCATTCATTATATTAAGGACGGCTTCGTACCATCCCACATAATCGCCGAGTCTGTCTTTGACTAATTGTAATTCTTTTTCTGTTAGCCTTCTACCCAATTCCTGTTCAGCAACATGTTGAATATCTTCGATGTTTACTGAGTGAATAAGTTTTTTCTTATGCATAACCAATTATTTTAATTCAGTAGGTTGGGTTGAGTGAAACGAAACCCAACGATTCATATCCTTTTATAAGGCATTAAATCATAATTGGGACTTCTGGACAATTTAGTTTTTTGAAAAACATCCTGACTCGATCAAGTCGGTGGCATGTAACACGACATTTATGTCGATGCCCTGCAAACTGAAGTTCGCGCTACACAGGCGGTTTATTTAAAGACAATTTTCAAGCGGCTAAAATGTTACGGAATTTTCGACCAATCTTAATTCTTTTGCCGTTAGTTTTCTGTCCAATTCCTGCTCTGCAACGGTTTGAATGTTTTCAATATTAATGGAATAAATAATTTTTTCTGGATCAACCATACCTGACACCTCTTTACGTTATTATAGATTGCATAACCAACGTGATACAGATGCGATCTGGTTATCATCAGTCAAGTTTGCAGTATTTGAAAGTATGCCTTTCTTGAGTAGATTCCATATTTCAACTGCCATTTTTGCTTTGATAGCCGCCCCAATTAAAGAAAAGATTTGGTTTATGTCCCGTCTTCTTAAATGACTCTTGAATGCGATTAGGCGCTGTTCTGGCAGTTTTCCAATGTTCATCAGCACCCGCTGGATCTATTCCCCCCTTTAATTCTCCAAGGGCAATATACGAAAGGGGAGAAATGAGTATATCTCTGGCAATTTTCTTGTTGGAAAAATCTTTTGGTTCACGATTGAACAAACACAAATCAATATTGTTACCAACGATTGGAATGACCAAATTAAAGACTGCTGTACGGCTTTCGTTGTCTTTTTTCCAACCGATTCCTTTTACAAAGATCTCAATTTCTGCATCATACTCTGACATGGGTATCCATGTATTTGTTTCAGAATGAAGCAACTCATAAGATTTACCAGCAACCTTGAGTGCAGAAATAATAGAGCGCGTTAACTTGCGTTGGGCTAAAACTCCACCAATATTCCGCATTGAACCACCCAAGGAATCTCCGCGTATCAACAAAAATCTGAAAACCAATTCTTCTACAAACTTCTTCCCTGCTGGCTCAAGAAAAGTATCGATCAGCCCTTTTATCGCATCTTCCTTATCTCTCGGCAGGAGATGATTGGTTGCCTTTTCAGATACGCCAGCGGCAGTCAACAGGGCTGATTGTATATCAGGAATGTTAAGCAAATCAACAGGTGTTTTGGCCGTTGAAGCGGCAACTTTCAATGCCCTTGCTTCTTCAACATACGGAGTTGTCTGTCTATTTTTTTCTAATGCCTGCGCAACAAAACCAGCACGAACTGCTTCATATGTGGTCTCAAGGTCTTTGCTAGACTTTAAATGTGGCAGGCTCAGCCTACTCATCAGGTTTTTCTCCAAACATAAACACACTTTCTAAGCAATTCACGTCCATGCATACCCATTTGTTGGCTGCTGTTCCTTTTACCATTTGGTAATACAAGGATATTTTCTACATGAAATCCCAGCTTCTGGGCAATATCAGAAAGTATCATGTCCACTGAAATACTTGCTCCCGCAAACCGGACGTTATCATTCACCATGAATAACGGAGCATTTGGTTTCATTACTCTTGAGCATTCGGCGATTACACAAGCCATCTCATAAAAATAACCCCGAACCATTCTGGGAATACCATTGTTATTGAGCATACCTTGCGCTTTTTGATCATCTAAGTATTTCAAGATGGACTGTAGCAGTTCTTGGTGATCAGCGGCAGTAATAGCCTTTCTCCATTGTGGATTCATCCTTAATAAGTCTTTGGCGCGATTTTCAACTGTGCAACTAAGCATTTGTTGGCGGAGATGTGATAGTTCCTGTTCGCTTATCCCTTGTAAGGCAAGTTCTAAAGCATATGTGCGCGTGTAATCATACCGATTACAATATGGCGGTGAAGTAATAACGGCATCGTACTTACCCGTATGGATAGTTGGCAACACGTCAAGACACGAACCACTATAGAGATTAATCGTACCGTGCGAAGGTTTTTGGGAAAAAAATGTTTTTTGTTTTCCCGTGGTTTGTAAGTCGAAAATGATCTCGTCTATTTTATTGCAAATAGCTTTCTCAAAACTGTGAATTATTCCTTTATTGAAGGGCTTTTTACCTTGTCGTCTTCCAGACCGATAATCCCAACGGAGATATTGACCATCCTTGCGGGTATAGCTCACCGACTCCAAAATGCACAACAAGGCAAACCGTAAAACTGCCCGAACACGTTCATTTTCTTGCTCGCATGTGCCTAAGTATTTCTCGATAGCATCTTTCGTTTGTTCTGGATATGCATCTTTCGTAATGCGTAACTCGTTTAGTGGTATTCGCAACTCAGATTTTTTCCAGGGTTGTTCGAGCGACCACCGTTTGAGAGTAGTAAAATCATCTTTCGTGAACTCTAACATGAGTATTTTTTTTGTGTTGATTATTTGTTGACCAATCAGTAACAATTCAATTCCATCGGCATTTATCCCTTTTGCAATAGCCGCAAACAAGGCAGTTCCACTGCCAGCAAATGGGTCAAGTATTACGTCGTTAACAATGTTGTATTTTTCAAGCAGATATTTGACTAAGGAAGCGGAGAATGCCTCTTTGAATTTATACCACCGGTAAACCTCTCTGGACTTGTTTGCCTGAAAACTGACGATGGAACGGGATAAAGAAGGATCGCGGTGAAATTTGTTCTTGAAGTAATGGTATAACTCTTGGTCAAGGTGTTCGACCTCGCTCAAAACAGTATTTTGTTTAAGAGCTGCAACATTTTTGGACAAAGTTAACATTTGGTTAAACTCTCTTTGGTATGATATGTAGTGCTATGTGCTATTCTTGAAAATACAATATATAGAAATAATTTTGTACCTAAATCCTGCAAACAAGGCGAAGCCTTGTTGCAGGATTAGGCCAGAAATGGTAGAATCTCCAAGTGATTTCAAGGTATTTTGAGAATAAAAACAC
>JABWAQ010000172.1 GCA_013360945.1 Candidatus Brocadia sp.
AAGGGATAATAGAAAAAAGATACAAACCCTGTCCAAAGGTAAAGAGTTATTAAACTGTTTTTGTTACACCTCCTCCTTTTCAGTTTATGCGGGCCTGGGAGGCGCTAACAGGACAGTTAATGTTGATTTGTCGAAAAAGGCAATAGAATGGAGTAAGAAAAATTTTTTACTCAATCAACTGGATAGAAACAATCATGAGTTTATCGTGGGAGATGTGTGGGATTGGATCAAAAGATTTCAAAAAAAGGGTCGATTATTTGATGTAATTATTTTGGACCCTCCAAGTTTTTCCACCAGTAAAACAAAGGTGTTTAGCGTGGAGAAGGATTTTCCGGAATTAATCGGGCTCGGACTCAATATCCTTCGCGATGATGGTATTCTTATCTTCTCTACCAATATAGCGAAAATCAACTTTTCCAAATTTTTTCAGCTATTGCCCAGGATTAAAAATTATACATCAAAGACATACAAGATTATTGACGTATCATCACAGGGATTGGATTTTCCTATTGATGGAGTCCATGTAATAGAACCTTATTTGAAGTTTGTTATGCTGACGTGTTAATGGTAAATTTGTAGAAACAGGTTTTTAGAATTAGGCTTGAAAGTCAAAAAAAATGATTCAGGATAAACGTCAGGCGGTATTAAATTTTTTTGGAATATGGAGAGATATATCTTCTGAAGAAGCTGCAGTGCTCAATGAAATTCAACTAAGGCGTGAAAGAATCTTCAGGAAGAGACTAGAAGCCATCCCAAAACCTAATTTGAGGTTTATGTAGGTCTCTAATATCATGTATTTTAGGAGGTAAATACATGAGTTGGAGAAAATTAACAGACATACAATGGGGAAAGATATCTAAGCATTTACCTGTTCGTAAGAAATCTCCTCAAGGAGGTCGTCCACCAACAGACAACAAAAAGTGTTTTGAAGGAATTTTATGGATACTCTGGACAGGAGCCCCCTGGAGTGATTTACCCAGTCGATATGGTTCAAAAAGTACTGTCCATAGAAGACTCCAAGAATGTACAGAAAGTGGTACTTTAGAGCATCTCTGGAAGACTTTTTTAAGCCAATTGCAAGAGAAAGAACAGATTCGATGGAATGAATGCTTTGTTGATGGTACCTTTAGTAGTGCTAAAAAAGGGGAGAAAGATTCGGAAAAACCAAGCGGGGTAAGGGAACAAAGCTTATGGTATTGGTTGATGGCAAGGATCGGAATTCACGTGGACTCGGCGAGTCCATCGGAAGTAAAGCTCCTTGTGCCTACCCTTGCTACAGTTCAAATAAAAACTCATCAACCTCAGAGATTGATAGCAGATAAAGGCTATGATAGCAATGAGATTCGGAAACGGTTGAAAGATCGAGGAATTGAACCGATAATCCCCGCACGGAAGAATAATCGCAAAGCAACCGATCAAGACAGAAGGAAATTGCGCCGATACAGAAGTCGATGGATCGTGGAGAGAACCATTGCTTGGCTTCAGAATTTCAGACGATTGGTTGTTCGCTATGAACGATCGGTAACCATTTATAGTGCTTTGGTTCATATGGTCTGTGCTCTTATTGCCTTAAAAAGGGTTTTGGGATGACTTCTAGTATGAGCAAGTATCTTCTGGATACCAATATAATCTCCTTTTATCTCAAAGGTGATGAAAGGCTTAAAGAGAAGATTTCTTGCAATATTGATTTACTTGCCACTTCTATAATCTCCTATTATGAAATTGTTAGTGGACTTCAAAGTATAAATGCAAACAAAAGAATTAACGAGTTTAAGATGTTTTGTGGAATCGTTGATGAATTGGACCGTGATGACTATCAATTTCACAGGCCTGTGAAGTCCGTTAAAGATATCGAAATACTTGGTCAAATTGGCTGGAGGGTAAGAACTACTGTACTCAGACAATTATAGTATTCAAGAGATGAAACCGAACAGGATATGGAGAAAGTCAAGACTTTTGCTATATGCAGGCGTGTAGGATGTACGGAATCCTTAATCATGTCATTGCGAGGGCCTTTTCCGAAGCAATCTTTTTTATAATGCCAGATTCAATCAGAGTAATGAAAAAATTATACTGCGTTTACATAATGACGAATAAAAATAATACAGTACTCTACACAGGGGTCACGAGTAATCTTAAAAGAAGAGTATATGAGCACAAAGGGAAGATGAGAAAGGGATTTACAAAAAAGTATAATGTTACAAAATTAGTATATTATGAGATATTTCCTGACGTAAGAGATGCCATATCCTGGGAGAAACAAATTAAGGGTGGCTCAAGGGCTAAAAAAATAGAATTAATTCATGGAATGAATGCAGGATGGAAGGATCTCTATGATGGTTTATGAGATTGCTTCGGACAATACCCTCGCAATGACCTGTATTCCTACTCCTATCATGAGATTGAAGTTAATATAGTGATGATAATGAGTTTGACATTGATATTATCGTCACTGAAAAAGTATGGGGTAATAAACCGCCGCCACAAATAGGAGATGACATCGAGGGAACGCTTTGGTTACAGGGATATCTGTGGTACCCAGATAGTATAATTCCTAAGCTAAACTACCCGCTAAGCGGGTACGAATAGCAAAAGCTGTGCTGCAGTATTTACAAAAAATCTCCTTCAGTAGAGTACGATTGGGAATGCTTTAAGGAAATAAACATAATCAAAGCAAGTTTTCCTGAAACGAAAGGACATGAAAAAGGTGATTAGCCTTCCTTTGGGAAACAGAAAAGAATACAACAATTCTGAGTTTATATTGGTGAAACAAGATTGAAGGAATTCTAAAAATTTAGTAGGGTCTCAAATTGGTGGATTAGAGTGGGCAACTACGGGATACTCAAACTCAAACATTCAGAAATACCTGTACCTTAAGCATAGCCCATGGTTCAGATTCTGGAGAGACTTCAAATACTTCACAGCATAATTTAGCATCTTGACGTAAAAGCCTGCTAATATGCTTATTGTCACTTCTCGGAATATATCCGAGCTTGTGACCTTCATAGAATATTTCTACGGCAAACTCATCATAGATATTCTGTGGTTCTGCCCGAAGTAGCAAACAATCGCCACCTTTCAGTTGATGAATGATATTTTTCCCGGAATAATATTGAAAGCCTGCCACGGTAAATCTATTTAAGAGGAATCTTTGAAATTTAAATAAATTTGCGTGTGTTAATTTATTTAAAACGCTGGTAAAGAATGGAGTAGAAGCCATCCATAGTATAAATTTTCTTCTTGTTGTTTGATTCATAACACCTTTCCTGTCCTGTGTAATCCGTCAATAGTTAATGGTAAAAGAAAGTCATCGTTCCTATTCCTATTCCTATTCCTATTCTCATGAGAATAAAATTCAACGGGTTCTCATTTCCTACACTATTTTTTTGAATTCTCACTCCCCACTTTCGTGAGGATAAGTTTCATGGAAATGATAAGAAGTTAAAAATCTTTGTTATCTACAATTGTCAAATTTCTAACAAAATTTATAGTGTAAATCAAGAATGAATTGTAACAACAAACTAATGAAGATTTCTGTAATACGGTTTTGAAGTAACACCAGAACAAGGAAATCTTTTTAGATGCGGGACTCTTATATATGCAAGTATATGCAAGACCGGATGATTTAGAAAACAAAACTTGTTAGTTTGCATTAAAATTTGTAGTATTAAGATGCTAATACATTCTCTGTAAGAGCAAAAGGAAAGACTATGTATACAAAAAAGATAAACAAATTCTGTTTTATAAATATTTTTAATACAATGGAGAAAGATAATGATAACGGTGAGAGAAAAGGTATATAACATAAAAGATTATAAACTCTTACCAGAAGGGTCACCATATCAGCTTATCGAAGGGGAGCTTGTTATGGCGCCGGCACCGAGTTTAAGGCATCAAATCATTTCTGCAAATATTTTTGAAAAAATGAGAGAGTTTTCAAAAGGGAAAGGGATCGTTCTTTATTCTCCAGTAGATGTCTACCTTGGCGAGGAAAATGCTTGTCAGCCTGATATAGTATTTATTTTAAAACAAAGGAGTGAAATTATAAAGAATGATGGAATATACGGTTCTCCCGACATCATTATTGAAATACTTTCCCCGGCTACAGCATATTATGATATAAGAAAAAAGTTTAGAGTTTACGAAAGGTACGGGGTAAGTGAGTATTGGATCGTTGATCCAGAGATGAATTCTGTGGAAGTTTATCATAATAAAGAAGGTCATTTCTCGTTAATGTGTAAGACGGAAGGTATGGGAGAAATTGAGTCGTCCGTTTTACACGGGCTTACATTATCCATGGAAAATATATTTTCTTTCGAGCACCTGCTATAACTTTATTGAGTCTTTCTTTATGAACACATCTTTAACACGGGAAGAAATGCGGGAGTTGGACCGGAAGGCCATTGAGGAATATAAGATTCCCGGCATTATCCTTATGGAAAATGCCGGGCGGAATGTGGCTGAAGAGGTTATGAAGATGATCGATAATCCGGAGAAGGTAAAGGTGGCTATCTTATGTGGGAAAGGGAATAACGGGGGAGACGGGTTTGTCGTTGCCCGGCATCTTCATAATTACCACATTCCTCTGAAAGTTTTTCTCCTCGCAAAGATTGCCGATATTTTAAAGGATGGAGATGCAGGTACAAATCTGCAAATACTCTTACGTATGAGAGTGCCTGTTCAAGAGATGATTGATAGTGCTGATAGAGATAATGCTGTGAAGGAACTGGATAGTTATACTATCCTGATTGATGCGTTGTTTGGGACGGGTCTTTCAGGGGAGGTACGGGAACCTTTTAAGACGTTTATTCGCGGTATCAATAATCTCAATAAACCTACGGTATCTGTGGATATACCTT
>JABWAQ010000070.1 GCA_013360945.1 Candidatus Brocadia sp.
TGAAACTTAAAGAACTCGTTATCATCCCTCAACTTGCTGTTCAAATTTAGTAAATTATTTTTGCTAAAAGTGTAAAAATATTTTTTATAAGATACTAAACATCCAGCCAAAAATGTCACAGTACCGTTTGGCGCAGGATTTAGGTAACCAGCCATGCGAATCAATTATAGTATTACCGTGTGAAATCTTTCTTTTTTTGCAAGTTTTTTTAAAACCCCCCATAATCCCCCCCGTAAACGGGGGGAAACTTATCACCCTCCCTGTTTACGGGGAGGGAAGGGGTGGGGTTTGGTTGCGGCCGTGCTGCGTTATGGATATTGCTGAAGATTCCTTATCCGAAGGAAAAATTTTCAGAAGCAACTGCTTCTGATTAGCACCCTCGTAATGAGAACTTCCTTTTAACGCCTATTATACACGATCACTTCCTGCATGCCGTGAGATAGGAATCGCTGTACACATGCTGATTCATGATAATTTCGGCGGTTATTGCGGCGTCCATTAAGTCCTTGTCAAGCACGTCCATTACCGCTGCATCCAATCCGTACGAAATTCCCATGGTCAGGAACGTCCTGGCCAGAAGCCTTTTTTCCTTCGTCCCCTGCGAAAAATTGCTCAGCCCTACATTCCTGTGTGGCGGCGGATCTGAGATCATTTTGATCTGGTTGAAGATATCAAACATGAGTGCGGGCTGCTTCTGGTCGACATTAATAGGAAAGAGCACCGGATCTATATATACCTTTGACAACTCGAACTCATGTTCCACGGCCTTTTCAACGATCTTCATGGCAATCTCCATGCGCAACTCAACATCTTGAGGAAGACCACGTTTGTCCGCTGTTATGCATATCAACGAAGCGTTATGTTGCCTGGCAAGGGGCATAAATTTGTCTAGTTCTTCAGGATCCCCATTTGAAGAATTGATCATGACCTCATTTTTGATCACTGATAAACCTGCCTTTACAACATCAAATTTCTGGCTATCAATAGCAATCGGTGTCTTTACCGTATCCTGAATAACTTCAATCAGCCATTTCATAGCTTCGGCAGGGTCAGCTGCAGCAGTTCCCACATTTACATCTAAAAAACTTGCCCCTGCCTCTGTCTGTTTTATTGCAAGTTCCCTTACCGCCTTCGGATCCTTATTCTTTATCGCCTCTCGTACGTCTTTAAACATACCGTTGATACGTTCACCTATGGAAATCATCGTATGTTTACCCTTTCTTTTTAAAAATTGTTACAGCCCAGCCCACCGCAAAGGAGCAAAGAGCGCAAAGTTTTAAAGACCGAACCTGAAACTTTAAAGTCTTTGGACTTTTTGTCACGGTAATACTTCCTTAGCGTCATTTGCGTCTTTGCGGTAGATATTACGTTATTTAATATAAACGATCAATGCATTTTTTTACCGTGGCAACAGCCTTTGGATGATTCATACGAATAATATCGACTCCTGATTGCAAAAGGCCGATAGCCGTAATAGCCTCCCACATGGGACCTCGTTCCGACTGGGATCCCCACTGTGGAACCTCGCTATCGCCCGATTTGGCCTCCTTGGTCCTCCATGCCTCATGCCCAACATCGCAGATTACCGGCATAGACATCATTTTATCACCGGTAAGCGCAGCCAGCCGCTCACGCTCCTGGATAGAATAGGTATACTCCATGCCATAACCTAATGCCCCGGTTGACTGGAACATCACGATCCGATTGAGCGGAAAGTCCATCTCTGAGACAAGTATATTAACTTGCTTTGCAATGTTGATATCTACAGGCGCCAGGGTAATGAGACTATGCCCATCTGCAAGACACGTGGCGGTAAGGGTCTTATAGTTATCCTGTGTAACAACACCCATTAAACAATTTTCTCCCTTGGCAGCCTGGCTTATCTTGGGCATCACCTCATTATCTTTTTCATCGTGTTCACACCCCCAGATAACAAGGGGCACACCTACTGCAGCGAGTATCGATTTTACCACCTTTACCGCATGTTCAGCGCCTTTATCACCCTTATCGGGGTGAATCCCTTCCATCTTTAAACAAATCAAATCCGCGCCATACTGCTCAACGCATTTTTTTGCCCATTGCGCGGCGTCATTCAGCACATCAGCAAAAGGTTTGGTCAAGGTCTCAGGCCAATCCTCGGGCGGCACATCATAGACATCCATTGCAACTACCGGTTTATGGCCGGGATTCCCTTCAAAGTCCATAAACGGGATGCTCTTCGCGCCACCAATCGTAATTGTTTTAGTCCGGCTCCCCCCCTTGTCCTTTGTGGCACCGAGGGTAATTTCATTGACACTGCCCGACCACTTGTCTGCTACATTCGGTATTTCCATTCATTTGTCTCCTACTGCCCATAAAAACTTAAAAACGTATTTCGTTTTCTCATATCACCCATGTCCGGCCACGCTCTTTTCAAGCATGCTTGCCGGCAAATGCTTTTGTAAGAACTTAATCAATTTCTGATATAATTCATTATCACGAGAGATTTCAAATATTGATGCCCCACATGCTGCGGTATCGTATACCTCCTGATTGAAGGGAAACATTGCGGCTATTTCAATCCCAAAACTATCTAACTTCTGTTGAAGATTTTCGTGAATGCCGCTTTGGGGCACCCGGTTTAACACGCAGAACTTTTGCCTGATCGTGATGGGAAGTGAATCGGCTAATGCAAGAATACGTTGCAATGTCAGCGCTCCAACAATTGTCGGTTCGCTCACAATCAACAGGAGATCTATATTATTGGTCGTCCTGCGGGAAAGATGTTCCATCCCAGCCTCGTTATCCGTAACAACAAACGGATAGGTAGTTCCCACTTTGTCCAGGTATTTGCGAAGGAGATTATTCACATAGCAATAACACTTGGGGCCTTCTGGCCTACCCATCGTTAAAAGGTCGAATTTATCCGTTTCAACAATAGACTCCTCGATGGCATACTCAATGTACCGGTCTTTTGACATCCCGGAAAAATCCACCTTCTTTTCAACAATATCCTCACGAAGATCGGCAACCGTACTTTTCACATGCAATCCAAGCAATGAACCTAAAGAGGCATTGGGGTCGGCATCCACAGCCGATACCGGTTTTCCAATCTCTTCAGTAATATATCGAATAATAAGCGCGGAAAGGGTTGATTTTCCCGTTCCACCTTTTCCGGCTACCGCAATATTAAAAGCCATAGGAAATCCTCATAATTATTCAAATTTATTTTCACCGCAGAGGTCGCAAAGTACGCAGGGAATCGGACAAGTTAGGGACGAACACGGACAAACAGAGTTTGTCCGTGCCACCCTAATACACGCATAAATAAAATGAAAATTCCTATGCAATTAAATTTATTAACGACTCTCCGAATACCTTCTTTTTTAATATTTCACATTCATCCATCTCTGCGACCTCTGCGGTGAGTATTTACATTAAACCATCAATTCCTCTGCAACCGACGGAAATTTTTCAATATCGGTGTGAGGCAAAAAGTTTGCCGACATATATTCTTCCATATACTTATTGTTACTCATAAGGTCGAAATAGGTCATCTTTGATGCGATTGTCCTTACCACTTCATAGGCATCTTTATAAAACAGAGACATTTTTGCGCCAATCACCGATGTGTTCCCTACAAATTGTACCTTTGAGATAGAAATATCAGGGAGCATTCCAATCGTGATAGCACTCCGTATGTCCAGATAATTGCCAAAACCTCCCGCAAGGTATACCTGCTCAATGTCATTGACGCTCATGCCCATGGATTCGATTAAGGTGGAAATTGCTGAATAAATGGCTGCCTTTGAACGGATCAGATTTTGGATATCGGCCTGAGTAATTACGATATCCTTTTTTGTTGAGGTTTCCTGCTTGTCTACCAGGATAAACTCGTATCCATCGTCTGTCTTTCTCAGCCGTTCCGTGTCTATCCCTTTCTGAAAATTTCCTGTCCTGTCAATGACACCGCTTCTCACCAGATTAGCCAGGCAATCCAGGAGTCCTGAACCACATATTCCCCCCGGCGGAGTATCCCCGATGGTTTTGCACACAACGTCAAAATTTTTTGTGACAGCTACCTTTTCAATAGCGCCCTTTGCGGCACGCATCCCGCAAGAAATGCCGCTGCCCTCGAATGCAGGACCAGCCGATGCTGAACAGCAAACCATCCAGTCCTTGTTGCCAAGCACGATTTCGCCATTTGTGCCAATATCGATAAGAAGAGACAAGGCTTCAACCTTGTCCAATCGGATAGCCAGCACGCCAGAGGAAATATCCCCCCCTACGTATGCCCCTACGCAGGGTAACGTGTAGAGCAAACCGTTGCTATTAATCTTTATACCCACTTCGTCGGTCTTGACAGGAGGTACAAAGCTTGCTGAAGGGAGATACGGTTCTTTTCGAATATTTGTGGGATCAAGGCTCAGCAAAAAATGGGTCATCACGGTATTTCCGGCACAAACAACGGCATTGATATCGTGGATACTTAATTTATTCCTTTTTACCAGAGTCGAGATCAGGTGATTAATATCTTCGGTCAATACCTCCTGCATAATCTCCATTACGTTGTTTTGCACGGCATAGATAATCCGCTGTATATAGTCGTCTCCATATTTTATCTGCGAATTATAGGTGGCTTCAACGTCTATAGTCTCCCCATGAGAAAGGCTGAGGAGATGGGCTACTACGGTGGTCGTACCCACATCCACTGCAATCCCGAAGTTCTGCTCACTAACGTCTCCCGCCTGTACTTCCATAATCTCGATAGAAGACCCCCTGTATCCAAGGGTTACGGTAACCTTCCAGTGTGCATTTCGCAAGAGTGCGGGTAAGCGTTTTAAGACGGTTAAATTGGTTGTCAAAACTTCCCACGGTACCTGAGCATGAACCATGACACCATGGCAAAGCCTTTCATAATCAGCCATACAGTCATCCAAACTCGGGGGTGACAGCTCAAGATATATCTTTCTCACTAATGGTTTTTTTTCAAATTGCTCCAGTCCCAGGGTCGCTGCTGCCAGTGAGCCGGAAAATTGCGGATAATCGCTAACAAGAATTTGACTCTTATCGAGTCTTGACTCTTCAGGTATCAAAACTTCCAGGTCACCCAAGATCTTCGTCCGGCAGGCGAGAACATACCCTTGTCTGGCCTCCGATTCGGAAATGTGGGTAGTGGGCATACTGTCCACCTTTCCGGTACTGAGGATTACCTTGCATTTACCGCAGGTGCCGTCCCCGCCACACAGGGCATTGATAAATAAATCCCCTTTGTACGATGCATCTAAGACGGTTTTCCCGTTTTCGATTTCAACGGTTACATCACCGGGAAGGAAGTGTACTTTATAACGTGAGTTTTCCAATGTTAATGTTATGATCCAAATATCTTTAAAGTAAACACGGACAAACAAGTTTGCCCATGCCACCTGAAATACGCTTAAATAAAATGAAAATTCCTATACTTTAAATAATCCAATTTATGCCCGCCATACGGTTTTCAAATACGAAGGAAGCCCCGACGCTTCTCTTGGACCAACCAGTATCTCCCAGCCGAGCGTCTCCTGCAGCTTTCCGGACATTACGGCTACCAGACCAGGAATAATTAATTTCCTGTGCTTTACCTTAGTTTCCACCTTCGCATCCGCCATGGCCTTGGCTACAACTTTATCATTGAGCTTATCTCCCGAATATGCCGTCAATACCGAAGTCCCGCCGGTATCCACCGACAATATAAATGTAGGAATACGGCTCGCCTCGACTTCACCCTCTACGGTGTAATAAGTAAGTGAAAAATTTGTCGTAAATATGACCGGGGAATCTTCTTTAGCGTCACCAATGGCATACAATTTCGGTTCAACCTGGATGGGTTTTTGTGGATCGGTAAATATATTTGTCCTGGCAGTAAGCAACGGCATAATTGCCCAGGGTTCACAGGCATTAACCGCAACAATGCCGGCATATTTAAGCAGATATGTGCTTGCCAGCGAAATTTCCTCGAACGGGTCTTCACCGCAAACAAAGGTAATCATGGGGAACCCAAGTGCACGGAAGTTTTTCTTCAAGGCTGCACGTCTTATCCTAGTCAAATTCTGGAGCACCTCTTTCGGATTATTACCGCTTACGTCAAACATAATCTCTTCAACGCCTGCCTTTTTTGCCCGATCTGCAAGGTCAGCAAGTTCCCCAAGCATCGGAGCCGTAACAGTCATCGGGCAGTTCTTTTCCTTCGCCAATGCCGCCATAGACTCGCAATTCCCCGCATTTGCGCCATGAATCAGAGGCCTCTTCTCAGCACAGCCCAATAAGGCCGCCTTCATGTTTTCAACGGATGTACTACTCAAAATGATGCTCAGATGAGAACCACCGCTAACTTTTTTTGCGGCTTCAGCAAATTTCTCAGCATTATTGCTCTTGTTGATAATGGCGACTAAATCAATCTCGATCTCTGTGCCAACACGTGCAACTTTCAAGCTGTTAATCTTTTTCAAACGTTCGTTAAATGCAGCATCGTCCAAATCGTCTTGAATAGTAACCGCTACGCCGGTGGGGTGATAAAACTTCTCTTCATGCCTGAATAAGACATTTTCCTCACCAACCTGAACTTGTTTGGCGCCTGTTCCGATAGTTACCAGTTTAATTGGAGGTTCAGATGCTGCGCCCAAAACCCTTTTAGCTTCTTCGCTTACATCGGGACAATCAGACAGGTTTGCCTTTTTTTGCGCCAGTTGCATAGCAAATGCCAGGCATGTTGGCCTTCCACATTTTTTACAGTTTGTCTTGGGAAGTAATTTGTAAATGTCTAGTCCAGTTAGTGCCATTCCATACTATCCTTTCACATATAAATTAATTTGCATAGCTTCAAATGAAAAACCACCTGTTTATCTCGTTGGCAAAAATAGGATAAAGAGGTGGTTGTAAAAGCAAAATATTTTTCAGTTTATGTCTTGCAATTACCATAAAACTACGTTTTTAACTCATCGCTCGTCTGTATGATTTTATTGACCAATCCATATTTAAGCGCATCTTCTGCAGACATCCAGAAATTCCTTTTGGTATCCGATTCCACTTTTTCCATCTTCTGCCCTGTCTCCACGGAAATCATCCGATTGATCTTTTCCCGGCATTTGAGTATTTCACTGGCTTCGATCTGGATATCAGCAGCAGTCCCATGGATACCGGTCGAAGGCTGATGAATGAGAACGCGGGCATTTGGCAGGCTAAACCGATTTTCCTTTTTTGCACCAAGTAAGATAATTACGGCTGCGCTGGCTGCAACCCCCGCGCAGATCGTCTTTATCTTCGGCTTCACAAACCGCATCATATCATAGATTGCGAACCCTGCATCGGCATCTCCACCGGGAGAGTTGATAAACATCTTAATGTCATCATTACCTTCCCCTTCAAGGAGTATGAGTTGGGTCATGATCTGTTGTGCCATCTTTTTACTCACCTCATCAGACACCATAACCGTACGCGTTTTTAATAATTTTGCAATGAGATCGCCACCATAACGCTTTTCCTTTTCTTCACCGGCACCTTCTTCTTGGCTACCCAATACCTGTCCCATTTTTCGAAAAGGAGATAGCATATCAAAGATCATGAATAGACTCCAGGATAAAAAAATTCATGTTATAAATAAGCATTTAATCGCCTTTGCGGATTAGAATTTATAAATTGAACCTGAAACATTATACCTTCCGTTAACACATACCCGCAATACGTATTACCCACCGTACACTACCAAAAATTAAAACATCGGAGCCAGGGCAAGCGCAGGGTGATTGACCTTCTGCATGTACGCCAACACCTCTTCCTCGGTCTGAGCAACAGTTTCATCGGCAATCTTATTGAGGAAATCTTCAAGACCCAATTCCTCAGCAGTTTTGATAAGGGTTTCTGCTAATTCTTCCTTGAGTGCCTTGGGCATCCAAACAACACGGGCCAAACCGCCATCCGCCGAAATAAATTTTCTGCTGCCCAAATAAAATTTGCTATGCCCCATAAACCCGGGGGTTTGCAATCCACCGCCAACCGTTCCGGCAAGCGTGGAAAACTTCATACCACAGGGCGTCATCTCCGTAAAGTCACGGTCTACCACCATGATTCCATTGGTCATGGGTAACATCGCCGAAATACACTCAAAGCAGCCGCAGCTTGTCATAGGGTCTGTCATAATACTATACAAACTCACCTTCTCAAGCGACCTGTTAGAACCATTGAATATAAATGAATTTGTGCCTTCCCACTGACCAAGCCTGTCATCAACCGTTTTCCCTCTTTCTATAGGCTGGTTCGGCCCTGTAGGATTGATCTCATAACCCGCCTTCCCATCCAACCAGCTAACGGAGCCGCAAAGGCCTGAACGTTCCGGTGTGACAACGCAAATGTGGGTAGGCGCAAAACTTTGACAGAGCGTACAGCTATAGAACAAGCTTACCGAGTCATCCGTCATGCCCTTTAACCGCGCATCACGCTCTGTATAAGCGGCGCGCACGTCTTTTAATATTCTTTCCACATCTTCTTTCTTTGTATAAAAGGTAACCTGTACCTTGTCAACAATAGCACCGAAATTGCTGTGGAACTGGGAGTGGATGATGCTGCCGATGTGCTTGATCCTGAACCCTGCCTTAAAGGCTTCTTTGCTGATACGATGACGGATGATGTCCCTTTGTCCCATATGAAACAGACCCTGGGCTTCACCCAGGAACCGATGCATCTGGCGCTCAAAGATGGGCTCAAAATCGGGCTGCATCTTTCGCCCCGCCACTTCAACCATAATACCAAGGGATACACCGGGACCTGGCTTAATTTCATCCAGATCAGGACCTATAACCTGTATCTTGCCATCCTCAATCTCATTGATATCTTTTGTACAGACGTATTCAAAGGCAGGCACACCCGGACCGCCAATTTCAATTTGCATGTCGTCTTTTCTGATACGCTCACCTTCGAAAGCCGGGCCGTAAGGCACCGGGATATCCATCTTATGGATAGAAATTTTCAATCCACGCACTTCAATACATTTCTCAACAATCTTGTCAACCGGCACCCGGGAAACAACGTGCTCATAGGTACAGACACCCGTTGGCAATATCTCCGGAATATCGATATTTGAAATCGTCGGAAAGCCATAATTTATAGCGCCCGCTGCATTGGCGTACTGTTCATCCGTTACTGCAGTCCCTATTGCCATGACAAAGGCAAAAATACGGTTCTTATTATATAAGAGGTTTCTTCTAAAATCGCCCGGTGGTACATTTCCAAAAGAAAGCGCTGCCCTATTTGCAAAACCCAAGGCATACACCGCTGCGGAGGTTTCTTTTCCGAAGGGCACAAGCCTTGTGTCCCAACCCATCTGCACCCCCTTTTCTTCCAGTTGCTCTGCAAAAGAAACCCCAAAGTTGTTTGACTGAATAAATACGTAAAGATTCTTTTGCTGCAATTCCCTTGCAATTTTTACGGCAGTGTCCGCGTCCGGCGCACATCCCACAATGGCGGCAAACCCTGGCGCTGTGCCGTCCACAAACTCAATTCCGCGCTCACGCATAATAACGTCATCAGCCGCCCCCAGCCATATACCGTCTACAGGATGAGGTCCGATCAAGTATTTACAGGCCTCATACACCTCTTCGGCAAAAAGGGTTGCCATACCTGCATCCAATGTGTGGCCCAGATATGGAACCCAGTGGTGTTCCACAGGAAGCGGAGGCAACATACTCCGTGCCATACCCAGCACCTGAGCACAATCTTCCAGGGTTTTTACAGCAATACCCGTCATCGAGTAAATGATTGGTAAATAATAGGCCGTATTAGGAAATTCAACTTTACAATCACGCCCTTTTTGCTCAATTGCATCAGCCAGCTTTTTATCAGCTTTATCAACAATCTGATATGCACCGCGGATAGCGGCGGAACAAATGATTTTTGACATAAAAATCGTCCCCTCTTAATTTCCCATTAATGATGTCCACTTGGAGCAGGCTTACACTCTCTTTCCAACGCCCTTCTTTCAGCCATATCGTAAAGCTTTCTTTCCTTTTTCACGTTTATACCGAGCGCATCCCTCTTCTTTTCTATATGATCTATCACCATCCTGGCTATTTTCTTGAAATCCTTTTCAAAATCCCACCTGGCGCCAACCAACTCTTCCATTTCACTTGTTAACAGCCTTTGCATATCGGGTGCACCTGCCACCGGTGAATTCGTACCAAAGACGGTGTAAACACCCGAGGCGACAAAATACTGGCCAATGGCAATTGCCTTTTCGCTCATCCATTCAAGGCATACCCCTGCAACAGGCAAATCGCTTATATCATTTCCCAAGCCTCCCTCTTTTGCCATCTCGGACACTGCTATAAGAATACGACTGTTATCGACACAAGCGCCGGAGTGTAACACGGGCGGTATGCCTACTGCCTCACAAACCTCTTTGAGCCCCGCGCCGCACGCGTCTTTCATTTCAGGGATCATCAATCCCCCATCAGCACATTGTCCGGCAGCACAACCTGTCGCTACCACCAATATATCGTTTGCTATCAACTCCTTCGCCAGATTTACATACGATTCTTCACCCACTCCAACTTTGGGACTTGTACAACCGGCAATTCCAACTACCCCTCGAATTCTTCCATTTATTATATTGTCATTTAAAGGCCGGTAACTCGCCCTAAACCTTCCACCCAGCATATATTTGATCGTTTCATGGCTAAAGCCAGCAACAATATTTGGCTCTGCGCCACCGGGGATAAACACCTTCTTATTATCACGATTTTTGTAATTGTCAACAGCCATGAGCAGTATCTTCTTTGCTGCATCAACGGCATGCTCATCACTAAACTCTACATGCTCTGCGCCAGATATTTTCGCTTTTGGCAACGTTGTAACTATCTTCGTATGGAAATGTTTTGCCGTCTCGACAATTGCCTGCATTACACATTGTATATCCACGACCATCAACTCCACCACACCTGTGGAAATCGCCGGCTCCTGCATTGTCATATGCCCAGCCATAGGAATTCCATGCCTGACAAGGAGCTCATTTGCCGTACAGCACAGACCTGCAACCACCACACGCTTGGCTCCTGTTGCATGAACAGCATTGGTAACCTCCGGATCGCTGGAGGCCATAACTATCGCCTCTGCAAGCTGTGGTTCGTGACCATGAACAATTATATTCACAGAATCCTTTTTCAGAACACCCATGCTTGATCTTCCCTGAACGGGCTTGGGAGTGCCGAACAATATATCCTGTAACTCCGTTGCTATCATACTGCCGCCCCAACCATCCGCCAACGCAACACGCATGGCCTGCTTCGTCAGGTTTTTATAGTCCTGATCGCCGCCTATTCCTGTTCTGTGGAAACTTTCACACACTTCCCTGTCTATTGCCCTGGACGCAATACCAATTTTTTCCCATATTTTTTGACGCGCCTCTGGCGCCCTTTTTAGAAACAACAAAGTGCCGTATGGTTTTCCAAACTCCATCAGCGCCATCTCGCCCACCTCTTCTGCAATTTCGTTAATCTTCCGATCTTTTGTCTTTACTCCAAAACATTCAGCAACCGCCATAAGCTTTTCGACGTCCTTAATCCTGTAGCCGGGCGCTTCACCCCGCGCCGTGGCGACCAGGAGATGTGCTACCGCTCTCCCGTGATCCGAATGGCAGGCAGTCCCCGCACCGCTCATTCTCAGGAAATGTCTCGCAGCAAAGGTATTGGCATCAGCGCCGCAAATACCCTTTTTTGGCCCTTTGCCGAAAGGGTCGATATTGCATGGTCCATAGTTACAATGCCGACAGCATAACGCCAGACTACCATATCCACATTGCGGGAGCTGAGCCTGGTATCTATCATACATCGTTTCTACTTTCATTTCTTTCATTCTGTCATGCATCACCTGATCTACGGTTTTTTGTTTTTCTTCCATAATTTAAACCCTCCTTTGCTATGCTCCCGAATACAAAGCCGACAATAGGGTATAACCTATATATTAGAGTCAGATTGCATATCGGGCGCTCTCGTGTGTAGCAATATAGAACAATACATTATAAAAATAAACACATCGAAATCAAGGGAAAATAAAATTTTTACTTGCCTTTTGCGCAATCTTCCAGACTATTCTTTATCTGCCTTACCTCAGATAATAATTGACTATTTTCTGCAAAGACGGCCCTCCCTAAAATATCCGATTCAAGAATCTTATCATTCTGGGAAATAAACCCTAAGACAGGAATGCCCTGTAACCCATTTTTGATCAAAGACCGGTGATCATCGGATGCCACTTTGTTACCCACCGCATAAACTGATTTGAGGCCTATATCGTCGGCAAGTTTTTTGACCTGAAAGGCCGTCTGGATGCTCTTGGAACCGGGCTCTACGATAACAATCAGCGCATTTACCGATCTCACCGTGGCGCGGCCGAGATGTTCAACGCCAGCCTCCATATCTACAATTACCACCTCATCCCTCTGCACAATAAGATGACTCAGCAACGCCCTTAAAAAAGCGCTTTCAGGACAAGCACACCCGCCGCCTCCCCGCTTTATAGCTCCCAGCACCATAAGCCTTATCCCTTCGTGCTCCAGTGAAAGTTTTTCAGGCAGATCCGAAACGGTGGGATTTAATGAGAAAAACTTCCCATATTCATCAGAAGCGCCGGTACGTTCCTTTATTAAATCTTTCATCTGGCTGATCGGCATTATCTCCGATACGCTCTTCATGCCCAAAGTCGTCGCCAAGTTAGCAACAGGGTCTGCATCTATCGCTATGACCTTTTTCCCGTTTTCGGCAAAAACCTTTGCTAGCGTAGCAACAAAGGTCGTCTTCCCAACCCCTCCCTTTCCTGACACTGCAATTTTCATAATTGATTATCACCTCAAATTCAAGTCGTTCCGTGTAATGATTACTATTTACAAATCATATTATATCAGGATTTCATAAATTTTACATGGCAAAAATTTCCATAAATAAATTTTTTTAACCCATGCCTAACATCGAACTTCACGTACAACAAATCTGCGGATGAGGCACATTTTTGGGCTGGATTTATTCAGTGATTTAGCATTCCCTGCGGTGAGCTAAGCTGGCGTGGTTTTCTTAACCCTTGTTATTCAATTTAATACCTTCAGGCATCCGCTGGCACAAACGCCCTCGATTGAACCGAAACACTTTTTATTATGTCTCAAATTTACTCAAAATTTATCTGACACGGAAGGCGCTTCATATTCAACCTTGATATATGCTGTAACGGGCGTTTGTTCGCTGTCATTAATTCTGGCAGAAAGTTGATAATACCCCTCACGGTCGGCGCTAAACTCAAAATAGAGAGGGTTGTTGTCCGAAGCGCCCCCATTCTTCTGGTATTGACCTTGATCCCTGCTCTTTGCGCCTTTCACATCAGGTTTATCCACCCGAAGTTCGATATCCCTTATCCCTTCAGTATAAACCCATATCCTGACCGCTGAATTGGCAGCAACCCAGACAGAACCGCCTGTCCGGTATTCGCCATACCTGATCTTGCCTCCATACCCAAGAGAAGAAGACCGGGAATCTCCAAGATCGTCATCCAGTTGAAACTCCTGTATCGTCCTTCGCGGATGCAGGGAGAATCCTCCCCGGACTCCGGCAGGACCCCAGACCGTATATCCCCCTGGCGGTACAGAAACCTTTACCCACCCATTATTATCTGTCGTAAGGTCTTCAGTGTTAGCGCCACTATAATCGTGGATTTTGACCTGTGCTCCAAAATCAGTTTGTACCCAGGCATCTAACCATTGCGAGCCATGATCATTCAGCCCGATCAATGCCCTCCCACTGCGTTCAACAATAAGGAGATCCGGCGATCCCTGATAGCGAACCTTGTATGCGCCGTCTTTAAAATTAAGCTTTTGATGGGCCCAGATGAGATTTATAAGGTAATTGCGGGCCGGCAGCGTCTCCGGATCCACTTTAAAACGTTCAGCACCATAGTTTACAAAAAGATCCTCATAATAAACCATGGGGCTACCGTCTACCGCAAAAGCTGCTGCATAGGCAACATCCGTCCTATCGTTGTCCGGATCAATGGTCGGGGCAAGTTCATCTCCATTCCGGCGCCAGTCGCCCGATCGGTCATCGTGGCTGCCTGAGCCGGGATTAGAATCCCAGAAATAACCCCGCCATGTATCATGATTATTTACAAAGGGCTCTGTCTTTATCCGGTTTTTCTGCTGATAATCGGGCAGGCTGCCCATATCAAAAAAACCATTCGCCTCCACGATATTTGCAAGGGCGTCTCGAAAAGAGAAATCAAAGGTGCCCGATCGGTTTCGGGTGTGACCGGCCCATTCATCCAATTGATGCTGGCTCCCCACAAACTCTCCGACAGCAAAATAATCAATCCGATCCCCCATAGCATTATAAAGGATGTCTTCAACTATATAAGCAGGAAAATGTTTTACGGCATCGAAGCGAAATCCATCCACACCTGTCTGCTTTTTGAACCACACAAACCACTCCCTTGCCCTGTCCTTCATGTATTTCCCGTTTCCTCCTCCGCCATGTTCCGGGTCCAGGTAACAAATATCCGGACCAAAAAGCTGCTCACACCAGTCGCCGGTTGTGCACCAATGGTCAGTATTTGGATGAAAATTCCAATGGTCCTTGGCCCATCGGCCACTCTGTAAGCCAGAAAATCCCACATAACGAAATTTTTTAGACTTATCCGCCGGGGCATTTGAATCTTCTTCCCCTCCAATAACATGATTGAGGACGATGTCAGGATAGATCTCCAGACCATTGGCATGGGCCACCGCAACCAATCGCAGGAAGCTATCTTTATCGCCAAATCGGGTGGCAACCGTACCCTTCTGGTCTTTATCCCCCAAGTCGTAATGATCAAAAAGATCATATCCCATGCCATTTATACCGCTATTTCCTTTACAGGGCGGCGGGGTCCAGATTCCGTCAAACCCCATATCCCGCAAGCGTGGAATAAGCTTGGCCAGATAGGTATACCAGTCCTGGGGGTAGTTTTCATTCCAGCAATCCCAGAAGAATCCCTGAAGAACAACCTTACCATTCCATGGATTACTCCACACCATCCTGGACATAAAAAGACTGAGGGCGACACAGATGAGAATACAGCCAAAGATCATTTTTTTCATAATGCTTTATAATTCCGTAAGCTTTACATCAGTTTATGTCTCTTATTTCTTAAAGAAGACTCAGAACGGTGAATAGCAAATTTTGCCTCTACTTCCGGTTTCTGAAGGATACGGGCAAGTGTGGCGCGGAGCGTTGCCCTGTCATCATCGAAATCGCCGTGACCTTTTGCCGCCGAATGATTCGGAGAACCCGGAGCGGCATTATTCGGCGAAAGAACCCACTGGAATTTTTTGGTGCCGATATGCTTCATAATATCCTGATCGTCTCTTATAAATTTTTCCATACCAAGAATCGCCTCTCCGTCACGGAATAAAGGAATACGTGGCTTTTCTTCCAGGGCATTGGAGACTAAGCAGAGAAGTGATTTGTGATAAATAGATGCACAATGATCGTCCTGTTCTGCACTATCCGTAAGGGTAAACAGGGCAAATCTCCCGATACCGCCGTTTTGAATTGCGGGCATATAGGTTTGCTTGAATAATTCTATCGTACATGCAGGCGCCCAGAGGGTACACGAGGAGACCTTAAGTCCATAGCCTTTTTTCCCCTTCAATGGCCCTGAGGTTATCTTCCCTTGTCCGGTCAACAATTGGATAAGAAGCGCGTGGAATATAGCCCCGGCGCTATGTCCGGCTATGTGAATCTCAATGGATGGGTCTTTTGATAGTAATTCCGCCAGATATCCTATTGCAATACACGCACCGCCCCGTGTTTCATGCGCTGCACCCAAAGCATTTTCCTTCATTTCGCCCCATATGAGATTTCCCCCAAGCATCCGAACGAGCGGTTCTAGCGCATCATCCAGCCGTTCGAGCATAAAATCCTTTGATTCATCGATAAAACCTTCGGAACGCCGCCTGCTCACGGCATCTTTCAATAAGTTGGTCAATGTCGTCCAAAAATCACTCTTCCAGATAAATGAAAGCGGATAAATCTCGAATCCTGATAATGTTGCGCGGTAATCTGCAACACGCTGTATGGCAGCATATTCACTGGTAAGTCCTCCGTGGGCATAGAGAAGGAGCCGTTTCTTGCTCCAATCCTTGGTAATCCGTAAGAAATCATCACGGAATATTGAGGCAACTTCAGCTTCTGATGTGCCATAGGTACCGCTTTCCCGGAGAAAACCATTATTGCCAATACTAATGACGTGGGGATGAATATCCTGGTAGACGTACGTTTCTGATTGCCGGGCTATAGCTGATTGACTCACAGCGACTGCTTCCGGTGTGCGCAAGGTAACCGGGGCGCCTAATCGGGCAACCCAGACATCGGTACCATGGTTCAGCCAGTCATCGTACGTAATTAAGCCAAAACCGCCGTGCCCCCAACCCTCACCCCAGGAATTTTGAATCCAAAAACCTCGATCATTAAAGGCTACGATAGCAAAGGCATGTCCACCAAGTATCTTCCCATTGGGCGGGATTATTCCATCCGCACCAATTTTATCCCAACCGTCATGTACAAGGGCAGTAGCATAAAAAATGCCCACTTCTGACAATGCGGTATGCATGGCAACTAAATCCTTATGGTTCACCCTGAAATAGGCGCCCAAAGGACGCTTTGCCGCATCCCTCAGCCGCTCATCTGTCAGGCGGCTATCCGGTTTGAACGGATTGTATGACCAGAGCGTTCCTGAACAAACCCCATGCTTATGCCAACCCTTCATAGCTCCGCGGGCACTCGACCCTTCATAACCCTCTCCGGCCCACTCATCGTAGCGCCTGGCAAGTTCATAAAACATACGTGGACTTACCGATGTGGTATCCGGCACCACCTTACGCTTACGGAGGAGATAATTCGCCACCGTAGCCAAACCAAATCCGGTGCAAGCCCCTTCGGCGCCCTGGTTAAGAACAGGAACAGAAAACTGCTTATACGCATCAAGATCGATGCGAGCAGGCACTTCCATCAATGTTGGCACATACATCTTATCACGAAAATCGAGCGTATCGGGACGCACATCCAGGACACGACTCCCCGCCGTTTTCTTTTTCGCCACGGCCTTTTCCTCCTCTTCCAAAACAGACTAAAACCTGCTATGTTTTTTATGATAGCATTGTATTACATGAGGCTTTGATGGCTTTTTCAATTTCAAAGACATCGCCGTCTCTGCGGCGATGTCTTTAAATCTCCCGGCAATGATCTGCGCTGTGCAACAGGTTAGCAGTTCCACGATCGCTAACGAAAGCCGGCTCCTGCCATACAGAATTTCGAAATTTCTGCGTATAAACTCTTCCGCGATTTGTTATTCACCCGTGCCCTGGCCTTGTGGACACGGCACACCGCGCATTAAGTAAACACCTGCCTCTTCTTGTTTGTGTATTTCCCCTCCAGTTGAGGGTGCTGAGGATATCCGGCCTGATCGAGCATGAATCTCATTCGTGTAAGCAGCTGTGCATAGGTAATTTTGTAATTAGCATCGCGGATGGCCTTCAGTGCAAAGTACGTCATGGCGCCATGGTAAACACCTTCGATTAACGCATCGTAGGAATATTCCTTATCGGTACAACCACTGATCAATAGCTCCTTCATCTTTGATTGAGGATGCTTCACAGACCTTTTTGGCCGTGCATTCCATATATCAGGAACGATTTTATCACCACGGAGCGCAGGATTAAGGAATCGCACGCGCCGGTCGTCAGGCGTCCTAAAGCCAGGAATAATCTCATTAACGGCCGCGCGGGTTACTGTGCCTGAAAAGCAGGAATCAGAGATGACCGTTAATCGCACACCTTTGGCGAGACCGTCAAACAATTCCCGAAGCTCATCGTCTGCCACTACATTGTCTGCGATATCGTACGGGCAAATGATCTCATCGTAGGTGGGTTCATCACCGCTGGTATCTGCAATATAAGAACCATGCGAAGAATTCGTAAAAACTAAAACATCATCTGATTTAGCGTCTGCCAATAATTCTTTAATGCCGGCGATAATATTGCTTTTTGTGGCCTCCGCATCAGTAATGATTGTGACGTTGGAGCTTGGAAAACCGAAATTATTCGTAAGTAATTCCGCCCATGCATTCGCATCGTTAACGCAACCATTCAGGTCATTCCCCTCATAAGGATAATCATTTATACCTACGCAAAATGCCTTTTTAGCCATGACACTCCTCCCTTTTTACCTTTTTCATACAATGAAGATATTTTTAACAAAGATTATGATCTCTTACCTTTTTATTTACTATACCACCTCCCTTCATCGCATAAAATTATACTCTGTAATAAAAAAATTTCTCTGCATAATAAAAAGTAAAACTTTTCAACATAATTGGTAGAGTAGAAAAAGAGAGACTTAGTTAAAGAAAAAGCCCTCCAATTATGGTAAAAAATAGTTTTTGGAGAAAACTAAGCCATAAAGAAAAGGACGGCTATATGGGAGTTACCCGACATACAAATAGTATCACAATAGAGGTTGGTTGTCAATTTCGAGTTGAATTAACGGACAGCAGTTTAGGGGCGATTCTCAAGGCATTTTGCAAGTTACTGCCAGAGATATTGAGGGATTTTATCCAGAAG
>JABWAQ010000173.1 GCA_013360945.1 Candidatus Brocadia sp.
TCCTAATCTGATATACAGAAGCAGTAACGGCAAGGTAAAAGAAACAACTATTCAAAGACTTCCTTTAAACTCAAAACTTTTTCCTTTTTATGAGAAGGAGGATGGAAAGGTAGATATAGCAGTAATCCATGAATCCTCAGGATGCTATTATGGAAAGTGTAACTTTTGTACACATCCCAATATTACCGGAAGGTATCAAACCCGGAATATTGATATAACCCTTGATGAAATTAAGAAAACGATTCAAGAACTCGGTATTGGACTTTTTAGATTCGCGGGATCGACAACACCTGTCTCTCTTGGCAGACGGATCGCTGATGCATTGTTAAAAGAGGGTTTAATTATAGAGTACTCAATGTTTGTGCGAGCAGAACCTGGAGCAAGGGAAAGAATGGTGGAGTTAATTGATTCTTATGAGAGAATTGTAAGCTCAGGGCTTCGAGCCGTTTTTATGGGTGTTGAAGCTGCTAACGATGAAATTCTTACGAAGGTTATGAATAAAGGTAATTCTGTCGAGGATATCTATTTTACTATCAAGGCTATAAAACAGGCATCATATAACCAAGGAAAATATCTCGACGTGGGGATAAGTTTTATTTATCCTTGCCCATTACCTCATGGTAATGGTATAACTCATGAGCAAGTTTTGAGAGAAAATTTATATTTACTTCATAAATTGAAGAGCGAGGGTTATAAACCAGATTCTATTCTCATAACCCCTGGCGCGCCCTTGCCTGCAACAGACTGGCAATTAGAGCCTGAGCGATTCGGCTTCGAACTGCCGAAAGATTATATTCAGACCCTCTTGCGCTATGAATATGAGCTGACAAAGGATCCAAGTACATGGCCTGAATTAAATATTTCTTTACAGGGAATAAAATTTTTGAATATGCTCAATATGGCCGGGTTCATGGAGAAGAAGGTTAGAGAAATGGGATACACCGTAAACGTCTCTGATGAACATTGTCTTGCGGCAAGAAGCGCAGGATTTGTTGATCAGAAAGGTTTAGAGGAATTCAAGATGAAAAGCGATTTGGCCTTACTGACAACAGATTATAGTTTCCTTAGGAATACTTACCAGAAGATAAATGCATACAGCCGTAAATTAGCCGAGAAAAACTACTCTTTAACAAACAAAGATATTCTTTAAGGAGGAAAAGCTCTATGGTTACAAGGCGTGCCGTTATTACTGGCCTGGGGATATTAGCGCCAAATGGAAAAGGGAAAGATGAATACTGGGATGCACTTATTCATGGACAATCGGGTATAGGAAGGATTACCTTCTTTGATCCGTCTTTCTTAAGCACACAAATCGCTGGAGAGGTAAAAGACTTTGATCCTTGTGATTACTTTGATCCAAAATTGGTCAAAAGAACTGCTCGATATACTCACCTGAGTATTGCAGCCGCAAAGATGGCAGTAGCAGACTCAGGAATTAACTTAAGCAAAGAGAATAAAGATAGATGCGGTGTATGTTTCGGAACAACGGTAGGAGCTGAAAATGATATATATGAGCGCCAGCACAAAAAATTCTTAGAATTTGGTCCAAACGCGGTAGGTCGCCTTACAGCTCCTGAACTGACGCCACATGTAACAACAGGCTACATATGTTCAGCACTAAAAATTACTGGTCCCAATTCAACACTATCATCTGGATGTTCCACCGGACTCGATGTTGTGAATAGCGGTTATAAAATGATTAAACGGGGAGAGGCCGATGTGGTAATTGCAGGAAGCTCTGATGCTCCTATCCTTCCTTTTCCCATGTCTACTTTGTGTACCTTAGGAATCCTTTCAAAAAGAAACAAAGAGCCCGAAAAGGCTTCGAGACCATATGACAAAGATCGCGATGGTATGGTACTTAGCGAAGGTGGGGCATCAATAGTAATTGAAGAATTGAATCACGCCTTAAATAGAGGTGCAGATATATATGGTGAGATCGTATCATTTGCCTCGACATGCGAAGCACAAGAAGTTGTTCAGACTGACAACAGTGGTCAGGCATTGGTTTGTGCTTTGGAACAGGCATTGGTCGCCGGCAGAATTATCAAAGAAGAGATAGATTATATTTGCGCCCATGGCAATGCTATTCCTGGTTATGATGTGGCAGAAACAAATGCATTTAAGACTTTCTTCGGTGATCGTGCCTATAAAATTCCAGTAAGTTCCATTAAATCTATGACAGGACAATCTTTTGCTGCTGGAGGAGGTTTTCAGGTTGTAGCAACGTTCCTTAGTTTAAAGAATGGAATCATTCCTCCAACGATTAATCTGGATGTTTCCGATCCGCTCTGTGATTTAGATTATGTACCACATCATGCTAGATATTTTCCCATCGATACTGCATTAATAAACAGCCATAGTGTAGGTGGTACACATGCTGTTCTCGTATTAAGAAGATACCAATAATTAAGGTATATGCTTGTAAATCAAATTGTGTTTATATTTATATCTTTGCTGCATGCTGGACTTGGAATCTTTGTACTCTTAAAAAATCCAGCCAACATCATTAATAGGAGATTTTGTGTATTTGCATATGCTTTTTCTATATGGATATTCTTTGTTTATATTACCCTTCAGACCAAGGATCCAACATCAGCTGCCTTCAGACTAAGGCTCGTCTTTTGTGCGGCTACTTTTATTCCTTCCACCTTTTTCTTTTTTTCTTCCATTTTCCCTGATCGTATAGAAAGATCTGTTAATAGATATACTAGTATTTTCTTCTTTGCTATAAGTATTATCCTGGTATTTCTTTCCCCTTACATTATTAAGTCTGTATCGTTTGTAGAACAAGCTCCCTGTGTTGACTACGGTTCGTTGTTTCCTATATTTTGGCTTTATTTTTTATTATGTATGATGTATTCCTTGTATATTCTTTATAAGAAAAGCAATCGTTATTATGGAATAAAGAGATTACAAGTTCAGTATTTATATTATGGAGTAGCGGTCGCTGTATCTTTAGGAAGTATTTCAAATTTTCTCTTGCCAATGTTAGGTATATGGCAAGTTGAAAGATTTGTACCATTTCAATCTCTTCCCATTCCGATAGCGGTAGCCTATGCTATTGCAAAATACCACCTCATGGATATCAGTGTAGTAATCAAGCGGAGTACAATTTATCTTACTCTATCCATTATCATGAGTGCAATCTATTTCATTACTGGAATGTTTCTGAGTAGCATCCTTCCGGCATCAGAGCACAGGAATACCATTACTAACGTAGTGTCTATAATAGTAACGTTTATAGCCTTTGTGTCTGCTCGAGAATCAATCCAACATATTATTGAGAAGATTTTTTTCCACACCAGGTATAGCCATTCAAAGATACTGAGTGATTCTACAATAATGTTCTCTTCTATCCATGATTTGAATGGCCTTCTTCATTATGCCATCCAGTACTTGTATGATTCTGTAGGTATTGAAAAGATATGCATATTGCTAAAAGAAGAAGAGGTCAAGAACTATAGATTAAAGGCAGCTATAAATTTTACGCCTGAAGATAATTTATTTCTCCTGAGCCAGGATATCATCGTTACGTGGCTTTGCCAGAATAGAACAGTTCTTTCACGGGATCAATTGTACCGTTTTACCCACAGCGAGCTTGACCACGTACTAGAGGAGAAATTAGCGTCCCTGAATGTCGAAAGTTGTGTTCCGGTTTTTCAAAAGAATGACCTCTTCGGTATAATTTTTTTGGGGAAGAAGATAAACAAAAAAATTTTTATCCAG
>JABWAQ010000174.1 GCA_013360945.1 Candidatus Brocadia sp.
CTGGATAAAAATTTTTTTGTTTATCTTCTTCCCCAAAAAAATTATACCGAAGAGGTCATTCTTTTGAAAAACCGGAACACAACTTTCGACATTCAGGGATGCTAATTTCTCCTCTAGTACGCGGTCAAGCTCGCTGTGGGTAAAACGGTACAACTGATCCCGTGAAAGAACTGTTCTATTCTGGTAAAGCCACGTAGCGATGATATCCTGGCTCAGGAGAAACAAATTATCTTCAGGTGTAAAATTTATAGCTGCCTTTAATCTATAGTTTTTGGTCTCCTCTTCTTTTAGCAATATACATATCTTTTCAATGCCTACAGAAACATACAAGTACTGGATGGCATAATGAAGAAGGCCGCTCAAATCATGGATAGAAGAGAACATTGTTGTAGAATCACTCAGTATCTTTGAATGGCTATACCTGGTGTGGAAAAAAATCTTCTCAATAACATGCTGGATTGATTCTCGAGCAGACACAAAGGCTATAAATGTTACTATTATAGATACTACGTTAGTAATGGTATTCCTGTGCTCTGATGCCGGAAGAATACTACTCAGAAATACTCCAATAATGAAATAGATTGCACTCATGGCAATGGATAGAGTAAGGTAAACTGTACTTCGCTTGATTACCACGCTGATATCCATGAGGTGGTATTTCGCAATAGCATAGGCTACCGCTATCGGAATAGGAATGGATACCAGAGGTACAAACATCTCAACTTGCCATACACCTAATACCGGTAAAAGAAAATTTGTGATGCTTCCAAAAAACACGGATATTGCTACCCCAAAATATAAATATTGAATCTGTAATCTTTTTATTCCGTAATAGTTAACACTTTTTCTGTAAAGGATATAAAAAGAGTGCGCCATACACATAATAAAATAAAACCAAAATACAGAAAATAATGGGCCATACTTGGCACAAGGCCACCCCTTGTCAAAGGATACAGATTCAACAATATAGGAAGAAGAAAATGCCAGGAAGATACTTATAACAAAAAAAGATATGCTTAGGTACCTATCGATAAGTCTTTCCTTTCGATCAGGAAAGATAGATGAAAAAAAGAAAAAAGTAGAAGGAATAAAGATAGCAGCGCTAAAGACTAACTTCAGTCTAAAAGTAGCCAAAATTGGATCGGTTGTATGGAGTACAAGAAAAACAAAGAATATCCATATTGATATAACATGCGAAAAGAGACAGAATCTTTTATTAATACCATTTGTAGGATTTCTTAAAAAAACAAAGATTCCAAGTCCTGCAATTAATAAAGATATAAGAATGAATACGATTCTGCTCGCAGGCATAATCTCTTTCTATAAATATTTTCTTAATACGAGCACGGCATGTGTACCACCGACACTATGGCTATTTATTAATGCTGTATCCATGTTGAAATATCTGGCATGGTGCGGAACATAGTCTAGATCACAAAGGGAATCTGGCACATCTAAATTAATTGTAGGAGAAATAATTCCATTTTTTATAATGAGACTCGTTGCTACTACTTGAAAACTACCTCCGGCAGCATAAGCCTGACCAGTCATGGATTTAATGGAACTTATCGGAATTTTATATGCATGTTCCCCGAAAAACGACTTAAAGGCATTTGTTTCTGACACATCATAACTAGGAATGGCGTTTCCGTGAGCACAAATATAGTCTATCTCTTCTTTTCTAATCTTTCCGGAATTCAATGCTTGTTCCAATGCGGTGACTAATCCTAGCCCATTAGCATCAACCCGAACAACATCTTGCCCATCACTTGCAGATGCATAGGATATAATCTCAGCATATATATCTGCACCTCTGTTTACAGCATGATTCAATTCCTCAATCACTATTGCTGCGCCACCCTCACTAAGTACCATACCATCACGATCCTTATCATATGGTCGTGAGGCCACCTCAGGTTCTTCATTTCTTTTTGAAAGAATTCCCAAAGCACAGAAAGTTGCCATGGCAAAAGGAAAGATTGGGGCATCTGCACTTCCTACAATTGCCACATCTACTGTTCCTTGTTTTACCATATTATAACCCCAATTTACAACATCAAGTCCGGTTGAACATCCTGAACACAATGTAGAATTAGGCCCGGCAATATTTAATTCCGAACATATATAACCAGTTGTTACATGAGGTGTAAATTCAGGAGCAGTAAAGCGGCTAACAGCCTTTGGGCCAGAGTCTAAGAATTTCTTATGTTGACCCTCATATATATCATTCTCAGCCCCTATCGTTGATCCAAAACATACCCCGAATCTATCTCGATTCTCTCTGTTTAAATTAATGCCGGAATCTGCTACTGCCATCTTTGCTGTTGCAACACCAAAGTGAGTGAATCTTCCACTTCTTTTGACCAATTTTGGATCAAAATAATCGCAAGGATCAAAATTTTTTACCTCACCAGCGATTTGTGTACTGAAAGGAGAGGGATCAAAAGAAACGATCTTTCTTATACCTGACCTTCCATGAATAAGCGCATCCCAGTACTCATCTTTCCCATTCCCATTTGGTGCCAATATTCCCAAGCCAGTAATAACAGCGCGCCTCGTAACCATTGAGCTTTTCCTCCTTAAAGAATATCTTTATTTATTAAAGAGCGTTTTTCTCGGCTAATTTACGGCTGTACATATTTATCCTTTGGTAAACATCTCTAAGGAAACTGTAATCTGTAGTTAGTAAAGCCAAATCACTCCTCATCTTAAATTCTTCCAGCCCTTTTTGACCCATAAATCCTGCACTTCTTGCTGCAAGACAATGTTCATCAGAAATGTTAACCGGATAACCCATTTCCCGAACCTTTTTCTCCATGAGTCCGGCCATCTTAAGCATATCCAAAAACTTTATTCCATGTAAGGAGATATTTAGTTCAGGCCATGTACTTGGATCCTTTGTTAGCTCATATTCATAGCGTAAAATAGTTTGCATATAACCTTCAGGCAGTTCGAAGCCAAATTGTTTGGGTTCTAATTGCCAGTTTGTTGCAGGCAACGGTGCGCCAGGGGTTATGAGAATGGAATCTGGCTTATAATCCTCATTTTTTAATTTATGAAGTAAACATAAATTCTCTTCCAAAACTTGCTCATGATTTACATCACTATCATGGGGTAATGGGCAAGGATATATAAAACTTAGTCCTACGTCAAGATATTTTCTTTGATTATATGATGCCTGCTTTATGGCTTTAATGGTAAAATAAATATCTTCTACAGAATTACCTTTGTTCATGACTTTTGTAAGGATTTCATCGTTAGCAGCTTCAACACCCATGAAAACAGCCCGAAGCCCTGAGCTTACAATTCTCTCATAAGAATCAATTAACTCCGCCATTCGTTCCCTTGCCCCACGTTCTGCCCGCACAAACATAGAGTACTCTATAATTAAGCCTTCTTTTACTACTGCATCTGCAATCCGTTTGGCAAGAGAAACAGGTGTGGTAGAGCCGGCAAATCTGAAAAGTCCGATACCCAGCTCCCGGATCGTTTCCTTAATTTCATCAATAGTTAGATGAATATCCCGGCTCTGATACCTTCCGGTAATATTGGGATGTGTACAAAAGTTACACTTTCCATAATAGCATCCTGAGGATTCATGGATTACTGCTATATCTACCTTTCCATCATCCTTCTCATAAAAAG
Source organism: Candidatus Brocadia sp. (assembly GCA_013360945.1). Classification (GTDB taxonomy): domain Bacteria; phylum Planctomycetota; class Brocadiia; order Brocadiales; family Brocadiaceae; genus Brocadia. Next base: position 3,646 of record JABWAQ010000174.1, read on the forward strand.
GAAAAAGTTTTGAGTTTAAAGGAAGTCTTTGAATAGTTGTTTCTTTTACCTTGCCGTTACTGCTTCTGTATATCAGATTAGGA
>JABWAQ010000175.1 GCA_013360945.1 Candidatus Brocadia sp.
ATATCGTTATCCGGTAGTAAAATTAATTTCTACTGCAGAAAATCAAGAAACACAGCAAACCTTTTTACCTATTGGAGAAACGAACGGGAAAAAAATTCACGGGGCACAAATTGTCTTTGCAGATATCAACAGTGTGCCTGGCGTTCTTGTCAGTGTTAAAAATAACCCCAGTATTCCACTAACCTTTGTAACAGTATTCTTTTTTTCTATCGGTATGATCCTTGTAATTATGAGGGTTATTGGAAGGATGGTTAATAATTAATATTCAACAAGGTAGGGGTAAATCTTATATTCGCCCACTTTTTGAGTAAGTTCCAAGCTTATGCGTTTTTCCACAATTAGGGCGGACATAAAATTCGCCTCTACAAGTACCACGATAAGGGTAATAATGTAGAGTAAAACACTGGCGTAGTGGCTCAGGCTGAGGTTTGTCTTTCCCGTTTCTCCCCGTTTCCTCTGAGAGTGTCACACCATCTCAACCATACCCTATTTCCAGCATCTCTTCATCAAACCGTACGTGAGGTTTTCCCTCATACGGCTTTCCTGTGCTCTTCGCAACAAGGCATATACATCTATCGGCTTGGATTTGCTCTCGGGTGAACATATCGAATTTTGAAGCGAAACTAAAGGATTGTGATATCCCCATCAAGTTTGTTGTCGTTTTTAGTAAGTGAAATAAGGATGATGGTAACTCGTATCCTCATTACCAAATTACCAACCCCAACCAACTCTATGCCTCTACTCATTCTGTGTTTGAGACGACTCCATATCCGTTACGACTCCCTCTCTGTCGAAGACGATGAAAATATTGTATGTCGCGACTTGAGCGCTGCCGTAAGCAGCACCGAACGTTGAGACCTTCCCCATCATTGTCCAGATCCAGATCTCAGCTCCTTTGCCGCACTTATCCTTAAAGTCAAAATCGTGACTTGGACATCGCGCCATCCCGTGTGGTTTACCTAAGATTTGAGGCACACCACTCTTCTTTGAAGCTCCCCGTTGGACTTGTTTGAGTTGCTCAGTGTTTGTCATGGTCTTGTCTTCGTCAAAACTACTGATGTAGTGATACGAATTGAGCAGGCCATCGCGAAACTCCAAGTCAAGAAGCCGTGAGCGCGCATACCCCATATCCGCATACATGTAGAGATAGCAAACTATACACAACGAAAATAGAAACATGATATATTGTCCTTCAATTATTTCAATTTGTCTTGTATATATTGGAGGACACAAAACATGGAAAGGCTTGGCGTAGAAGATAAGGAAATCATGCAAATAGCAATTCAACAAGAAATTGTGCGTTCTCGATAATGCAAAATATCATCATGCTCATATAATTTATCAATTTCTTGAAATCCATTGCGATAACCTGTGGCTTGAGTTCTTGCCACCTTATAGCCCTAAACTTAATCCTATTGAACGTGTTTGGAAACTTACACTTACCAGAAGGCTTTGTATGCAGACCAATATTTCCCTTCTCTGGAGGACGTGGTTAAATCGGTTACCAAACAAATACCCTTTGGAACAAACCAAATGTTATCTTGTCTAAATTATGCTGCATTATTTAAGACGCTATGTATAATAAGGCGAAGACATCCCGGCGGTATGTTTTTAAAAAGACTTTTTCCAGTTTTCGAAAAAACGTCTTGCCTATGCCTCCGACTTGTAACTCCATAGCTGCCCAAAAGACTCTCTAACTTCAACTCTTTTGCTACATCCTGTATCGCCATCGGCCGACATTTCCTCCCTACAAAAAAGGCAAACCTCTTTGTGTAAAAAGGATTTCTCGAAAGCCACTCTAACTCTTCACGTTTCACCTTCCCCCATCTCCGACACTGGACACGCCGAATCTCCACCTCCAGGTAAATACGCATCTCTCCGCTAGATAAGTTTCGTACCCGCTGCATCTTCTTGCCGTAATAGCTCCGGTGTGATGCACCACAACAACCGCACACCGTTTTTTGAGTCCGAACAAGCGGATAATACGCGCCTTTGCATCTCCAAATATCCCCTTTATCTCGGCCTTGGGACGGAACCCGGGGAAACGATATTCGTCCAGGAGCCGCTTCTTTTTTCCCATCGTCGCATCATGCCATCTTTTTTCATCCCCTTCAACTCGTTTTTCCCTTTATTTTATGCCGCATCACAAATATTTCCCCTAAGAATTTTACCCACCCATTTCCATGATGATCCTTTATTTTAATTGACAAATACACCACTTTTAGCTAAAAACCCCGATAAGATTAAGGAAACCGTTTAGCGATAATTGGAAACAACATAGGCTATAAGGGGTGCCTTATTATCTGAACAAATCAAGATATTCATACAGGGCAAACATGCGATTGCGTGAATAACCGGTAATTTCTTTTAAAATATTTAACTTTTGAAAATCTTCAATCATCCTGTTAACCCGTGGGAAAGTCATATTCAATTCTTGTGCGGCATGTTTAACGGTAATAATTGGATCAGAAAATAAGACCAGCAACAGCTTCTGGCCTTGGTTGGTACGGCTACCTAATGATACAATCCTTTGTTCATACTGTTGTCTCAGCTTTATTATCGCCTCAAATGTTTCTTTTCCGCTTTTAGCCGTGGTAATAACACCCATAAGAAAAAATCTAATCCATTGCTCCAGATCATTTGAAGCCCGCACCATAGTAAGAGAGTCATAATAGGACCCTTTGTTACGTTCAAAAAAATCTGACAAATATAAGGTAGGTTTTTTTAATATTCCCAGGGCGACAAGTTGTAAAGTAATTAATAATCGCCCGGTCCTTCCATTACCATCCAAAAATGGATGAATTGTCTCAAACTGATAATGGGCTATAGCGATTTTGATAAGATGTGGAATATCAAGTTCCTTGTTATGTAAAAACTTCTCAAAATCAGTTAACAGCGCAGGTAACTCATCCGGATGCGGCGGTATAAAAAAGGCATCTTGCAAGCTTGAACCCCCAATCCAGTTCTGGCTTCTTCTTATTTCCCCAGGAGATTTTGATTCACCTCTTACCCCGGATAATAAAACACCATGTGTCTCTTTTATCAGACGCATCGAAATGGGAAGTTTTTCAAGTTCACCTATTGCAAAATTCATAGCACGGATATAATTTTGTACCTCAATCCAATCGTCTCTTTTTTCAGGATTAATTTCCTCTTCCGGTAAAATAGCTTCGTCTATTTTCGTGCGTGTTCCTTCGATACGACTGGATGTAGTAGCTTCTTTTGCCACATGCATTTTGATAAAAAAATCAACATCTGGCACTAGCATCGAGTATGCGTTCAATTCTCCTACATACCGCATCGCTTCTTCCAAAAGTAAGTTTATTTTTCTATCGCACCATTCAAAAGGCTTATTGATCAAAGAGGGACTAAAACTTTTGTATTGATATTGTTGCTTATAAATCCCTGATATATATACTTCTTTTTCCATAAAATTAAAAATAAGGGTTTCTATATTTACATTAATAATTAATATTGTTAATAAAATATATCTTATTAACATTTTATAGTTATATTGTTAATATAATAAACTCTTATTAACATTTCCAGCATTTTCCTCAAAGTAAAATTCTAAAACAGAAAATAATCTTTCGATTGCTTACCCTTATCATAATAAATATGACAAAACATCCTTCTCTAAAATAATGTGATAACAACTACCCCAATAACCATAATAGTACTGCCGATTAATCGCTCCCTTATATTCGTTTC
>JABWAQ010000071.1 GCA_013360945.1 Candidatus Brocadia sp.
AGGGGGGGTAAGTCGCCGAAGGCCTAATTAAAATTTCGGAATCCCTTGTAGCATTAAAATTTCAAACACATCTTTTAAAACGAACATAGTTTAAATTCTCTGCATCAATATTGCAACTTCTTTTATACCTTGACAATAAATTACTAAATTTGGTAGAGTTTGCAGCATGGAATTGAAGATATACAAATTGCCTCATTTATTCATGTTCTTGTGCATTTTCTCTGCCTTCGGTTTACTAAGTAAGCCCCCACTCCTTGCAGCGGAAGATACTATGAGCGTCGATGAGATTGTACCCGGCATGAAAGGGTATGGAAAAACCGTTTTCACGGGTGATCGAATAGAAATATTCAATGTCGAAGTATTGGGTATTTTGCGGAACTGGGAAGCGAAAAGCAATATGATCCTGATCAAAATGTCAGGCGGTCTTTTAGAAAAATCCGGCATTATTGCCGGCATGAGCGGCAGCCCTGTGTATATTGATAATCGGCTCATCGGCGCCGTTGCTTATGGATGGAGTTTTTCAAAAGACGCCATTGCAGGTGTTACCCCGATCCATGAAATGAAAAGCACCTTGCTCAATATACTGGTGCCAGAAGAGGGACTTTCACTGGCCTCAGCAGGCTGGGAACTTCCATCACCGTTGCAGAATGATCTGGCAACAAGTTCAACGGTATCTTTCCTAACACCACAACCGAAGGAAACAGCGAATCATGTGTTCGGTAATTTAGAGCTTACGCCCATCCTCTCTCCCTTAATCGTATCAGGTGTTGACACTGAAACCTTACAAAGAATGCACCCCTTTTTTCAGGCTTATGGATTATATCCTGTACAGGGGGGTAGCTTCGTTTCTTACCCAAGTATCGCAAGAAAGCCTAAACTTGTTCCAGGGGCATCGGTGGCAGCTATCCTGGTCAGGGGCGATCTTAGCGCAGCCGTCGTTGGCACGGTAACATATGTAGAGGGGGATAACATCCTTGCCTTTGGACATCCCTTTTTACAAACGGGAAATGCAGATATTCCCATGGGCTCCGCCTATGTTTATACGGTACTTTGCAGCCAGTCGAATTCCGTAAAAATGGCTTCTCCGGTAGAGATAATTGGTCGAATATGTCAGGACAGGAGGTCCGGGATCGCCGGCAACATTGGTGAATCATCCCGCATGATACCCTGCCGTATTGAAGTGGAAGGTTCAAAAAAGCTCAAATACGATTTTGAGATCGTGGATAACAAACTGTTAACACCCAGCCTTATCTTGATGGCAGCCCAAAGCGCTGTGTTATCCACGGAAAGGAAGATAGGAGAAAAATCTATAGACTTAAGACTCTCTGCGCAGATTGAAGGACATGAAAAACCCGTTGTTATCGAAAACGTCTTTTACGAACTCGATCAATCCTGGTTTTCCCTCAATCACATAGTTCAGCCCTTTACCATGATTATAAACAACCAATTCCAGTCGGTACGGGTAAATAGGATTGATCTAAAAATTAAAGTATCGAATACCCGGCGGACAGCACATATCGAGTCCATTAAGGTAGATAAAAAACACGTAAAGCCCGGAGATACACTCCAGGTAGACGTGTCTCTGAAACCATTTACCGGAGAAAGTTTTTATCAGACGGCAATGGTACACATACCTGAAGACGCCCTTCCCGGAAGCATGTTAAATGTCACCGCCTGTGACGCTACCTACGGTCAGGCATTGAATCTGGGGAGGTCTGCCGGAAAGTACCTGCCCACAAATTTTGAGCAGCTCTTACGGTATATCGAAAACATGGAGCGGAATAACCATCTTATGGTGCGTGTCCTGCTAACCAAAAAAGGAATTACCTATAAAGGAGAATGCTTCCCATCGCTTCCGGCATCGATGCTTTCCATTATGAGTTTTTCCAATCAGAGCGGGATTGGTCCCCTCTTTGACGAAGTGATATCCCGCATTCCGACAACATACGTACTGAACGGAAATCAAACGATCCCGGTATCGGTCAAATGAAACAAGGGGAACCATCATGAAAGGCCTTGCATTGTTAAAAATATTCGTAATATTAGCCGGTAAAAACTTCTTTTGCCCGCGACTTTTCTACAACCCCCTGCGTCACCCGTTGTTAAAGGGGATAAGGGAGCTTGTTTCACGTTTTTTAAAGGGGACCCGGTTGCAGCTATGCTGCACTATAGTAGTTTTTCTTATACTCCTGACTTCTCATGCCCATGGTACGGCAACAAACATGTGGACGCAATCGACAGAATCCGACTTCAGCAAAGGCGCTACCCAGGATGTATCTATCAACAACAAGGGCGAAATACGGCTTTCTCCAAAAATAGAGGCTATTGCCGGAATCAAAAGCGCCTTTGTCTGGTCGATGGCTGCAGATTTACAAAACCGGGTATTCGTTGGCACGGGTGACCCAGGAACGGTTTATCTTATAAAGAACACCTCAGAAGCAGTGGAACTCTTCAAATCACCTGAATTATACATCCAGAGCCTTGCTGCTGATAAATATGGCAACCTCTATGCAGGCACTGCACCCAGGGGCATTATTTACAAGATACACAACACCGGCGAGACAACAGTTTTTTGCAGATTACCTGCACCCTATATATGGGATATATGCGTAGACAATAATTCTAATCTCTTTGCCGCAACGGGGAATGAAGGCATTCTGTTCAAGATTACCCCGGAGGGTATTCCTACCGTATTTTTTGATTCCCCGGAGACAAACCTCCTGGACATACTCCCCGATCGATATGACAATATATATGCCGGCACAGAGCCAAACGGTTTGGTATACAAAATATCTCCCGCCGGACAGGCACAGGTGCTGTATGATGCCAGTGAAGGTGAAATCCATTGTCTTGCACTGGATTCTATGGGTAATGTTTACGCAGGAACGGCATCAGGCGCGCCGGCGATGACACCTATGTCTCCGCCTCCCCAACCTCCCTTACAAGCCGGGGTTATTACCTCTATTTTTAAGGAGGAAAAGTCATGGGACTTGAATCTCCCGGAAGAATTACCGATGGCCCGTTCCCCATACCCACAGCAGCAAAAGGTGGTATCGAAGGGTGTTGAAGCGCCGCCGAAAGCTACAGGTCTTCCAACTACACCAAACTACGTTTATAAAATCGCCCGGGAGGGGTTTACACAAAAAATCCTGGAAACCAGTCAGGCATTTATCCTGGGCATGTCTTTCGATACGGAAAACAACCTTTATATAGTCACCGGAAACATGCCGGGGGTATACAAAGTTTCTGAAGATGAAACTTCAAGCAGTTTGGCAAAAGTGGAAGAGGTGCAGGCACTTTGTTGCCTCAGTACAAATAAGAATGAACTCTATTTCGGCACCGGAAATGTTGGAAATGTTTATAAGATATCACCGTCTTTTATAAATAATGGCACTTTCATATCTAACGTGCTTGATACCACGACGCTGTCAAATTGGGGGTGTATTTATTGGACTGGCATGGAGCCAGAAGGCACAAAGGTAACACTGTCCACCCGTTCAGGAAACTGTGAAAAACCAGACGCTACATGGAATAGCTGGTCGATTCCTTACACATCGGACGGAGAAAGAATAACAAGTCCCCCAGCGCGCTTTATACAATATAAAGCTATCCTGCAGACTCAGAATAGCGATTCAACCCCAGTTTTAAATGCGGTAACGTTAACATATCTTCCCAAAAATCAGCCCCCTGAGATAGTTAGTTTTGTGGTTGAAAAAGAATCTTCGCCAGCGACACAAAAACCTCCCGAGACAAAACCGGACAACAAAGTAGAATCGAAGCCTCAGGCGTCTGTCAGCCAAAGACCACATTACCAGATAGCGCAAAAAAACATTAAATGGGAGGTAGAAGACCCAAACAACGATACCCTGCAACTGACACTTTGTTATAAAGGCGTAGAAGAAAGGATGTGGAAGATTATCGATAAGAATACGCAAAAAAAGGGTTCTTATGCCTGGGATACCTTGCGCCTGCCTGATGGGGAATATCAAATACGGCTGACAGTCAGCGACGATCCTGATAATCCACCCGAGGTCGCTTTCAGTACAGAAAAAACGATAGAACCTGTGATGATTGATAATTCGAGACCAGACATCAAGTCCCTAAACGCTGCGCATGGAACCGGAGGAAGGCATATCATTTCAGGCACGGCAAAAGACAATTACAGCAACATTGTAAGGGTCCAATATACCATCGATGGACAGGAATGGTTCTCGGCTTACCCTGTGGATGGGGTCTTTGACAGTCTTGAAGAATCCTTTCAAATTACCACTAAACCTCTTTTGATCGGCGATTATACCCTTATCGTCAATGCATTTGATGGTGAGGGAAACATTGGGGTAGAAAAAGTAATGTTTGAGACGAAATGAAACCCTGTTTTTAAACCCTATTTTCTTCAGTTTTTTCTTTTTTCTTTTTTAGCCTTTTTTGGACTTGCTTGTGTCGGATTTTTCCTTGCACCTTTGCGGTTTTGCGGTAAACTATTAAAAATGGTTCGGGGCGTGGCTCAGTTTGGCTAGAGCGCGACGTTCGGGACGTCGAGGTCGCTGGTTCAAATCCAGTCGCCCCGACCAATTAATTTGCTAATTTTGTTGAATTATGCTAACAAATAGTGTATAAATCTTACACAATCCAGGATTAAATGTACTTTGTGCAATAGAAAAGCAAAAATTAAGCCACTGCGCCACAGGAAGGATTATGAATTCTATCTATGAAAACCATTTACGCTAATCTTTGAAATCCCCATACAAAATTTATAACATGTATGCCTACACATGTTAATTATTTGTAATAAAAAGAAAAATATTTTCTTTTCTAAAGTAAATGGGAAATCTCAGATATTTTCCATTATTGCTTTCTTCATTTTTTGTTTCTCACCTTATCGATGTCTGGCAGAATCAGAGATCTCATTAGGATCGTCAACTTCAAGCGAAGAAATGATTCTTTTTCAGGAGATCCCATCAGTTTATGGCGCATCTAAATATGAACAAAAGGTAACAGAAGCCCCTTCTTCAGTAAGCATTATAACGGCGGAGGAGATCAAAAAATATGGGTATCGGAATTTTGCAGAGATCCTGCGGAGTGTACGAGGATTTGATGTTACCTATGATAGGAACTATCATTATCTGGGGGTGAGAGGTTTCGGACTGCCTGGAGATTATAACACCCGTATCCTGCTCCTTATCGATGGACACCGAATAAATGATGCTATTTATGAACAGGCGCCCATAGGCACGGATTTTCCTATCGATATCGATCTTATTGACCGTATTGAGATCATCCGCGGTCCTGGTTCTTCCCTGTATGGCACAAATGCATTTTTTGCAGTTATTAACGTAATTACCAGACGAGGCAGGGATTTCAAAGGTGTTGAGACTTCCGGAGAAGGTGGTAGCTTTGGGACATATAAGGGACGTGTAAGTTACGGCAATAAATTTCAAAATGGTCTGGAGATGGTATTTTCAGGCTCCTACTATAGCAGCGAAGGTGACGACCGGCTGTTCTTCAAAGAATTTGATACCCCCGAAAATAACAACGGTATTGCAGAAGACCTCGACAACGATCGATTCACCGCTTTCTTTAATAAATATTCATTTCGCGATTTCACCTTGCAATTAAATTATCATCAAAGAGAAAAAGTTGTTCCAACAGCCCCATTTGACACAAGATTTAATAAGCGTTTTTTTACGGTTGATGAACGGGGCTGGGCGGATCTGAAGTACGAGCGAATCTTTGATAACCAATTAAATTTTCTGTCCCGGATCAACTATAATTTTTATGACTATAATGACGATTATTCTTCAAATGAATTGCCGGAAACAATAAAAACGTCTGATGATGTAGATAGCCAATGGTTACAGGGAGAGGTTCAATTAACCAAAATCTTTCTGGAAAAACACAAGAGCACACTCGGTTTCGATTATCGGCATTATATACAGCAGGACCAGCGCACTATTAATCATATAAAGGATGGTGCAATTCCAGGTGTCAGACGTGAAATTCTCGACGACAAACGTGATTCACAGTATTGGGCTGTGTATTTGCAGGATGAATTTGCTATTACTGACAATTTGTCTTTAAATGCCGGCATTCGTTTTGACTATTTTTATACCTTCGGAAACGCCATTAGTCCTCGTGCTGCTCTGATCTACAACCCATTTGAAAAGACGACGTTTAAGTTTATTTACGGACAGGCATTCCGCGCACCAAATGCCTATGAACTCTATTACAATGACGGCACTTCACAAAAACCCAACGACAATCTTGACCCTGAGACTATTGACACCTATGAGCTTATTTACGAACAATCCTTTGGGAAACGCTTTCGCGGAACAATTGTTGGTTTTTATAACTCAATTGACGACCTCATTGCCTTAAAAACTGACCCGAAAGACGGCCTCTTAGTATTTGATAATGTAGATAAGGTTCGCGCAAAGGGCATTGAACTTGAACTGGAAGCAAAATGGGAACATGGCTTTGAGGGAAGGACTAGTTATACCATCCAGGAAACTGATGATAAAAGGACAGGAGAATCCCTGGTAAATTCTCCTGAACATTTGGCTAAGTTCAACGTTATTATCCCTTTGGTCGAGAGAAGACTCTTTTTAAGTGGGGAAGAACAGTACACAAGCAAGCGGGGAACACTTTCGGGCGGATTTGTAGAAGACTTTTTCATCACTAATATAACACTGTACAGTCGTAATATATTTAAAACGCTGGAAGTTTCGGGAGGAGTTTTTAATATATTTAACAAAGAATACGAAGACCCTGGAGGCGAGGAACACGTGCAAGACACTATCGAGCAGGACGGCAGGACATTTCGAATTAAAATTACGTATGCGTTTTAATATAATGGCTCCTTTTAAATATGCCCAGATGGAAAATATCTATTATTTTCACAACGGTACTTATCGTAGGCTCCGCGTTATGTACCATTATTCCTAAAGTCTTCGCAGACGAGTTAAAAATTGTTCTGCTTGTTAGCCACAGTGAATCACCTTATCTAGACGTACTCGCAGGCTTTCAGAAGTATATGACGGAACAAAAAATGCAGGCGAAATGTGATGTCTATATGCTGGAGAACGAGGGAATAAACAAATCCCAAATTTTTCAGGAAATCAAAAAAACTAAACCTCGTTTGATATTTACCATTGGAACTACTCCAACCATAGAAGCTCTCGGTGAATTTGTTGATGTGCCAATTGTTGCTACCCTTGTTCTCAGTGAGAATACCATAAAACGCGCAAGAAACGCTACCGGGGTAATACTCGACTTCCCGGTAAACACGCAGTTTTATTGGTTAAAGAGTTTCCTCCCTGAGGCGAGAAGAATCGGCGTCATGTATAACCCGTTGGAAAATCAAGAAAAGATTGCATCTGCAGAGGTAATAGCAAAAAAAATGGGATTAGAGCTTAATGCCATAGAAATTCATACACCAAAAGACATTCCTGACGCACTAAAAGTTTTGGCAAACAATGCAGATGTTTTATGGGGAATAAACGACCCTCTTGTATTTAATTCGCTAACAGCCGAACACATTCTGCTTTTTTCATTTCGAAACCGTATACCATTCTGTGGTCTTTCTTCTGCCTGGGTAAAGGCAGGGGCACTGTATGCCCTGGAATATGATTATCATGATATCGGAGTGCAATGCGGAGAGAAGGCCGTGAAAATAATACGGGGTGCAAGGGTGGATTCTGTGCCCCCATCTTTACCCCGAAAGTTGCTTTACGCCCTGAATCTGAGAACAGCCAAATACATGAAGATAGAGATTCAGGAAAAACACATTCGTAATGCATATAAAATTTTTGAGGACTGAGTTATGTCCGCCTCAAAAGCAAAGAGACGAATAAGCATTGCCGCTAAATTTAATCTTTTAACCATGGTAATTGTCTTGCTGACTTCAGGTGGAATCAGTTTTATCCTTATACGAAATGTAATTTCTTACAGATACCACAACCTCTTAAGCCATGGCTTAACTATTGCCGGCATGGCATCTCAAACGAGCGAATACTGCATCTATACAGGGGATACAGAATCAATGACGCAGATTATTGAGGGACTGGAAGTAGATAAAGATATTGCCTATGTATGCCTCCTGAATAAAGAAAAAAGACAACTCATGTGGAAAAGCTTTAAATCCGGGTTCCAGGTCCCTCCTGCACCTGCAATGGGTTTTACTGATAGCAGTTTACCCGGAAACATATTTTATGAAGAATTTATCAACAAAGAAGATGGGAATCGGTATATCAACGTCCTGGCGCCCGTGGTTATCTTTGCTGCTAATAACTCACCAGATGGTTTGTTAAACAACACGAAGGGTACAAACCCGGAGATTATAGGATACGTTCAACTTGGATTGTCCCTGGAAAATCTCCAGAAAAGAATACACCAATTCCTGATATCTACCCTGGCTTTTACCATTTTTTTTATCATTGTAGGCGTTGTTTTAACCTTATTTCTTACAAAAAGAATTACCTCTCCTATCAAAAACTTGAGTTTAGTAACGAAAAAAATTTCCGAGGGGATACTCGAACAGCAGATTGATATTTACACGAATGATGAAATTTCTGATCTTGCAGGTACTATCAACCACATGCTCGGGCGTTTACGAGTATACCGTGATCAACTCAGACACGCTGCATTTCACGACCCGTTAACAAACCTGCCAAACAGGAATCTTTTCGTGGAGCGTTTGGAGCGATTAATCGAGCACGGGAAAAGAAATACGAATTGTGCCTTTTCTGTGCTATTTCTGGATCTCGATCGTTTCAAGATCGTAAATGACAGCCTCGGCCACCTTATAGGCGATAAACTCCTGGTCTTAATTGCACAAAAACTACGCGAGTGTTTGCGGAAATCAGATACCGTTGCCCGTTTTGGCGGGGATGAGTTTGCAATCCTCCTTGATAATGTTGATGACGATTTTAACGCAAAATTTGTGGCAGAAAGGATACTGGAAACCCTGAAGGAGCCTTTCTTTCTTGATGGCCACAGAATAGTTGTCTCGGCAAGCATTGGAATTGTCTTAAAAGGCGAATTTTATAATTGCCCTGAGGATATCCTGAGGGATGCCGATACGACAATGTATCGCGCAAAAAGACTTGGCAAAGCACGGTATACCATATTTAATACGGAATTGCATGCTCATGTAATGAAATTTTTACGGCTAGAGGCCGACCTTCGGCATGCTATCGAACGCTCGGAATTAGTAATTTACTATCAACCCATTGTGTCATTAGCAAGTGATGATATTGTCTGTTTGGAAGCGCTTATTCGCTGGCAACATCCCCAACGCGGTTTAACTCTCCCTGACGAGTTCATTCCATTAGCAGAAGAAACCGGTATGATCGACAAGATAGGTCACTGGGTAATACAAAATGCCTGTATTCAAAACAAGGTGTGGCATGATATGGGGTTTTCAAATATAACCATTACCATTAACGTATCGGCATTACAGTTTCGGCACAAAGAGTTACCTGAACAGGTTGGGACAATAATTAAAAACAGTGGATTGCCGGGTGATGCCTTTGAATTGGAAATTACCGAAAGCACCGTTATGGAGAGCAAAGAACTCGTCATCGAAATATTTAAAGAACTGAATAAAATGAACGTACACATCGTTATGGATGATTTCGGTACCGGCTTTTCCTCGATAAACAATCTGAAACAACTTCCATTCAGTAAATTAAAGATAGACCGGTCTTTAATTTTAGACATCACCACCAATCCCAACGCCTCATCGATTGTCAAATCCATTATCGACATGTCGCACACCCTTAAAATAAAGGTAACTGCAGAGGGGGTAGAAACACGGGAGCAGTTGGACATGTTGCGTTTGTATCGGTGCGACTATGTACAAGGCTACCTGCTATACAGTCCTATGAAGGCAGAAGAAATCACCGAATTGTTGACACAGACAAGCAAACATATTTCAGATATAAAAAGCAACGGCTTGCGTGAGCATATTCTATAAAGGAAAGAAAGTTGACATAAAGAGGGTTATCTTACAAATATGAATAATGGGAGGTAAAGACATGAGAAACAAAAATATGTTCATGATATTTTTGTTGATTTGGACGATCTTCAATCTCAGAAGTCTTACGGGTAGTGAAGCTGAAGCGACAGATTTACCAAAAGCATACCTTATCTCCAACGTGCCTCATCACAAGCAAATAACAGATTTTTCCTGCGGTCCTGGTTCCCTTGAGATGCTTTATGATTATTGGGGCAAGGACATTGATCAAAAGGCCATCTCGGACGTTGTCCGTTTGTCTCTGATAGGCACCTATACGTGGGATATGCGGCGTGCGGGTTGTTTTAGTCATTTGAGCGCTGCCCAGGGAAGATTCTTTCCCTATGATGCGCCTGATTCAGGCTATCCAGAAAGGTCTTTGGGATACGCCTCTTTTGATTATTCATCAGATACCATGTGGTGGTCAACCCTGAAAGGTCTTATTGTGAAAGATATCCCGGTTGTTTTACTCATGAAATATGCGCCAGATGATGATGCGGCGCATTACCGGGTACTTGTGGGATATGACGAGGAGAAGGGGGTTGTTTATTTTCTGGATCCCTGGTATAACGACCCTGATATGATGGAAAACCCTGATGGGACTGTTACCTGGAGTATGGCAGACTTTGAAAATGCATGGAACTATGCCGGTTATGGAACTTCTCGCCCTTATTGGGGAACTGTAATGATACCATGGAAAGTCATCCTTCGCACAACCGATGAAACGACCTCGGGTTCCGTAATCGAGGTAACTGCCGAAATTACTTATCCTTGTCCACAACCCTTCGATTGTTCCGCCTATACTGCCACTGATACCTGTGCAGAGATTATCTTGCCACCAAACACCCGATTGCTGGAAGGTTCATCTACAGTCTATATCGGCCTTCTTCAGGCCGGAGAAAGTGTTACCGTAACATGGCAGGTCAGGCTGGACACCGATGTACCGGGTTCCTCTATTCGGGTAACAACATCGGGACTTATATCAGGTAGTGTGCCAGAAATCGATTGGAAGGACGAGGACGACGAGTGCAATAAGAACGGCAAGAAAGAAAAGAAGGACAAAGATGGCACGAAAGATAAAGATACGGGGGATAGGAAGGGCAATGAGGATTATTATCCAGCCTATATTTACACAGATAAAATTGGCGGGGAGGCAAGCATAGAACTATAAATCGTTTTATAGATTTTCTGCCGTCAACCGGGCAATAAGCCCTTTTCTCTGGACGATGCGGTAGATATAAAGGAAAAACAGGCATGAGATAATTAAGTAAACAAATGCGATACTGAGACCTGCAATGAGCTTCGAAACGGAAAATTTACCGGAAAGCAGGGCGCTTCTCATTCCTTCAAAAACGTAAGAGGGCGGAAGAATTACTGAGATTGGCTGGAGAACTTTGGGTAGGGCAGAAACAGGATAAAATATCCCTGTAAATGGGTCTAAAGCAAACGGAATTATCCATGCGATCCACTCCGCCGGAGGGCCATATCGAAAAACCAATGCTGTAGCGAAAATTCCGAGCGCTAATCCAAACACAAGAATAATTGCAAGAAACGGCACGAGTAAAACGCCAAATTGAAAAATATTATATATAAACATCACCCATGCAATTAAAAGCATTACGCTTAAGCCTGCAATGCTCGTGGCCAGACTTGAAATTACTAAACCAGACAGGTATTCACGAATGCGCAATGGCGAAGCAAAAAGATTGAGAAGGTTACATGACCACATATCTTCAAAAAAGGATAACATCAAACCCTGCTGTATGCGAATAAGGAAATTCCATAAAATCACGGCCCCTAAAATTGTGGTCGTAAAACTAAATCCCGAATGGCCTACTTTGTCCAAATAATGAGTAATAAATCCCCAAAGGATAGTGTCGATGGAAATCCACATAAAAACATTAACAAGACGGGTCTTATTGTTTCGAATAAGGAATATTTGCCTTAAAAAAATTGCATAAACTCGTATGAAATCCATAAACTTTATGGGCTGGCCTCTTAAAAAAAATCCGGACCGTTTGCAACGGCAATAAAAAGTTCTTCAAGATTTTTCTTTTCATATTCAATCGGCAGCTTTCTGGGATTGCCTTCGAGTAAGATTTCCCCATGCGACAGAAAAAGAACCCGGTCACACACGGCTTCTACCTCGTGCATATTATGCGAAGTCCAGAGTACTCCGGCGCCGCTTGATAAAACATAGGCCTTAATTTTTTGTCTGATTATTTGTGCCGTATTTGGATCAAGTGAGGCCGTCGGTTCGTCAAGGAGGAGGAGTTGCGGAGAATTAATCAGCGCTTTTGCCAGATGCAGGCGCGTCTGTTCTCCAGCGGAAAGAACACCTGCTTTTGTATGTGCAAGCCCTTCCAGATGAAACTCTTTTAGGAGATAATTAACCCTGTGCTTAAGCTTTTTTACTCCATAAAGAAGTCCAAAAACATACAGGTTTTGCCAGACCGTAAGATTCCCTGGTAATTGGGCATATCCAGCAGAAAAACTGACTTCTCTCATGATGCTTTTTCTCTGCTGTTTTATATCTCTCCCCAAAATAGAGACACATCCGGCATCAGATTCAAGCACACCGAGAATTATATGAATAGTGGTCGTTTTGCCAGCCCCGTTTGGCCCCAGAAGACCAACAATCTCACCACTCTTTACAGAAAATGAAAGGCCGGAAATGCCCTTTGCCTGGTCAAACTTCTTGGCGAGATTTTCTATTTTAAGAATCAATGCATGCCCATTTTCTATAGAGATTTTTGAAACTAAACCCTGAGTACAGAAATATGATCGTGCACCAAATTTCTTGATAAAACAAATAATGATAAGGATAATTTTTTTCCGGATACTTATCTCATTTTACTTACCGCCACATTTAGTGTTCAGTTTCGCTGATGTCCCGATACTGGGACGGATTTAAGAGGTTGTTGAATTCAGACGGATCAGATATTTCAATGTGTAAAAACCATCCCTCACCACAAGGATCATCATTTACCAACTGCGGTTTTTCCTGAATTTTTTGATTAACCTTAACAACCTTTCCTGATACCGGGGCGTAAATATCATAAGCGGCCTTCACCGATTCCACTACCGCACAGGCGACACCCGCCTTTACCACTTTCCCTGCCGGCGGCAATTCGACAAAGACGATATCCCTGAGTTGTTGTTGTGCATGGTCGGTGATACCCATACTCACCTCTTTTGGATTTATTTTTTTCACCCACTCATGCGTCTTTGTATAAAGGAGACCTTCTGGTATAGTAGTCATATACAGTATCCGGGGAAAAATTTTTATAAATATTTAACAAGTTATATTGTTCATAAAAAATCCGAAATTCAAATATCGGAATTCGAAATAAATATAAAATATCGTAACAATTTAGTTTTGTTTAAGGGTTAGCGGCTTTATGTAAATTTTCTTTTATAAAACGGGGTACTCACGACGCGTGCATGATACGTATTATCCCTGATCTGAATCTGCAACTCCTCCCCCACCCTGGCATATTGAAATCTTATGAGGCACAGGCCAATGTTTTTATTAGTGGTGGGGCTAAATGACCCGCTGGTGACCTTTCCAATAATCTCGTTTCCCTTGAATACAGGATAACCGTGGCGGGGGATGCCCCGGTCAATCATCTCGAAACCGGCCAATTTTCTGTCAATCCCTTTTGTCTTCTGCCTGAGCATGGCTTCTTTACCGGTAAATTCGCCCTTGTCAAATTTTACTGCCCAGTCAATGGTCGTCTCAAGGGGAGTTATTGTCTCGTCCATATCATTCCCGTACAACAAAAGACATGCCTCCAATCGCAATGTGTCCCTCGCTCCAAGACCGGCAGGTCTTAAACCGTCCTGTGTGTTTTCGTCAAGGAACCTGTTCCATAGCTTCACGACGTGTTCTGCATTTGCAAATATTTCAAAACCATCCTCGCCGGTGTATCCTGTTCTGGAGATTATTATTCGCGCACCGTCCCATATCAAATCATTAAAGTAAAACTTTTTCAGGCAATCAAATTTACCGTTGAGTGTGTTCTCGATCATCCGCCCGGATAGAGGACCCTGTAATGCGATGAGGGATACACTGTCCGTCAAATCCTTTATTTCTAAAGGCTGATACGTGACTGCCTGTTTTTTCAGCCATACGAGGTCTTTTTCCCTATTGGCACAGTTTACCACAAGCATGAAATGTCGATTGTGCCATTTGTAGACAAGGATGTCGTCGAGAATCCCGCCCAGCTCATTGCAGATGGGGGTATACAGGACTTGTTTGTCTGCTAGTTTTCCTGCGTCATTTGTAATGGCGTGCTGAATAAATGGTAACGCATTGTTCCCTAAAACCTCGAACCGCCCCATGTGAGATATATCGAAGAGACCGGCATTCCTTCTGACGCAGTGGTGTTCGTTGATAATGGAGTCATATTGGAGTGGCATAAAATAGTCATGGAATGATACCATCTTTGCATTGAGTTTGAGGTGGGTATCGTAAAGAGGTGTTTTTCTCATAAGTAATACAGGCTATTATTCGTCATCGTATTTATAACCGCAGGTAGATTTAAGATGGAAAAAATAATCATTTTCATTATAAGGATAGAGCGAACACATGAGCGGTTTTCGATCGTATACCTTACACAAGGAGAGCCCATTTTCATCATACTCAAGGTAGTTACATCTAAAAGATGCGTGGCAGCACCGTCCGCACCGCAGGCAATTTCCCTGTCGTTTTTTTAATGAAGTTTGAATTTCCCGTTTATTGAAAATATAATAAGCCCTTCTCTGCGCCTGCAACATAATCGCAGAACAGAATATATCGATCTTTTGTGCTATGTGATGCATCTTTTGTACAAATTGGTGAATCTTTTTTATTTCAAGCTTACTGATTAATTCGGTCATGATCCTTTACCCTCTTTAATGAATTAAAAACCAAAATAAACCTCCATATCTCATATCAAATTTATAAAGTTCAGTCAAGATAAATGATGGTAATCAATAAAAAAAGTACGCCGGCATATATGATAAGGTGATGAAAAGAAAGTTGTCTTTAGAATATTTTTTGCTTGACTTAAAATACTATGCATGTTAAAAATGGACACCTTATAGAATGCATTCCGTCAATGGCAAACCCTGAGCAATCAGGAGGCGCAAAGCAAAGGGTCTTCTATGTACAAGGAAGTATGCTATACAGGATAATTTTATAGCAAAATAAGAGACTGCCTTACTGCCGAAGATGTTTTATTTGCATATCTTTGCAGTAAGGCTTTTTTATTTCTAAAAAGCATGAATTTGAAAATCGAACCGGAAGATTATTTAAAGAGAATATTAGATATTGTCAGCAGCCTTCTCTTACTTATCCTTTTCCTTCCTTTGTTTTTCATTATTGCCATCTTAATAAAAATAAATAGTAAAGGTCCCGTTTTCTTTTTACAAAAGCGGTGTGGCAAAAATGGAAGAGAGTATAATATGTACAAATTCAGAACAATGGTTAAAGATGCAGAGTTCTTAAAAAAAAAGCTCAAAAATGAAATGGATGGCCCCATGTTTAAAATGAAAAACGACCCCAGAACTACTGAAATAGGAAGGATTTTGAGACGATACAGCCTTGATGAATTACCTCAACTGTTCAATGTTCTAAAAGGACAGATGAGCCTTGTAGGGCCAAGACCTTTGGCGGCCGAAGAGATGACCGTGGATAACAATTGGCGAAAAATCAGACTCTCGGTTAAGCCGGGTATGACCGGATTATGGCAAATAATGGGAAGAGCCAGCGGTAAATTCAATGATTGGGTTGTCTACGACATTGAATACGTACAGAAAAGGTCGTTCTTGATGGATATGAAAATCATTTTCTTAACACTATTTGCAGTTTTGAGGTATGAAGGGGCTTATTGATTATTGAGCATTCTATATGAGTTAACTCTTGCCTAACAAAGCACTGAATCTCTCTTTCCATTCCTTATAATCTACCATGTAATTCCATCCACAGACCTTGCGTATTTCCCTGCCTTATAGTGTCGTATTGATTTTGGCAGCACACGCCCTGGTCTCTTTTTGCGGACCGAACGTTCGATTCGCCCTGCTGTGCAATCCCAAAAACTAAGTTATTGTACCCGCAGCGATAAAGGACAGATTCTTCGGGCACGGTTGCTTACCGTTTGGCAATCCTGCAGGTGCAGCGCAGAAACCCCCCTGACTTCTTCCGTTAATCCATCGCCATCATCTCTCCATGCCATCCTTGCTTCTACAACACCACCCTGACTATACTCATCGGGCTGCTTAATCCTCAGAATTACTCTATGCAGCCTATCACTTAAAAATGCCCCGATGAATTTGTTTCTTTCACACCAGAGGGTTAACTGTTACTATTAATTTAACTTTTATGCGAGTGCACTAAAACATATGCGGACGCAAAGCAACCCTTTCAATGACCACACAGGGAAGAAACAAAAACCCCGCCTTCTTCAGTACTTTTTCGTCTCAAAGATCAGCTATACCATGGTGCCAAAGTCAATATACCGCTAAGGCCGAGCAGATCAGACAAAAAACAACATACCTTCTTACAGTATATTTTCCTGTTTTGCCTGCTTTTACTTATTTCCCTGTCATTGTATATCTTTCTGTCTCAATTTTGGACCAGGGTCTTTTTTAAATAATCACAAAGTCCTCCACACAGCTATTTCCATATCCTCTTTGCAAGGACTCTTCGTGCAAACAGCAATCGATAGTCAAATGGGTGCCTTGTATTCCATTTAGAGTTCTTGATAAATACCATCTTATCCTGGAATAGTAATAGTGAAAACACCTTGTGACTGATAACCCGCCTGACAACTTTATAACCAGCTTTGCTGTAAAGCTGTTTTGCCGGCATATTATCAACAACAACAAAACACCAGATTCTATTATATCCCATCTTTTTTAACTCATAATGAAGCATGGAAAGGAACTTAATCGCATTGCCTTGACCCCGATATTGGGGCGCTATAAAATTGTCAAACCCATATACTTCGTCCTCTTTCAGGCTAAGCTCTAAACGATGGATGCAAGGGTGAGTCAGTACTGGATCAATTTTATTATCCACCCACCACCAATGACCAATCATTTCATCATGAAAAAAAGCCAGAAACCCTTTATAATTATTTTTAAAGTAGCAGTCCAATGCCAGAATATTATTCATATCACGGTATTTTTCATTAAATTGCCTTATAACACAGGAATGATGGCTTGTTACGGATTGTACCTGGAGTTTATTTTCATTAAAAATCTTGATTCCTTCGTCCAAATTTTTCACAAGTAAAAGTTCGCCTTGTTTCAAGTATATTTTTGATATCGTAAAACGCAAGAGTTTCTCAAGCACTTTCCTGAAACCCAGCTGTTTATAAAGTGCAATTAATTTCTGGAAATTTTTATTCATGGATTCCTTTTTTCAAAGTTTACCATTTCCTGAAAACGTTCTATTTTCGTTCCGGCTTTGTTTTCGCATTCATAACCAATTCATAATATTACCCCTAATCCTGCAAACAAGGCAAATCCTTGTTGCAGGTTAGGCCAGAAATGGTAGAGTCTCTACGGGATTTCAAGGCGTTTTAAGAACAAAAACACCCAAAAGGAGGTTCACCTTTTCCACGAAGAATATAGCACAAAAAGAGGAGAGAAAACAACCAAAAATCAGGACGGAAATGAATGGGAATGACTTAACGGAACATGCAGGGCTGTTACCGGTACTGACGTTCATGGAGAAATTATTATTCAGGAAACGAGTATGAGAGGCCGTACATAAGGAGCTAGAAAGTAATTTTTGCCTTTGATTCCAGGTATTTTGGGTGCTCAGAACAAAGCAGAGGGGGACAATCAGTCTCCATCCCGGTTTTTGCTGTTCAGAACAGCTTGGCCAGGGCTATTTTCCAGTTCTTTTCGCCTACAAGGCCACTGGGTAACTTCACAGACTGCCAAAGATTGAAGTTCATTATTGGTTTTTGCTTAGCAAGGGTATTATGGAATACCGATTTTCGTTATGTGAAAATCATTTGCAGAATTTAGGTTACAGTATATTTCCCCTGTTCTGCCTACTTTTACTTATTTCCCTGCCATTGTATATCTTTCTGTCTCAATTTTGAACCAGGGGCTTTTTTAAATAATCCCAAAGTCCTCCACACAGATATTTTCTTACCCTCTTTGCAAGAGACCCTTCGTGCAAACAGCAACCGATAGTCAAACGGGTGTTTTGTATTCCATTTAGAGTTCTTGATAAATACCATCTTACCCTGGAATAGGAATAGTGAAAACACCTTGTGGCCGATAACCCGCCTGACAACTTTATAACCAGTTTTGCCGTAAAGTCGTTTTGCCGGCATATTATTAACAACAACAAAACACCAGATTCTGTTATATCCCATCTTTTTTAACTCATAATGAAGCATGGAAAGGAACTTAACCGCATTGCCAGGGTAACGTCAAAGTCATGCTAGGCAAAAAAGGGGGAGTGGCAGGGCAAGAGAAAGAAGGGGTTGGGATAGGGAAAAACGAGCAAAGACACGAAAA
>JABWAQ010000072.1 GCA_013360945.1 Candidatus Brocadia sp.
GCCATCGTTGACTATTTCAAAAAGTCAAGCAAAAAATACCTCTTTCTAAAAAAATTTATTGTTTTTTGTTTTACGCAAATTTCTAACCGGACAATGCTGATTATGAATAAAATTTATCAAAGAATAATATCCACAGGTGAAGGCAAAGATTTATCATATTTGCTTTTTGCTGTACTGTTTGTTTTTGCTGCAATTTACTACCCCCTGTGGCTAACTCACGAGCAAATATTAACCCACGACGCCATTATGTGGTTTGGAACATATAATTATTTCATGGATTGCCTTCTAAATAACCACCTTCCCCTATGGGACCCTTACGGTCAATGCGGAAACTCTTTCTTCCCCAATATAGGTCTATTAGGACTGCTGGACCCAATCATCATGTTTTACACGATGGTTGTTAAGTTATTGCCGGTTTCCATACTGAGTTCCTTTATTTACATGAATATTACACGGATAGTAGTTGCTGCAGTAGGCGCCTACTTTGTCTATGGGCATATATCGGGTTCCAAGAAGTGTGCTAAAATTGGGTCCGTTGTTTTTTTTATGAGCCTGTTTTCCAGTTCACTGCATCAGAATGGTTTTGTTAACCTATTCATGATAATGCCATGGATACTTTACTTTTCACTGAAATACATTGATAAAATAGGCCAAAGACATTCAAATAAATATCTGTATGCTATGGCGACTACTTTAGGTATCTGCCTGAATATTTATATTCCAGTTTATACACTTTTCTATTTATTTCTTTTCTACCTTGTAAGTTTTCTAACCGGAGCCATTAAGTTTAGCCAATTAAGAAATGTTTTTTCTGTCCAGAGATTAAAAGAGTTAATACTTGCCGGTGTAATTGTTTTGTTGTTTTCTGCCGTGCCCCTGGCCGTTTTCATGCAAGACGTCGGTTCAAATGGCCAACTGTTTCCCTATCTTCGTGCATATACTTCTAACCACGGACTTGACAAGGTTATGGTATCCGATATATCCACTACCGCATTATCTGGAACATTTTATAAAGAGGAAAAGATAACAAGCACGTTTTTGAACTTGGTTCAGTTGATAGCGCCATTCCATTGGGAAATTAAATGGAAGCTTATGAACCATTTACACTTTCAAGAAACCTTTCAATTTATTGGTGTTATCGGCATTTTAGTTATTGTTTGTGGTGTGAGGTTCCATTCAAGGTTTCGTTATACCGTTATCATAATAACGGTGGTCATAATGCTGACATTTACTGGTTACAAGGCGGATGGAGGGGCATATTTTTTCCATGATATACTTACAATCTTTTTTCCGCCGTTGCGGCTGATTAAGGTATATGAAAGCTTCTTGGGGGCGCACTTATTCAATCTATGTCTTTTACTAACACTTGGTTTATGTTCCCTTAACAAAGAAATTACCTCAATCGAATTGTACAGAAAAAACTTGTACAGTCTGCCGTTTTTTGCGAATTGTTTAATCGTATATGTAATCTCTTTTTTTATCACGTTTTCAACGAGTAGTTTGATATATCCAGAGCTAAAGTCCCTGCCATTTTTGTCAACTGTGACAATTCACTTAAAATCGTTAATTTATCTGGTACTTGTTTTAGGTGCTGTTTTTTCCGTGGTTTATTTTCTGAAACGAGGCTGGATAACCAGGCGAGTTAGTTTTGTTTGTCTTGTCGCAATAATTTTGACTGAAATGCTTGTTTACAACCTTCCCTTTAACTTTAGGCAAATTACATTGTCTCCAAATTACTTAAAGTCTGATGACCCGTTCGTACACCGGCCTAAGCAAGACGTTTATGAAAACTTTCGATCTATTTATATCCCGGCCTATTTTCGCTTTGTTACTTTTCAAGAGGCCTTAATGAAGAAAGGCGCCGTCTTTCCTGATATTTTTCACCCAATGGGAAATACGCTCTTCGTCAGTAAAAGATATTATGAATTCATTACACATGTTAATAAAGAAAATATCTTTGCGGTTTCAGGACTTACTTCTCCAAAAGCTCGTTTTTATGAAGATGCTTTTGTCGCAAAAGACAGAAAAGATGCATTGGATATAATTTCAAGTGTTGCCGATGAGAACCTCAGAGGTTCTCTTTTGGTTATAGAAATGGATAGCCCTGTGGAATACGACTTTCACCACAGAGATATTATGCCATACGAGTACGCATTACCGAAGAGACTTCCTCTGGAAATGAAAAATCCTTATGGATTATATACTCATATATTCCCTTTAGTAAAGAATTTTAATAAAGGTCAATTCAGCAAAATTGACCCACTGGCGTATGGTTTTCCTCAAAATTGGCCGCTGTATATGATGAAAGACCTAAACAATGTTTCTAACCTTTCCATTCCTGATGAACTATTGACAATAGACAGTAATAATACAGGTAGGGTTGTTATGACCGACGAAGTGGGTATTCCCTCAGTGCTTCTTTCGGGAACATCGAAAAATACGAACCCTGTTTTTATGGTTCCCCGCCGGTCCTACGGAGAAATGGCTTATAACGAAGGATATCCTCCCCATATTTATACCGTGGTGGATGGAAGCGTTATTTCAACTAAACCTTTTAATGGTCAGTGCCTGTTTGATACTTTCAGTCGCGAAGTTAATGTTGTGGACCAAAAGATTAAGAATATATCTTTTAGTCCAAATAGGGCTTCATTTTCCATCCAAAATCAAAAACCGGGGTTTTTTTATTACGCGGATGGTTGGAGTCCTTATTGGAAGGCTTATGATAACAATAAACCGGTTCCGGTTCTTAAGGCAAATTATAATTTCAAGGCCGTTTTTTTACCTCCAGGGGAACATATTGTTACATTTGTGTATAGACCCGTTCACTACCTTTTTGTTTTAGGGTGTTATTGTTTAGGTTTAATACTTGGGGGAACGCTAACAATTGTGCTATTTACAAGAGAATATATTAACAAAGTAAAATTTTCAAGCTCTGTACCGTCTTAAAAATTTAAGATATTTTTTAAATAGCAAAAAAGTAAGGAGGGATAATAAACAACAGATAATCATGTTTAATAGATGCGTTTGGCATTATTTCGTTTCATGTACGTTATTTTATCAATTAGAGAGACTAGAAAGGAGTGCAAGTCATGGGGAAAATATTTGCTTTTGGTGGCTTGGTAGTTTCAATTGTATGTATGAGTTTTCATTGTTCGGATGGGAAAATAGCCATGGCGGATACAAAAGAACCTGCAAAGAAGTCGGTTACTTTTGAGGACGTGAACGACGTCAAGGTAGGAGCCAAAAACTCTTATGCCACCTATCATTCGCCGGCAAAATTTATTGATAAAGACACAAAAACATATTGGCATTCTGCTACAAATGATTTCGGATGGGTGTCTGTTTCCTACAAGAAACCATTTAAAGCTGCTTCATATAAAATTACAAGACGCGCCGACATCTCATCTCAAGCCCCGGTGGATTTTGTTTTGGAGGGGGCAGCAACAGAGAAGTTTCCGGATAATGAGAGCAAGTGGAAAATTGTAGACGCGCAGAGAAACCAAAAATGGATTGATGTATTAACGCAAACCTACAAAATTAAACAGCCAGATAGTTTTCTGCACTACCGGCTTCGTATCCTTGCCACAGAGGGTAAATACCACGCATCCATTGCCGAGTGGGAACTGGTAAAGTGATACCTGATTAAGAGTTCACTGCAGAGGGCGCAAAGATAAATTTAAAGGAACGATATGGTTAAAGAAAAGAGTATCGTTATCATTGCCGGACCTAACGGGGCAGGAAAGACAACATTTGCCAAAGAGTATTTGCCTAATGAGGCAGGCTGTCCCGTCTTTGTTAATGCCGATTTGATAGCTGCAGGGCTTTCTCCCTTTTTCCCTGAACATGCAGCTTTCCGTGCGGGCAGGCTGGTGTTTGAAGAAATTAAAACGCACCTGCTTTGTAATGATAGCTTTGCCTTTGAAACAACACTGAGCGGTAAAATATATGCTCAAATGATACCCAGATGGCAAAAGATGGGATACACGGTAAAGTTGATATTTTTGAGTCTTTATGACGTAGAGATTGCCATTGAACGTGTAAAGGGGAGGGTTTTGCAGGGCGGGCATAATGTGCCTGAAGAAATAATCAGACGCCGGTTTGAAAAGGGAGGGTTTAATTTTCAACACGTTTACAAGCAGTTGGTAAATGCCTGGATTCTTTACGATAACTCAGGTAAGATGCCAAAACTGCTTGAAGAAGGAGAGAAGAAATGAGTAAAAAAAAGAGGAGGATTCATGATAAAGACATTGAGAATGTAGAAGCGGCATTGCTGAGAGCGGCAAAAAGAGCAAGGGAAATAGCCAGACAGACACATACTCCTTTGGTTTATTACCAAAACGGACACGTGGTTAAAGAATTTATTGAACAGAATGAGGATAGAGATGATACTACACACTTTTTGCCTGATGGATAATCATGATCATCTGTTAATGGAAACCACACCAAAACCTTGCCACAAAGACACCAACTCACAAAGAAAAAATATTTCTTAGTGTTTTTGTACCTTGGTGGCTAATTATCTCAAGAGGAGAAATGATTATGACATATATAACAATGAGCATAAGGATGACTATGATTTTGTGAAAAGGCTGGCAATAGAGGAAAAAGAGGACATCTCTGCGGCTGTTAGAGAACTCATAAATTTAGGAAGGATACATTTTGCCATAGAGCAGTATAAAAGCGGAACTGCCTCATTAGGAAAGACGGCAAGGCTTGCAGGTGTGTCAATAAGCAAGATGATAGACATATTGGCGGATTACGGGGTTAAGAGTAATCTGGATGACGAAGATTATCGTGAAGGGCTAAAAAATTTAGAAGCTGTTTATTGAAGACAAGCCAATCTCAAAAGATTTGAAAATGCCTGAAAGTTCAGATTAGCTCACCGCAAAGGCGCAAAGAGCGCAAAGATAAAACTTTAAAATTGAGAAGAATATGGAACTACCTAAGATAAAGGGTTACTTATCGGAAAAAGAGAAAAAAGGGCTGTTGGTATATGAAAGAAAAAATAGCGATCCTCAAGAGTGAAATCGAAAATGATTACAGATTATTTATACTTAAAGAACCACTTCACAAAGATATAAATAATTTCCTGGATTTTCTGGAATCTTTAAAACGTGAATATGATAAATAGGGAAAGCAATGATTATTCCAGGGGTGGCTAACATAATAAACAGTTAATATCCTATAAGTAAGCAAATTCTGGAAATTTAAGGAGGTAAAGTTGCATGGGCAAGAGAATAAAAAGTATATTAAAGGGATTTTTTGAGGATGATGTAAACGAATCCGAGGGTGGACAAGGTGTTGCTTCTAAAAAAGACTATCTTGCACAAATCAGGAATAATCTCAACAAGGCAGAATTCGCTATTAAGAATCTAAAATATGAGTTGGCAGAGCAATGTTTATTAGAAAATCTGGAAATATATGAGAACCTTGAAGATGAAAATGAGAAATTTGAACTCAATAAAGATGACATTACCGAAACACTGATAAAGCTTGCGTCGTTAAGCGAAACAAAGGATAAAGCAGCAGCTACGTATCTGTTAAATTTATTGGAGCTTGATCCAAAGCACGAGAATGCAAATTTCAAATTAGGTACATACTATTTTAAATTAGAAAAATATAAAAAGGCCATTAAGTATTTTGAATTACTAACGAAGGAATACCCGAATAAGGCTATTTATTTTTACTATTTGGGAAAGGCCTATGAAAAGGCCGAAAAGTTGGATGATGCTGAACGTAATTTTTTAGAGGCCGTCAAGATCGATTCCAATTTTTTTAGTGCATATGAAGGACTGGCACTTTTGTACTGCCAAAGAGGCGATTTTATGAATGCCTTAAAGTATTTTCAGAAAATAAAGGACTCGCAAGATTTCATTAATAAGCATAATGATTTTCTACTGAATTTTGGAACAATATTACAGGTTAATGGAAATTATAAGGACGCAAAAGCGATTTTTGAAGAGTTTCTGGGTAAAGAGCCGGAAAATGAAACAGGAAAATTGAGAATAGTAGAGATATTGATACAAGAAAAGGATTTTCAAAGGGCTGAAAACTATCTTAATGAGATTCTTAAAAAGAATCCTTCAAATATCGAGGCTCGACGGCTACTCTATAATGTATACCAGGAACAAGGAAAATCGGATATGGCTGTGGAATCTAGCCCTTATTTCTATGCCCATTACACGAATGGTCGTAAGTCAGAATACTCCTTATCGCATAATGGTATAAGTTCTCCTGCGAATAGATTGATTCCTGCTCAAACTGTGCAGGAACAAGGGATCGAAACAAACAGTTGGGAGTATCTTCCAACACCAAAAAAGACCAAAATTGAATTCAATAACAAACTAATGGCTAATGGACTGGTTGGTGTTGGCTTGCTTTTTGTTTTTTTTATCGGAAGCTATCTGGTCTTAAAAGGGGTTATATCCAGGGTAGAAACTATGGCGGAAGGTATGCCATTGAAACTACTCAAGGCATATCAGGAAAAGATAGATGCCAATACGAAAAAGAGGATCCTGGCACGTGTTACGGGAAATGCCCAATCTTACTATGAGCTGGCAAATTACTATAAAAGTCAGAATATGTATAATGATGCAGAAAATTACTATAAAGAAGCGATTTTAGCCCAACCACAGGAAGAACTACCCTATATTGAATTGGCAGAATTTTATAAATCTTTGGGAAGAAACAATGATGCCATAAAGATTTATCAAAAGCTATTTAAAGTAAATCCTGATAATCCAAAAGCGTTTACTGAAGTTGAGGGTTATTATAAAACCTTACTTAGCCAACAGCCGCAGGATGAAAATGTCTGTCTCGAATTAGCAAAAGTCTATGAAGAAAGCGGTCGCGAAGAACAGGCTATCGAGGTATATCAACAGGTATTAACAATGAATCCAAATAATTCAAAAGCGAATTATGCACTAACGAAATTAACCCTTAATCCCCTTGAATCCCCCATTAGAAGAGGGAGAATTTATCATTCTTCCTTTTTGGGAAAGGAGAAATTTAAAGGTGAACTACCTGGAAAATCAGAAAGTGCTATTGAGACATATCGAAGGACGTCGAGGGTCGACACTCATGACTCGAAGGCATTCGAAGAGGTAGAAGACTACTATAAAAATTTGATAAAGGCCTATCCCGATGTTGAAAAAAATTATCTGGAATTAGGAAAGATTTATGAACAAGCAAATCGAAGGGACAAAGCTTCTAAAGTCTATAAAAATTTATTAAAAATTAATAAGGGAAATAAAACGGCGAATATGAAGCTCATCGATTATTACAAAGGTGAGTCTCCTAAAAAGGCCGTGGAATATTATGAGAATTTAATTGTCATGGAACCACGACAGGAGAATTACTATTTGGAACTTGCAGCTTTATACAACTCTTGCGGGAAAAAGGACAGGGCATTCAAAATTTATAAAACACTCTTAGCAATCAATCCGAACAGCGAAAAGGCAAAATCCGAGATTTTAAACTCTATGTTGGCAGGGATTAAAAACTGAGGTTACGATCAGGTACAAAGACAGAAATCAATATAGATGTAAAAGCAAAACTTTATTTTTTAGTGCATGAATTACAACAAATGGTTTGAAGGATTATCTGTGGGTGTATGTTATGTGATACTGTTGATCATAATATACATCCCTGTAATATTTTCAAACAAAACATTGCAATCAGCCCTATATTATCCCCATGGGGTAACTGAGAGTTGGCCGCATGGATACCATGGTCGGAAGACTTCTAATACCTTCGACATCGATTTAGCAACCCCCGCCTATTATGAATATCCCATGAATCGTTATATTGGAACTATGTACAGGCATGGTCGATTACCTCTTTGGGATCCTTATCAAGGTTGTGGTACACCATTAATCGGACAATACAGCAGCCGGCTATTCTTTCCTTACCAAGTGTTGGAAGACATTTGCCCTACCTGGAGTTGGGATTTCTTTCTTTTGGGAAGGCTTTGGATTGCAGGTTTTTTTACCTACCTTTTTTTACGTTTCATCTCAATTTCAATTGCAGGGGCTTTTCTGTGTGGGTTATTTTACATGTTTTCCGGGACAATGACCTGGTTTATTAACCTGGAACAAATGGCGAATGTCGCTATGATGCTGCCCATTTTGATGTGTTGTGTTGAGAGGTTTATTGTAAATCGGTACGGCAGAAACGCGGCTTTCCTATCATTAGCTTTCGCCCTTGTACTTTTAGCTGGCCAGCCTGAGGTATCCCTTTATGTGATATTTCTGGGAGCAAGTTATTTTTTCTTCAGGCTCTTTTTTATGACAAATTTAATTTTAAAGAATGTGATATTTTGGTGGAAAAACGTCCGGAGTTATATATCCCGTTTTATATTGGCCTTTATACTGGGACTGATGATTTCTGCACCTTTACTACTTCCTTTTATCCAGCATTTTAAATATTCATATAATATCCATCCACCCGGAGGAACGATGGGGGTAGAAAATCCCCCTCCACTGTACTGGGCGCTCTCTTTGGTTGTTCCTTCTTTTTTCGAAATTCCTGCCGATGCCGATTATGCAAATATTCCCTTTACCCGTGTGGAAGATAGTTCAGGGAAAAAGTTTTATTATAGGGTCTCGCCTATTAATGGTCGATGGGATTTTTTGGGAGGGTATTGTGGGGTTTTGCCAATTTATTTAACACTGGCTGGATTGGCTCTGGTTTTTCTGAGAAGGGGTATTAACCGAAATGAACTTGTTCAATATCATGCGGATAACCACCCCAATATCCCCTCTTTCGCAAGGAGGGGGGAAGGGGAGGTAAAAGCAAAAATTTTCCATGTCCCTTCTTCACAAGGAAGGGAAAATGGAGGTATACAGTCTAATAGCATTCTGCTTAACATGGGGCAATTACAAAAAGTATTTCTTTTTTTTGCATGTTTTGGTTTTTTTATCGTTTTGAAGAATTTTGGTATACCTCCATTCAAATGGTTGGGTTATCTGCCTTTATTTGACCAAGCATGGAGCCAGCGGTGGGCAGGACCTGCATGGACGTATTGCCTTGCCGTTGCGGGGGCGTTAGGATGGGAAATCCTCAGAAATAACTTAAAAGAACAACAGGTAATAAACACATTATCGGTAACGGCTAAAAGGGTAAAAAATATCTTTTGGGACTATTTCTCGATGACCCAATGGCAAACATATATATTCAGTATATGGAAAAAAGCAAAGTATGGTGTTTGCCAACCACTCATCTGTTTGAGAATAATCCCTTTTATGGTGGCTGATTGTATTATTGTTATCAAGTGTTATCAATTCGCGTGGCAACTACGTGAACAGCATACCCTTATTTTTTCAGGTCCTCTCATGGCGGAAACAACATTCAATGCGCTTCCTCATTATTACACAATGTGGGTAATAAGTACTGTAGCTTTTCTTGGATTTTTTGGTTTATATAATAATGTTAAACACGCATCTTTTCTTTGTTTAGTAATTTCAGTGACCGTTGCAGTCTTATTCCAAACATTCTTTATGGCAGCCTATTATTTCTCTCGAATTGGTTTTGTCTGTTACCCTGCCTCCATCTTTCTCCTAGTTTTGTTCCTTTTAATGCCTTTGTTGTTAGGATACAGAGTTATTCTGAAAATGATAGGGATGTGGTTTTCTCAAAAGCGCTTTTTTCATATAAATGGGGATAAACAGTTTACTCAGCATCAAATGGGAAATGCCTCTTTTCCCCTTTCCTTACTCTCACCTTATGAAGGAGGGATATTTGTAAAATCCTGTTTTTTTATTGTGTATTTGTTGAAAAATGGATGGAAAGAAGTAAAACAATTATTTCATAAAGAAAGATCTAGAGTTATCATGGTATTAAGCTTTTTTAGCGTAATACTTATTCATATAAGATATCTTATCCTTTTTTTCCAAAAGTTGGCCTCGCAGCAAAAACCTTATTTTTGGCCGTCATCAGTGATAGGTCAATTAGTAGCTCTTGCAATAATCGGTATTGCTTTTTTTATTACTCGATTTTACATAAAAAATAAGAAAGGGATGTTTGGTCTTGTTGCTTTAGGCATATTCGAATTATGGTATGTAATTCCACGGGGATATTCTTATCAGTGGATGTATCTGGAGCTTATGCTGCTGTTGATAGGATTTTTTGTTGTATGGGCATGCACTGTAGAACGCTGGAAGATTGCCTTAATTGGTGGGATTGCCTTTTTATTTTCCTTCTTTGTTGTTGATCTAAAAGCCCCTTATGGTTTTCCGGAACGCTACAATCCCTTTGGGGATGTGCCTTACGTGGATTATCTGAAAAAGAACCTGGGGAATTACCGGGTTGCGTCTGGTTATGGGGTGCTCATGCCAAATTTTGCCAGCGCTGTGGAAATTCCAAGCGTTCAATACATACAATCATTAGCGATAGCATGGTATCATCGTTATAGAATGAATAACCTCCATTTAGATCCATGGTGGGAGGAAGGCAGCGATATCCTCTGGTTTTCCGGAACGCCAGAATTTCATATAAACAAAGATGGTAAAGGAGAATTTTTTTACAGGGGGTTTGAAGAAGATTTTAAAGCAAAACTGCCTTTTTATTCCCTCCTTGGCGTAAAATATTTTTTGACCCCTGCCACAGTTGACATGAAAAAAAATGAATTTGCACAACGGGGAGAAGTGGATGATTTTTTACAATTTCCGTTGGTTTATGATAAAGAGGTTAGGATTTACGAAAATCTCCAAACCTTGCCAAGGGCCTTTATGGTTTACCAATTTGATTTTGCATCATCATATGTCGATGCGCAAGAGATGATAAGGCAACCGGGTTTTGATTTAAGAAATAGAATAGTTGTTGAAAAACCTGTACCCAATAAGTTTATGAATCAACCAGGGGAATCTAAGAAAGATAGTGCTTATGTAAAGATTCTTTCTTATGAGCCAAATAAAGTAATTATTGAAACAAAAACTGATAAACATGGAATGCTTGTGCTGAGTGATGTTTATTACCCTGGATGGAAGGTGAAAGTAGATGGTGAATCTGATACGATATACAGGGTCGATGGTCTTATTCGTGGGGTATTAGTTGATCAGGGAAATCACGAGATTATATTTTACTATCGCCCCCAAAGCTTCTTTTTAGGAGTAGCAATAGCAGGTGTTTCTCTTTTGGTGTGTTTGTACTTATCTGTATCTACTTACTGCATAGGTGAAAAATATACGATTGAATAATTACCATAAACTGTATGTTAGTTTTTTTTTAGCAATAATTTTCAAAGGGATACTTTTTGTTATTTTCATTCCTTTGGGGCAAGGGCCTGATGAACCAAATCACTTTATTCATATACTTGCATATACACATCAAAAAAATAATGAACCATTATATCGATTTTACGATTTCAATCGAGTATCTTCCCGGCTTCGCAAGTCCTCAGATAAAGAGTTTGATCCAGTTGATGATGCTGGTAATTGGAATTATACGATTCAGAATACCGCTATAATAGAAGATGTATTTCTTATCCTGAATAAGAATAATTTTTGGGAATTTGTGGATGTCCCACTACCATTTCCTTCTACTATTGAAGATGTCCAAAAATTAAGTTTAGAAGAATATCTCTCTATAAGAAGGTACACCACGCCTCTTTATTTTTACTCAATGGCCACACTCCTTCGGTGGTTTGGAATCGAAGATACTGCAAATCAATGGTTTTTTCTCCGTTTTACTTCGATGTTTATGGGATTAGGCGTAGTCTTGTTTTCATTTCTTACAGCAAAACTAATTTTTAAGAAGCATGAGAATAATATCGTTCCTTTGGCTGCCGCTGTCTTTGTCGCATTTCTACCCCAGTTTTCATTTTTATCAGCGATTGTAAACCCTGATAATCTTCTCTTTTTATTTGCAGCTGCTACATTGTATGTAATTTGCCTCTCATACAGATCTGAAAGAAAATTAAAATATTTTGTATTAATAATGTTATTAAGTTGTGTTTGTTGCCTCATTAAGGAACAGGGAGTACCTGTGGCAATGTTTGCCATTTTTGCTATTTCGTTTATTGCGTTAAATTCTGAAAATGCTAATCCTGTTGAAAGGATTTATACAATTTTTCAACCAATTTATGTGTTTTTGATTTTTATCCTTTTTACAGGAGTAATTATTTATCTTTTTGGTGATAGGGTGAGTTTAGGAAGGTTTTTTGAAGTTAGCCATGCTAGATCAGATAATATATTCAAAACATTTTTAATGCCAGCAGACTATATTAGGTGTTTCTTTATTTGGTTTGTAAGTTTTTGGTTTTCTTACGGATGGATGGTCTATAAGATGTCGGTTGCATGGTATAGTGTGTTTGGCATAATAACATTCATTGGACTAATTGGTATAATAAAAACGATTCTTAAAAAAAAGAAAAGGGAAAATATTTGTGGAAAATGTTTTTTTTTAATGATGTTCTTTGTTTTATTATCGTTAATTTCTGTACTAATTTTTTACGGTCCCGGCCACAAAGGAATGCAAGCCCGCCATTTTTTTTCAGCCTTACCAGCCATTGCAATTTTATTGGTTACAGGAATATATAACATTGCACCCCAAAAATCCCAAAATATTGCAGTAGGTATCTTTATTTTGTTTATGGTTTTTGTAAATGTTATTACTGTTGTAAAGTATATCATTCCAATTTATTATCTCTAACCATACAACCTTGAAAATATACAAACCTTTTATCCTTATCTTGGCACTTTTTTTAGCCTTTTATCTGGCTGTGGTGTTTTTGGATGTTATTTTGGCTAAATTCGTATTAATCAAGATAAATGTAGAAAGTGGCATTACTAAGATTACATTACGACATTTTAGTCATCATTCTGAAAATGTGTTTCATCTGCAGTATTTCAATAAATTCCTTAATGCTATTATTTGTCAGAAAGAAGGGATTTTTTCTTACAGAATTTTCTATGGAACAATTGTTTTATTCTTCCTATTTTTTATTGGTAGTTTTTCTTTTGTGCTGGTAAATGAGTTACTGCGTGAATATAAATTTAAAAGGAACAATTACGAAAAAATAAAAAATTTTGTTATAAATATATTAGGATTTTTAAATGTATTTCGGAAGTATTTTGTAACAAAAAATAACTTTTTCGTGTTCTCTGCCAGGATATTGAATGCTTTTTTGCTGTTAGTTCTCGTTTCTTTTATATCGAGGATATTAGGAAAAGAGTCATTTGGGATATTTTCTTTTATTACAACAGTTGCATTTATTACATTAAATCTTGCCAATGGTGGGTTAGATACCCTTATGATAAGAACAACCGCAGGGAATATTAGTAATGCGCGGCAAAACTTGTCAAATACGTTGGGTATTAAGCTTTTTAAATCGGGTTTCATTACTCTTTTAGTAATAATGATATTTATTGTTGTTTTGGGTAAAGATACTGTAATTACAAAAATGTTTTTCCTATATTCAGCTTCGGTAATCTTCGGGGCTCTTTCTCATACTCTTTGGCACTTTGGAGATTGTTTTGAGCAGCTCGAATATCATTCTTTTTTATGGATAGCCTCAAATTTTCTAAAAGCGGTTGTTGGTATTGGGGCAGTTTTTTTTACAAAAAGGTTGGATATATTATTTATTTGTTTATTGTTTAGTGAGGTTATTTCTTTTAGTGTGTCGTTTTTGATAGTTCGAAAGTATTTTGGTGTCTTTCGCTTTGCGGTAAATATAGAAGCGTGGAAGAACATGATAAAGGATTCTTATAAAATTGGATTCACTATTTTATTAAGTATTTTATACTTTAGAATAAATACTATCGAACTACAGTTAATAAAAGGCTCCTCCGCTGTTGGTGGATTTTCGTCAGCAATGAAATGTATAGAAATGCTAACTATTGTACCAGGAAGTATTGCAATTGCTTCATTTCCAACCTTGGTATATGATTACAAAAATTCACCTGAGAAATTTACAAAAAGAATAACTTCGTTGTTAATGGGGATGGTTGTTTTGGGAGTACTTTTTTCTTTAATTTTTTTCTTCTTTGGTAGATATTTGATTATTATTCTTTACGGCCCGGAATTTATTTATTCTGTAAATATCTTAAAAGTGCTAATATGGGCGGTACCTTTTGTTTTTGTCAATTCGATACTTACTTATATCTTAATTTCAAGTGGTACTGATAGATTTAATGCTTTATGCTATTTTGTAGTTACGGTAGAAAGTATTATAACTAACCTTGTTTTTATACGATATTTTAATATAATGGGTGCTGCATACGCATTTTTGTTTACTGAAGTAATATTATCATGCGGTTTGTTCTGGAGCACTCTAAATAAGGGGTTCATCTCCAAATATTATTTTGTTAGATTGAATGCGAGATGAAAGTCGTTCAATCTTTCACTTGCATTTATTACAAGCAATATACTGTTTTGAAAACCTGCTTCCTTGGCTTTAACTTAAATTATCCCCCTCTTTTCCCTTGAATATTAAAGAAATGGTCACTATAATTAACAGTCTTTTCACTTCCGTTTATTTTCAATAAGTAGTGTTTGAACGAAAACCAGCTAAAGGCTGATAACACAAGGAGGAGAAGAAGGCAAAAGAATCGAATAAAAGTATTGAATATATGAAGCAGGAGAGGTAAACTTGTGGCGGAAAATGAGGGTTTCGCTATCAGCGAGACGGGCAAAAGGGCAAATATTCGATACGTTAACAAAACAGGCAAAGGACATTCAATAGGACATGAGAAAGAGATTTGAGCAGCAACGCAAGTTTGGCATCATACCCATTTCAGCAGTACAACTGCCAATAAAGAGTCGAGATGAGCTACCGCCGATCTTGAGGGCATTGCAACATATCTATGTCACACCGGAATTGAATGAGGAGGTGTTCAAGATATTAGAGGGAAAAGTACTGAAGGGGAAGAAAAAGACGGGGAGATACGGGATGGATTTGTGGCAAATCCTGGTCTTATCGGCAGTGAGATTAGGGTTAGATGCAGATTACGATCGGTTGGATGATTTCGCCAACCATCATAAGCTTATCAGGCAGATTCTTGGGGTAGAGACGACATGTGGAGAGGGCAAGAGATTTTCAAGGCAGAGTATCAAGGACAATGTAAGTTTATTGGATGAGGAGACCATCAACAAGATCAATGAGGTGGTGGTAAGAGCGGGGCATAAGTTGGTTAAAAAAAAAGACAAAGGACTCCGTATTAAGGCAGATACGTATGTATTAGAGAGCGATGTACACTTTCCAACAGATGTGAATTTGTTGTGGGATGCGCACGTAAGAGTCTGGACGTGATAGAGGACGCAATACGAGAGGGGCTTCTGGAGGGGAAGGGATGACGCAAGGGCAAATATTGGGGAAGAGAGCTAAAGAAGTTGATGAGGATCAGCACCAAGGCGTTATTTGGAGGGGGAAAAAATAAGGAAGAGACAGCGAAAGATCGGGTAAAGAGGTATCTTGGATTGGCGAGGGGTTTGAGTGAAAAGATAGAGGCGAGTGTGTTGGCACTCTATGAAAGGGCGCTTTCAACAAATCAGGGAGAGGTCAATGCGGTGAAGATAGAGAGGCTTGAGTATTTTCGCGGGATGTTGAAAAAACACATTGACCTAGTCCTAAAACAAGCGAGGATTTGAAAACCTCGCCCGTCACCATAAATTTGAGCTATTTCAAGCAATATTTTGAAGCATCTTTTCTTGTCAGAACGTGTTTTTTGACCTCTCATCGGGAAAATACTCCACACACCGACAGATTCATTCGGAGGCGGTGCCTTTTTAGTTGAAATTCACGAAAAATCGCAAAATCAGAACATACTATTCCCGCATCCGCATCCCTTGTGCTTCGTTTTTCAGGTATATCCGGTCATCGCTTACGCATATCCCCGTTTACACGAGGACAAGTTTGAGCCGTCGGATTCGTTCCCATGTCGCAAAAAAATCTTTCAGCCAATCATTGTATCCAAGTAAACGATACACGATCTTTCTGCCTGTCCTGAGTATCTGACACGGCAATAATATCAAGGTATTCAGAAACCGTCTGAACTCCATTTTCACTACCTGTGTTCCCCTCACTACATTCGGCATCAACAATCCAAACCATGCCTTCAGATTCCACGCCAGCGCCGCTATTACCATGTATGCCCAGTTGCTTTCCAAATCCCTTACCGGCATCCTCATCGCATTTACCCCATTCTTCAATTGCTCTATCACGTTCTCCTGATCACATCGCCCATTCGCCAACTCCACTATCTCCTCTGCCGTCCTATCCCTCAGTGTCGTTATATAAAAAAAGTATCGAATATCATCAAACAACGCCCTCTCTCCCCTTTCCACGCTCAGGTTCTTTTCCAACACAACCACCCGATACATCTTCTTGTATTTGCCAGGTTGATATTCAAATTCCGCTACTCGTTCACTCTCCAGCCGTATGTTCTTATATCCCTTCTCTTTGACTATTTCCTCTTTTCTGTTTTCCGGTTTCTGCCTCTGCTGTGTTTTTACCGTGTATCTCGGTTTACGCACCAGTACCTTCCATGCTTCCTTCGGCAATTCTTCCGCACGTTTTATCAACACGGCACGGGCATCCATCCCAAATACAAAGTCCACTCTTTCTGACCATCGATCAAAGTTCCCTGTCAGTGAAAAGTCCGTATCCCCACGGATACATATCCCTTCCGCATATGGCTCAACCACCTCTATCGCCCGATCTATCCATTTTACCGACCCATCGTGACTCGCTACATTCCCGGGACGATTCTCCAGGTACAATACCTCCTTCGTATTCGCAAGCGATACTATCATCGGCGCATATCCCCATATCCCCTTATGCGATATATTCATCCCTCCCTTACATTCCCCATAGGTACCAGCTATCGTTCCATCCACATCTATCAGCGCCTCTTGAAATCTCTCTTTCCGTCCTTCTGCCCACACACGACTCCTCACCGTGTTTATGCCCTCCATGAGACCCCAGATATCTTCCGGCGTAAACCGCTTCGTAAAATCACCCGCCGTTGTCGGATCTGGTATCCTCTGCGCTCCCACGGCATTCAGATACCCCTCATTGTTCCTGTTCAACTCTATGTCTTCCAATCTCATTCCACCGGCAAGGATATTGTACGCTATATTCAACACGTGGTCCGATTCATGGTACGGCACATGTACCTTCAGCAACTTTACCTTCGCATTTATTTCCTCCACCAAGCCACACCTCTGCACCATCTGATGGATTGCTCCTATACCCCCACAACTGATCGCCTGAATCTTCTCTGCTACCTCGTAATGGATGTTTCTACCCTTGAACATCGGACTCTCTTGATCTTCCCACTGCTTCCTCTTTAGTCGTCTCTCTATTTTCTGTTTCCTTCTCCTGATTATTTTGCTATACTTCTGTCGTGATTTTACACTCATCTGAAATGCCCCTTTTTCTGGTTATTAGTTTTTATGCAAAATCCCATTTTAACCAGTAAAATCGGGCATTTCAACCTTCCTCTACTCTCTCGGCAAAAAAATCACGCTTAGATAAGGACTAGTGGAGGACCGGAGCGATAAATTCCCTGCATGTGTTGAACCAGAGCAAGATTTCTGGATCGAGTCAGAGGAGTTCAACACTACGATGAAGTTAGCCAAGGAGATCCGATATTCATACCCAGAAAGCAAACTACTTCATAGTCATCCTTTGGCCCAACAATGGCATGATGATGCTCTTACACGCCGATCAGTGAAGGATGCTATTTGGCAGATAATCGATGCCTATATTGGTAAACCATCAGACTTATCGTACTTTGTCTCGCATCCATCGAAAGTTGAGGGATATCTTGTCTCCGTAGTTTTGGGACTACAGACGGATGTTCTTAAAACACATCCCTCGCTGAAAAAGGAGAGTATTCCGATACACGAGCACCGAAGCATGCCAGTTCCGATTTCACTCATAGATGCAGTGGTAACGACCTATTTGGATAAGGCGTCAGGAGAACTAAGATTGCCAGAACCTGGATGTAGTCCAAGTGAGATGAATGCTGATGATATCATTAGGGAGGGTGCTAACAAGCTAATGATGTGGATCGCATACAGAGCAGATCAGAGCTGCATTTAAGGGTGGCATGGGCTCTTAAGCGCATGTAATAGCATCGCCAGCACGTACTATGAGAAGTCGGTGGGAAGTGGGACGATAATCCTTGCCAAGAAGGGTCACACGGCAATCCAGACAATCGTGGAGTTTTCCAGACCGGCAAGATTGCAAGTTACAAGAGGAGCACGGAAACTGCTTAAACTTGCAGCGCAGGACTTGGCCTTGCATACGGATTCCGATAGAATCTATGGTCTAGTCAAGAATAAAAACTATGACGAAAGAGAGGAAGATCTCTTCACAATCCGATTCCTCGGACATCATCATTGGGAAGTAGCGCATGCCGAAAAGATATTGATGAGGGTTAACCCGACCTTCGCAATTCGAGGGGTAGGCAAACCGCTAAGCCATGAAAATCAAGGGGTCATGTAAAAAGGTCGGCACTACAGACCGACCTATCCT
>JABWAQ010000073.1 GCA_013360945.1 Candidatus Brocadia sp.
GCCTTATCAAAGAACGAAAAACTTGCCGAGGGCTATTTTAAAATTAAATCCAAACGCCTTAAGAAAAAATGCGCCGCTTAAATTTTTAACAAAGTAATGTTAATACTATATTTAAAGTTGGTTTATACGGAGACAAAATTTATTTTGATAATTACATTACTTTGTTAAAAAATGGCGATAAAAATATTTTTTAAAACATAAGTCGAGATTAACTTAACCGAAGACTTATCAATACTTCACAACGTGTTTAGCACTTCTTCCCTCTATTTATTGCACACGTAAATTTTCGTAATGTATAACAACAGGAGCAATGGATTTGGGTGTTTTCGAGTTTAGAGCCTCCGCATAAACTTAAACTAAAAAACCATTTTTGTATTTTCTCAGGAAGTTTATGTCTATGCGCTTACTCTATAGTTAGGGAATCCAGGACCACACTTCTACCTTGAAAAACCGAATAATAGCCAATGACAAAACCTCCCAAACCGGCATCGCTTTAGTACTGATCTTCGCGTGTCCTGTCATTCCCGTGTGTAATTGACCATCCTTATTGTCCACCAGCGTAAAGACCTTAACCACATTGCCAGCCTTAGTTACCGTCACAATTGGATCAATTGAGGTAACAACCCCGTTAATTTCCTCGTTGTAATATATGTATAACCGGGCCCTAATTCTTGCTGATTCCATAACATAACGGATATCAGGCTCAGGCACTTCAATTTGAGTAAACACCTGATTTGTATTTTCTGCAGTAGCGAATACTTCTCCTTTATTGAGATAATGACCAATCTTCTGTTTGAGATTAATTCCTATAAGTCTGCCATTAAATGGCATACGAATAAATGATTGGGCTATTTTCTCCTTGTAGTAATCACACTCCGTTTTATAACTTTGCAGCTTAGCCTCTGCTGCAGCTATTTGATCGGGTGTTACTCCCGCTTTTATCAATTCAAGCTTGGCACGGTTTTCTTTCACTTCAGCGAAGTCGATTTCACACTTTTTCCGTTGATCTTCGAGTTCTTCAAAGGAAATTGTTTTTTGTTCATAAAGCTGTTTGTACCGATCTAATTTTTCTTTACTAAAAACATATTGGGCTTCTTGCTTTTCTAACTCACATTCTGCCAACTCAACCTCTTCAGGTTTAGGCCTGGACTTTAAATCATTAACCACCGCTTGTTGTTCTTGGACTTTTTCAGTTAAGATATTTAGCTGGAACTGGTAATCAATGGAGGAAAGCTTTGCAATTACAGCCCCCTTTTCTAATAGTTCGCCACCGGTGAAGTAAACTTTTTCAATGATACCTGCATTCTCAGAAGCAATTTCCTCCATCTGTATCGGCAAAACAACAAAATGTCCACCCGGTTCGTAATTATAGGGAACAATCAGTCCTAGCACAATTAACGAAATAATCGAGATTTTTACATAAGATAGCGGGGTGCTTTTGCTTTCTGTCTCGGCTACGACACTCTCAACCTTCGGAATTGCGCGGTTCTTCCACCGTTCATATTGGATTGAGCGCTCAAAGACATCCCCTATTTGTTTGGTCTTTTTGGTCAATCGTAATATGAGCAGTAGTATTACAAGCACGACCAAAAATATACCGGCACCGCCAAGGTGAAATTTAAGATAGTTGCCAAACAACCAAATAAATATGGCAAATGTTGTGATCATGAATAGAGAAGATGCTAATGCATACGCCACCAATATGTCATTATCTAGTTTTTGATAAACATTGCCACGGAGCTTATTGGCAATTGCCAAGGCCGCCTTTGCCCTCATTTGGGGTTCATTCAGGACAGCAGCTAATAAATGATAGCCACTACTTTTTATCAAGGGGTTTGTTACTAAAAAGAGGGACACCATAACAATAGAACCTATCGTCATTGAGAGATGCGCCAGAGGACCGCCCTTATTCCGTGTGCCAAACCAGAGTAATACACAGATAGATATCAGCCCAAAACGTGCTAAAATAGGGGCGGCATACAGCCAGATACTCTCACGCCGCGAGAGCTGCTGCTTATGGCCAATACAAACATGGAAGCGAGGGTAAAAGCCAAGATGAAGCTGAACATAGAATGAATTCACTGTTGCACGGTATGAATGAGCGACTAATGCCGATACCAAAGTCACTAATAAATTATCGGTAAACATCCCAATAAAGAGATGTAAGGCATAGTTATAATGGGAATATTTCACACCGAGAAGGAAACGGTCAAAATCTTCATTTATTATATGCGTATTGCGGAGAACTGTAAAAAGAGCAACGATCAATAGTGCCGGAAGCAAATAAACTACATATTTAAAAGGTCGTAGAAATGGAAAGATTAACTTTATCAACCGGGTGGGATCGAACAGTTTCCAACCCTTTTCCGCCGCCACGACAGCACCAAGAACTAAAGCCTTCGGAGTTTCCTGTGGGTAAATAAGTTCTATGAGCAATCTATTCAATCTTCTTATTGCATTCTGTTCTTCAACCTTCAGATATTTAAAAACTCCCTTTCGATTCTTTTCTGTCTGCTCTTTCAACCTCTTTATCTCGTCTGTCAAGATGAAATTTGGTTTCTGAACTGATATTTTCTCATATAAATCAGGTATCTCAAGTAGGCTATTGAGCCAATCAATACTATTTTCAGGAGCCTTTATTGTGTCAAGCTGATAACCTTCATTTCTGATTTTCTGGTTGAGTATTTTGTAATCTTTATTTTGAGCTTTGAATTCATTCAAAGTAAAGTCTGCAGTATTGAGGATTGCGGCATCAGGGATAGCCATGGGCAATGGTTTTTTCTTTGAGTTAGCTGTGCTAGCCGACTCAGTTTTGCTACGGGATTCGGTATTTCCGGCAGAAGAGAATGTGTCTTCCTGCTTAGGCAATGATTCCCCTATGCTGCGATTGCTTTTGACATCTGATAGCTGAGAAGATGTTTCTTGCGTCTGTCTATCAAGTCGAATGCCTTTCTTCTTGTAAAAGGAAGCAACCATTGGGTGTGAATATGCTGACAAACCAAACAACTTCGTGTCGTTGACCATGGAGAATAGATGTTGCACTTCCTCGTTTGTTATGGAATGCCCGAATCGGTCATTAAAAACAGATGCAAGTTTTGAAAATTCATCACATGCAGGTAAAACTTCCAAAACAAAGAACTGCCAAGGTTCAAACTGATAAGTGAGGCCTTTCCAATCATCTCTTACCTTATATCTTTGCTCGTTACCCTGCACTTCACGAAATGCCACCAGTCCTTGACGCAGCAAAGCAGGAATCGCTACTCTTTGAGGTT
The DNA here is from genome assembly GCA_013360945.1 of Candidatus Brocadia sp. GTDB lineage: Bacteria > Planctomycetota > Brocadiia > Brocadiales > Brocadiaceae > Brocadia. The sequence goes on from JABWAQ010000073.1 coordinate 3,273, forward strand.
CTTTATAATTCGACATAATTAGTACCTGAATCTTGCACCAAATAGACCGCTCCCCTGTGAGCGGTAAAACTTATTAAATCAACATCTCCACCACTAACTGATCACCCATATCGAGAAGTTCTGTAAGGGTATTTTCAGCTTTTTTTCTCTCACAGATACCACTTCTGCCGTGATACCCACTATGTGCAAGAAATTTTTTGCATCAACGTCACTGAGAAAAAACACCTTGCTTTATCCCCAAAACTCCAAGGTATCTTGCAAAAGCTTTAAACGGGCAATTCATGTTGTATTGTCGATCACTTCTCTTGCAGCACATTTTGATTCCGCTTTCCACCCCATCGTCTGAAATACTCACGAGGAGCATAAAATAAGATTATGGGGTATGCACTTGACGGCACTTAGTACTGTTAGTTGTATAGCACCACTTCATCTTTCTACAATCTATTGATGTGGGACCGCATCGTAAGTTATTCATATAACAATAGTTATGCCATTCAGTAAAATGCTTTTGCAAATTGTCAATTTGTGGTCCCTTGCAGTATAATTCGAATTATGAATCTTCCTGATGCACCGTAAAGTAACAATTACATAGTTTCCTTAACCTCACTTTGCCGAGTATTCATTGTTTAGATTTGAAGCAAAAAATATTTCACAGCCACCACGCGGGTTATAAATGTATCTATTTCCATTCAAAGGCATCACTTTTGGTCCAAATGGGTTGGCAGTGCCAAGAAACAAACCATACGGAGACGAAGACATTGTACGCAGTCCAATGTTATAAGGGTTCCCCATACCATTTTTTGTCACAGGTACCCAATTTTCTCCATCAAAACTTCGATACAGATCAAAGCCGGATTGCGTTTCCATGATAAACTGTTCACCAAGCTTATTCACAATATTAATAAATGCCTTTGGCCATGTATCTCTTCGCGCATACCCCAGGGCGCAGCTCCAATCAAACGTTGAAAGATACAACCATCCGTTATGCTCGCACATGCGCCAAAAATAACCGTTAAAAAAATTGTCAAATCCGGGTAAATATCCTGAGAGGGACTTTTTATAGCCATCGGGTGTTTCTCGATCTTCTCCCACAATCAGATCCCAATGCCCATCCGGAAAAATACGTATTAGCTCAGGTGGTGCTGGCCCAATTTTGTGTTGTTTATCAATGCCACCCCCTTGTATTCCGCTGCCGACATAGAGAGCGCCCTTAAATGGGCACATACTGAGAACGCATTGATTAAGTGCGCCACGATAGGCTCCTCGTTCAATAACTTTTTCCCAACGATACGGCACTTTACCTTCTGCAGTGGTGCGCCATACCTGATATCCCTCAAGGTTGAAGGTGCCAGCGTAAAGATGGTCTCCAAAGCCGGTTATTTCAAAGATAGTTTTATTACCAATATCGCCAAACCCAAAATCATTTATCGGCTCCCATTGGCCTTTAGCTGGATCTTTACTTTCATAAACTATCGAATGTGCAGATAGGTTTGGGTTCCCGCCACGAGAGCCTGCCGGTGTGGTATATAGACGCCTTTTAAATTCCGTCATGGAACGTATAGTGGTTACTGGTAAACCAATTAAGCCGGGTTCACAGGATGGCTCAAAGTTTCTACCTTCATTAGACCGCAACAGCAAAGGACCAGGTCCCTTAGCTGGAGACCATGTGCTGACAAAAAGCATCTGCGCATTATTTTCTTCGGCCTGATAAACCAGCATACCACGGTATCCCAACTCTCGCGGAATCGGTTTGCCGTGACTACCAGTAATGGTTGGCGACTTATGCACTCTCTGCCAACTGTCATCATTCAGGCTATAACGCCATATCTCCGCACACAAATCGAGAGCAAAAGGATCTTCAGGGCATTCTACAGGCCATGGATCCAATTCTATAGGGAGTCGTGCCTTCATCAATGGAAAATTCCCGCGTGTAGTTCCAACATAAAGATAATCTTTGAACCAAGCCATTGAATGAGCATAATTATTTAGTCCATCGGAAAACCCTCCACACGCTATGCGCTTAAAATCGTTCTGTGAAAATCCAGGACATATTTTCATTATTTCAGCATCTATACCATACCAACACAGCAAGAAACCCTCCCAATGATCTTGTTATCTATTTTTCTCGTTTTAAGCTCGATTGCGAAATCATGTACCCACTGACGCTGTTGGAGTCCCCATGTACACAAATTATCATCTTTAAAGGGAAAAATACGAATCCCGCGTTCTAAAAACAGTTGTTCCACTTACAGAATTCAGTAACAGTACTACTCCTCAATCAACTTTTAGAGATAATCTTGGCCAATAAAAACTTCTTCGCTTCTTCAAGATATTCAAAAGGTCCCATTTCCAATGATTCACGGGTATAAAAAAACCACTTATCTTCCCGTCTAAAAAACCGATCACTTCTGAAGAATCTTTTACTGCAATCCTCAATTCTACGAGGAACCCCATATATCATCGTACCATTCAAAAACTGTAGACAGTTTTCCATGAACTCAGAAGGTCGTATGATTGGGAAAAAATGTCCAGCTTTACGGACTCGGCGAAAATCAGCATGCGGCAACGCTTCCAATAGTTTCTCACCGGTTAACATAGACTGAGAGAACTCGCCATAAAGTGCCAGTATTGGAAAATTTAGTTTCTTCAGGCTATTCAATGACAAATTATCATCCTCCATCAACTCTTTCTCTGCCTGGCTTGTCTCCATCAATTTCAACCACTGGCTTGCAGTGCGTTTATTATTTTTCCAACTTAAGTGACCCACCAAATCTTTCAACTCTTGCGATATCTCCGCGCCCTGAATTTGCAAACGAGCAAGCGCGCTTAATAGCCTGATGCCAAAATAGGGGTCTCTTACACTAATATCAAGACCGTTTTGGTCCAGTATTTGCTGAATCCTTCCTCCCATATCCCAATATATTCTTTTTTCAAGTTGACGTGCAGCGGAAATTTGTGTATCAATTAGCATTAAACTGGCAAAACGATCGGGATCAAGGCAAGCCAGATTCAACGCCACAACGCCGCCAAAACTATGGGCAATAAAATGAGCACGTTCAATGCCCAGATGGTCGAGAAGCTGCTGAAGGTCTACAGCCATATTCTTTGCTGTATAGCCGCTATAAGTTATACCGGACCGGCCGTGCCCACGCAGATCATATAAAGTACTTCGGTAGTGCTTTGAGAATGTTTGCGCATGACTAAAGTACCAGAAAGCCAGATTTGTGGCCAGGCCATGCACCATGATGAGATCTTCACAATCTTCTCCTGATTCACAATTAATTTGAACATAGTTGATTCGAACGCCATTAACTTCAACGGAGGGCATAGCAGTTACTCCATGTAACCCAACATCCGTAGTTGAGCTATAATTTTATCTTTTTCATCTTCGGACATGTTTTCCGATTCATCCGCATTTGCTTGGGCGGCTGTGGCGGCGCCTATAATCACCGGTTTTTGTGCAAGGTGTTCTTCAGTAAATATCGATTCAGGCACCCGGCCTTCAAAATCAGCCGGCACTTCCAGTCCCAGACAGTACAGCAAGGTAGCTCCTACATCAGTAATATTACGCATATCAATAATTTCTCCCTGCTTTATTCCTGGGCCGTAACCAAAAAATACTCCTTCAGGATGATGAGTTCCCGCAACTTCCAGACGCTGCTCTATTACCGGTTCCTTGTCTTTGATTGAAACAAAGCCGAAGTCCCGTAAAACCATCAGCAGGTCAGGGGCATCTTTCATTGCAACACCAGGGAATATCTCCTCGCGTTTGTATATTTGGGTTATTATCCGTTCTTCTGTTTCCGGATCCCGCAGCTCTTCCAAATCGTGTATGAGCCGGTTCCTGAATGCTTCATAATCTTTAGGGTTAATTCCTGCCTCACCCGAATTTTTTGCTATGCGAATAGTTATGCCATTACTCGAAGGAGTTCGACAATAAGCGGTAGTATTTTTCCAGTCAAGGTTCGCAAACATGCTATCTTCTCTTCTTGCGGCCTCTTCAGTATCGGGTAGTTTCTTCCATTTCAAATAGCCCTTTCTATGCAGATAGGCATTAATGCGCACAATCTCGTATGTGGTCGTAAATCCATGATCAGATGCCATAAATACTTGTACACAAGGTCCTGCTGTAGTAACCAACTTCTCAAGAAATCCATCAAGCTGCCTGAAATAGTCCATACATAATCTACGCATGCGTAGGTGATATTGACCGACATCTTCTGTCTGCAAGTCAGGATATAAGAATTGCCATGCCTGATGCTGCAATTTATCAATACCATCAAACATTACGGCCATGAGATCGGGAGCTTCTTCAGAAAGAAGATATTCCGCAATCCTAAACCACTGTTTCTCACGAGTCAGATGATAACGAACCCAGTTTTCACGATCTTCATCAGATAAAACATCGATAGACTTTTTTTCCCGTTCGAAATCCCACGCTAATTCTTTGGGATTAAATCCAGACAATGTCTTAAGCCTATCATAAAAATCACTTGGTTTTGTATTGCGGCGCAGATGACGCCAGGGAATAAATCCCGGTATTATAAAACCTTTTAGATTTGACGGTGGAGGCGCAGTAAAGGGGAAGTTAAGTACAGCAACACGCTTTCCTTGTCGACTGGCAATTGACCATATTGTTTCAGCCTTATTGTCCCGTGAGTCATAGAGCGTGAAGAATACATCGTCACCATTCTCTTCCGCTCGAATAAAATCAAAGATACCGTGATTCCCAGGACTTTTCCCGGTCGTCAAAGATACCCATGCAGGAGGCGTCAACGGATTTGGTGTTGAAAGCAATTTACACCGCACACCTTCGGTATAAATCCTGGATAAAAACGGCATCACTGGTTGCTTATCGGAAGTACCATTTGTGAGGTCATCTAATATCTTAAATGTAGCGCCATCCAGACCAATAAATAAAGTACGCATGATCATTTGTCCTCGTTATTAATTTTGGCGACCAGAAAACCGGCTATTTGCGATATCGACAAATCCGAAACATAACTGCCATCTTTCATGAGAAGGCTCTGAAATCCCATTTTTTGCTGATAATGCTGTTCAATTGCAACACATAGTTGTATGATATCGACGGATGCAAATTCTAAATCAGCAACTAACATCGTGTGTCCCGTAATAGTCGCATCAATATCCAATCCCCAGTCCTGAATTAAATCTTCTACAATCGCAACCAGCGTCTTTTCGATAGCCTCGGTGGCAAATACAGACATAATCTTACTTCTCGTCAATCATGTTAAGTGCCTAGTAGCAAGTGCAACCATCAACTCATTTTCACAAGTAACATTGACCTCAACCACATATTCAGCATAACGTACATGAGCTATCTCCCAAGAATCGTCTAAAAATGCAACTTCAAATTTTTCTGGCCTGCCCTGAAGACCCAAACCCATATATTTTGCGACAGCCTCTTTAGCACACCATATGCGCAACACTTTTTCTGATAAAGCACTATCCGCAAACCCCTGCAGCGATATCCGCTCATTAGAGGTAAAAGAACTTTCTATGAGATCGGGATGCCTAGTTCTTCCGATATGCTCGACGTCCACTCCCACAGGCCGGTCAGGCGTAGTTACGGCTGCCAGGGATAGCTGTCTGTCGTGGCTTAGAGAAACTTCGGGAGGCGCTGTCAACGTATTGTTCCATTCCCCGTCCACATAAGGAGATCCATATTCGTCGTGCAGGACAATGATATCCGCCGGATAGACCAGCTTACCCGTTTGCTGATGGATCCAGTACCGGACTGCCTCTTTGATGCAGGCCCGTCCAAGAAGCCATTCGCGTTTTTTCCGGATATTTCCGTCCAGTTCCCTCCATTCATTACGCTCATCAAAACTCAATAAGGCGTGAGCAAGTATACGCAGGAAGATACCGCTGGATTGCATGCAGAACTTTTCAGTCAGATGCGGCAACTGCCACAAAATAGCATCCTGGTTTACGCCGGTCCTGACAAGATTTCCGAGCCGCCCATTCAGGGGGTCACGGCGAAACTCATAAAAGCTGTGCGGAACTGGGAAATACACATTGACAAGATTTGCCGCCCTGAGTAACGGCTTCCCGTCCCCGGTAAGGCATTCAAATTGCCAAGCCCGCGGCGCTTCGATATCAGTTGCAACTGGATCAAGCGGTTGCTGGCGTGCCCGCAGCTTCAAACCTTTTATGTTTTGAGGACACTGGCTGTACAGTTCAATCCGTTCAATGGTCGAAGGAAAACAGTTAAAATCAGTTCCAACCTGCTCCGCAATCCAGTATGCAGTTAGCTGTCCGAGGGCATCCAGCAATACAGGATTTAGTACCAGCTTGGGCATTTTATCCATTTCAAAGAAATCGTTAAGGCTGATTTCGGAGAGATATGCGTCTATTCCCTGATCATTCCAGCGATCTACCCGTTCAATACTCTGAAAAACCGGGCCATGAAACATTCCGATTGAATAAAGCTCTTTTCCTCCCCAGCGGGAAATTCTCCCTTCCCCAAGCTCGGGCAGGCCACCTGTACGCCAATCTGTTTCAAAGGAAAAATCGGCAGAAACAACGATAGTGCCGGCATTTACTATGTGGGCTCGATACTTTTCGGAACCAATTAATTCTGCGCGCACATTAAGCGTCAGTTCACCATCATCTAGCGCTATCCAGTCAAAAGCTTTTATATTTTCAATAATTCTGATAGCAGTGCTACCGGCTAAGAGGGCACAAGCCTCTGCCATAATCTCCAGGCTGACCATCAGCGGAACACAGGACAGTCCAAGCAGATCAGGATCATACTCCGAGACAGGACCAGACAGGATATGGTCTCTTAAGAAGTTGTCTTCACAGACAAAAAGACGACTTTCTCCCTCCAAGTATTGCTCATCCAACTCTGTGATCGAACTTAAAAAGGGTGTGTACTCATCTACCGAATTGCCTTTTTCTTGTACGGCTTGCTCATGCATACTCCATTGTTCCAAAACCGTATGCTGTTGATCAAGAAAATCGAGTATGAGATTAAAATAGTCTGCCATACCCTGGTCATCTGCTCTTGATTCATTGAGAAAATCAACCCGAGGAATCTGTGCTTTCGGATCCCGCATCCCGCAGGGCTGTTGGCTATCGTGACTCGTTGTTTCAGGAAGTGCCAACATTTTATGCAATACTGCACGATCAGAATCATTCATATGTATCACGGGCATTGTGTTGTTTAAGTACATACCCTGCAGTTTGTTTTGCACACCACTTTCCAGATCTAAAACCTTAACTGACCGGGACTCAAACAATCGTCCGATCTGTACTCCCTTGCCATTAACATACAAATGGGATAGTACCGCCAGAAACTGCTCAACACTATTTTTCTGACGTAGATTGGTTGCTATTGAAAGGTACTCCTCTCCGGCCAAGGTATCATTTACAAAGGAGCTAAGATTTCCAGATGATCCAACCTCAACAAAATAGCGGACGCCATCACGGTGCATTTTGATGACAGTCTCTCTAAAACGAACCTTTGTTGACCATTGACTGGCTGCCAATTTCCTCACCCCCTCTTCATTATCAGGGAACAAATCTGAGGTGGCGCAGGAATACAACGGAACACGTGGCGTTTTCAGGCCAATATTTTCATAGTAATCTTGAAATGCCTCACTGACAGCAGAAAATTGAGGGGTGTGATAACCACGATCAAACGGTAAAGAAAGGCAGATACCACCGACAGCACTTAATGATTTTTGCAGCGCATCAATCGAGTCTTCATCCCCAAAGAGCACAAGTTGGTTGACGCAGTTATCCATCGCAATCATAATTTCGTTACCGAGAGAAGCTATATGCTCCTCAACGGTTGATTGGGGCAAGGCACCGACTGTCAGCAAGGCGCCAGTCGGAATCTTTCCCTCGCTAAGAATACGCTGATAAACCTTGTTCAGTTCCCGGATAAAATCAGCTAACAGCGCTAAATTATCAGATTCCATTGCTCCTGATGCCACCAAAGCCGATGACTCTCCTGTACTATGGCCAACCATTACGTCTGGTTGCACTCCCAATGATTTAAGCAAGGAGTTTATTGCCTGGCTTCCAACAAAAGCCGCCTCTGAGCCGACGTCCATATTATTCAGGCGCTTTTCCAACTCTGTACGTCGTTGTTCTGTCAATTCACTTTTGGGCGGGAAAACGATATCCGTTCGGCTTTCACCCGGTGTGTCGTTATACAGCCCTCGCCAAAAATCAAACCAGTTTCGTACCTCATCAAAATACAACGCCAGATCCAATAACATATTCAGATATTGCGAACCCTCTCCAGGGAACATAAATGCCATTTTGCCATATAAAGGACACCTGCTGTAAATAATACCATTTCGTGTCGACCAGCGTACGCTCGGATCACCATTAAGACGCTTTAAAGCCTGTTTAATTTTCTTTGTTAAATCTTCTACATCTTTAACGACCATTGCCAGACGATACTGACTATTTGTGTCTTGAGCAGACAATGAGGCAGCAATATCACATACTGCATAGTCAGCATTCTTTTCTAGCAGACTCACCACATGATTTAATCTGGCTTTTAATAAGTCAATGCTTTCAGCAGAAAATACAAATAGCTCAGCGGGCCACATGGAGAACTTGGGGGGCTTGCATGCTTCGGCCGGTGCTTCTTCAAGAATTGCATGGCTATTGATGCCTCCAAATCCAAAGGAATTGACGCCCGCACGCCGAGAAGTCCCTGGTTGCGATATCCATGGCTTGGTTGTGGTATTGACATAGAGGGGCGTCTTCTCGATCCCCAATTCTGAACTAATAGTCTCACAAAGTGTCGGTGGTAAGATTTTGTGGTGCAGAGCTAATACACTCTTAATCATACCGGCGATCCCTGCCGCTGGAATACAGTGACTAATCATAGATTTTACTGATCCAATCGCTATGCTGCCCTGCACCCCTTTACGTTCACCAAGTATCTTTTTCAGGGCAGAAATTTCGGTTTGATCTCCCAACGGGATGCCGGTGCCGTGCGCCTCCACCAGCCCTATCGTTGCAGCATCAATACCACTGTTCCTATAGGCTCTCTCGATGGCTAATGCCTCGCCCTCAACACTGGGTGCTAATAAGCCATATCTCCTGCCATCACTTGCCTGCCCAACACCGAGAATAACTGCATAGATGCGGTCACCATCGGCAAGTGCGTCGGATATCCTTTTTAAAACTACTACACCTATGCCTTCACCCAGCAGGGTGCCGTCACTGCCTGCCTCAAAAGGACGCACTTTGCCGCGTTTACTCAATGCACCAAGCTGTGTAAAAATCACAGAGACCTCCGCTGGCAATGAGGCATTCACGCCACCGGCAAGCATCATTTGGCTTCTGCCGCTGCGCAATTCATCAATCGCAGCACTTACCGCCAATAACGAAGAGGAGCACGCAGCGTCAATCAGGTAATTTGGCCCCTTGAGGTTCAGCCGATTGGCAATCCGGCCTGTCATAATATTCGGTACCAAGCCTGGCACAATATCAGCGTTGAATTGCGGAAGTTTACTTTCTAAATAGAATCGAATCCTGGATAACGTATCCTCATCGAGTGATGGGAGCACCGCCTGTAACAACTCTATCGTCTGGTCCAACATGATATGGTGCTGTATAAGATTCCCTTGCCCTCTGTGCAGATAGGTACTATGGCCAAGCACTATACCTGTATCACTATGGTCATAATTGGCGTCAAGGTATCCTGCATCTTGAAGGGCATCGCGGGCTACACGCAGCGCCAGATATTGATCTGGCTCACCGCCATCAATTGAATTGGGCATGATACCGAATTCTTTTGGATTGAAGCGATAGAGTTCTTTCAGATATCCCCCGTGGGAAGTATTAATCCTATCGGATTCGAGATAACGATTTGCTTCCCATTCTGGCAATGGTTCACTGATTGCGTCGATCCTGGCAAGAATATTGTGCCAAAATGTCTTTATGTCGGGTGCTTGCGGAAACACACAAGCCATTCCGACAATTGCAATGGGTTCTGGGCGAACTGTATTTTTTTCCAACACGAGCAATCACCTTTCCTCTGTACATTCTACGCGGAGATATTTGTGATACTCTTTACGGTGCCTCCAAGGCGGTTTAATTCAGGACTCGATACACATTCCATATCCTCTATCAGCAACACGACTTTGTTGTCCGCGTCAGCGAAATAGACGTTTGCGCGAACTAAATGAAACTCTTCCGGTGCGATTCGCTCAAAATTCATGTGTACCCGTTCGGGCAAGGTTTCAGAATAACGAGTGACACGGCCAAATCGGGTAGGCAGTGCGGTTTCATTGCGATAAACACGGGCCCATACGATAGCCATTTGTGCCGCTGCATCCACAAGAGCGGGATCAAATATCCACTGGTTGCGGCCAGGTTCAACATTCAACATCCACTGTAAAGGAGACGTGGTTCTTAGCAATGCCCTCGATCCACCCATGGACATCCCCTCTATCTCTTCAATCACCTGAAATCTTGGCCCATGAAATAACCACTCATCGTAAGCCTTGGCAACATCCAGCTTCTTTTCAGTATACGATTGTGGCTTGTATTGAGAGCTCTCGGAAAACTTCTGCTCAAGTCGTACAGCCGAACGATAATGAAATCTTTGCGTGCCATTATTATGTCTTGATTGAATAGCAACATTTACCTCAAAACCTTCATTGCTAACGTATGTCGGCTGACTAATGACCAGATTAAAATTATGATTTTGCTCCTTCAGCTCGATGCCCTTCAAGAGCAGACAATCGCGGACTTCAACGACATACCACCCAGGCCAAAGATGGCCTGTTGCTTCAGACATTATTTCCAATGCCACAGCCGCAGGCAGCACCGGAACATGATCAATGCAATGCTCGTTCAGATATGCGTGCTGCTTCCCTAAGCAGAGGGCAATACTTTTATCTCCTTGTGGCAGTGTGGTTACTCTCGCACATCCCAAAAGTGGCCACAACACATTGCCTGCAATGGTTTGTAAATTCCTTTCGATCTGGCCGAGCTCCGCCTCGCGCTGCTCCCAGGGTCCTTCACCACAGACAACCTCAATATCGGCTCTCCCATTATGAATCAATTCGTTCTTGAAGAGACGACGTCCAGCTTCAGCGCTTACGAGAGTGATACCTTTCCTGGCGAACTTAGCTTTCATCTCTTCGGTTACCATCCCGGCGCCGAATTTGGTTGGGCCCCATGGCCCCCAACAGAGCGCCCTGACTTTGACCTTATTACCCCACTTGAGACTGAGCTGACAGCACAACCTGTTCAAAAGCTCGTTTGCCGTTGCATAATCGGTCTGACCACTATTGCCATAACGACCCGCGACCGAGCTTAAAACTGTAAGGAACCTGAGGGATTCAGGGCGCAAATACTTTAGGAGCACCAAGAGACCGAGTACCTTTGTTTCTACCACTCGAGACCAACTCTCGTCCGTCTTATCCGCCAGCATTTTATCTTCTATAACGCCTGCGCCATGAACCACGGCACCAATACCAGAGTATTTTTTATATATGCCCTCCAATAGCCGACGCATTGCATCATCGTTTGTTACATCCACTGAGAAGTATTCAACCGCAGCACCGCATTGTCTAAAATCAGTAATATTTTGGCGAAGTTCTCGTGCGTCAAGGATTGTTTGGACTTTGCGCTGGATCTCCGCCGGGGTGAGTTGCAGGCGCCTGTTGCGCACATCTGAGATGAAATGCTGACGCAAAGCCGAAGGGGTTGCCAAGGGCTTTAAATCTTCCGGCTCGTCTTCGTGCAATGCACTGCGACCCGTCAATAAGAGCGTGTTACCAGGCAGTGCTAATTCTCTAAGTAGTTCTGCAGTTACTCCCCTACCCCCCCCGTAGCTAAAACCACCAGATCGCGCACCACGTCCGAGCACGCCTCTTCTTGAGAAAGAGATTCAGGCACAGTCTGAAAAATTGTTCGCCTGCCAGCAGGGTAACCAACTTCCTGACGTCCTCCTACAAGTTCCAATTCACCTATCAAGCACAATGCAATCGAGTCTGCCCGCTGCTCTGAATCGATATCGATCGCTTTGACCCTTATATTTGGACACTCCTCGCGTAATGACTTAAGAAGGCCAACAGCGCCACCCTGCAAAGACAAAGCGGAGACATTGTTGTCATTCCGGTTAAATACCCCCCCTAATGCGCTTACGGAGAAGACATGGGCATCATCCCTAAGCTTACCATTGAGGTTATGCAACAAGATAAAAAGTGATTTCTCGTTGAGCTGTAACTGGCTACGCCAGGTCTGAGTCGGGGCATCTGTCGTAAACCAATCGGAGCCTATCTGAGCAAGATGCACTATCCCCGCAATCGCATCAATATCAGCTTTGAGGGAAAGACACCATTGATTCAGTGAGTTTTCATCCTTCAGAATATCACGTTTTACTATGCTCACTGTACAATCGTGGGCACGAAGCAGTTCAGAGAGCTTCTCCGCTACTCCCAGTGTGTCCTGCGTAATGATAAAATGGCCTTGGCCCAAGCGTCTCAGTGCAAACTCGCCAATGGGTTCATGCTTTGGTTTAATGACATGCCGAAATGAGTGACTTGTGCCATAAGTCGTTGATCCCATTTCGGCTTGATCAAAAGGGACGGGAACACTCCCTCCCACTTTGATTTCGTCCAAAATATCCAACATGCCGTTAAGCGTGGGTTGGGTATTTAGACCACCAAGGTCTTTACCAAACTCCTGCCCGTAACATGGCGGCAATGCTTTTAATAATGCGCTTACAATCTCAACACGTTTTATGGAATCGATACCGAGGTCGGCTTCCAGATTCTGAGCCAATCCAACCATATCGGGGGGATACCCAGTTTTTTCCTCAATAATACTGAGCAATATATCGGTCATTTTCCCTCGATCTATGCGTTCGGTAGGCCTATTGACCAACCGAGCTTTGGCAGAGACCTTTTCAAGTTGAGCTGACGTCGCAGCGGGCGTTTTCTGAACATCGGCCTCTGCGGAAGTTTTCGCAGATACTCCGGCCGGCTCCTCCGGCTGAAGTGGCAGTTTGGTTTTAAGTGTTGACTGATCGTTTTCTGGTCTGAGGTCCTCATAATTCTTCTGGAATTGTATATGGCGGGATAGCCGTTGCCCAGTACGCCGGTCGTTTGACGCCACGCCCATATACATCGCCATGATTCGTTCATGCGTTTCCAGGAACTGCCGCATCATATTAAAATGCTCCGCCATAACTGCTGAACCACCAGCAATGGGCACCTGTCTGCATCCTCCCATTTGAGGTTCCTCCTTCCGGTGTTTTCTCGACATCAATTTGCTTGTGTCAATCGAATTATTGCCAGGTCTTGAAAGTAACTGCTCCTTACTTCCGGATAGACCTGCTGAAAGGCTATTTATTTCCTCCATACGGATACCGATTTGTTTCACCGGCTCGGTAGCGCGCCGGGCACGACTTCCATTAAGTAGCCAGATTTGTTTAATATCCGGTTCAGAGCGCTGCATACGAACCAAATGGACAGGATCGCCGCTAAAGCAGCCACGACCTTCAAATAGCTTGGTTACATCCAGCTTTATACCGGCGCATATTAATTGTCCGAAAGCATGTAGCATACCGGTAATACCACCGCCATTTCCGTCAATGGCTATAGCTTTGTGAGACCGGCCTTCGAGAATACTGTTAATCAATTTGGTCAGCACAGTCTTTGGACCCAGCTCAAGAAATACTCTTGCGCCATCGCGGTACATAGCCTCGATTTGAGTCAGGAACTCCACAGGCCGCACCAGGTGATTTATCATCACCTGTTTGACTTTCTCTGCATCATGAGCGTGTGGCTCTCCTGTTGTGTTGGAATAAACCGGAATTTTGGCGTTCTGCCACACAGTTTTCTCGATCAAGTCCGCCAGAGCAGATTGGGCAGTTTCTACAAAGCGCGAGTGAAATGCTGCCGCGACAGAGATTTTACTAACGATTGCCCCGTTTTGCGACATTTTTTCCAAAGCTTCTTTGATTGCTGCTGTTGATCCGGAAATAACGCACTGCTGAGGAGCATTGTGGTTTGCAACTACGACGTCATCGATATCTGATATTATTTTTTCAACATAATGCCTTGACGCCTGAATTGCCACCATCGTTCCCAACTCAGTGCCGGCATTTTTTACGGTATCAACAATGAACCTCCCGCGAGCCTCGGAAAGTAACATGAGAGTGTCGAAATCAATCACCTTACCAGCAAAGAGTGCGATAAATTCCCCATAGCTATGGCCGCCTAACATGTGGGGCTCTAAACCAAACGACCTCATTAACTTCCAAAGACCAGCCCCAATTGCACCCAATGCAGGTTGCGCAACATCGGTACTGGTCAAAGCTCTTATCGCGTCAGCCTTGGCTTGCTCACTATATGAACCGCGAGGGAAGATGAAATGACTTAAACGTATACCCCCGCCAAATCGCCTTGCGAAACATTCGCTCAAGAGCTGGTCGGCTTCAGAAAGTGTCTCTGCGTACACGGGGAAGTTTAGCGCCAATTCACACGACATACCGGTGTATTGCGACCCCTGGCCCGGAAACAGTATCGCCACTTTGCCGTCACGTTCGGCACTGCCGCTGTGGTACACGCCTGTTGAGAGAGTTGTAATCTCTCTTGCTAAATAGCTCAAGACGGAGCGGATTTTATTCCTCAGGTCGCCAATATCTGTGGCGACAATTGCGATGGTTTCCCCCCCTGTCCGGTAACCCGTCGCTAGATTGTAACCCAGGACATGCAGTTCTCTGTTTGTTATTTTTTCAAACTCTTGCAGTACACGTGTTAACTTAACTTTCAAGTCTTCACGGTCAACACCGTGCCACAGCAAAAGTTCAGACGGCCATCGTTGACTTGATGCTGTATGCAATAATGGACGATATTCCCCCATGTATTCTTCCAGGACTGCATGAAAGTTGGTTCCCCCAAACCCAAATGCGCTCACCGCAGCACGGCGTGGTCGATTTTTGGTGGTTAACCACGGCATTGCCTGATCAAGGAGGTAAAGCGGGCTATCTGGCTCTTGAAGCGGATGTTCACCCCAGTCAAAATACATAAGTATAGAATGCATAGCATGTTAGTGTTATTTTATCGACAAATATGTGGTCACTAATATATTATTATTC
>JABWAQ010000176.1 GCA_013360945.1 Candidatus Brocadia sp.
TCGTGTCTTTGCTCGTTTTTCCCTATCCCAACCCCTTCTTTCTCTTGCCCTGCCACTCCCCCTTTTTTGCCTAGCATGACTTTGACGTTACCCTGGGGATAACACACCCCTTAGTTCACTCTCAAGAGGGGATGGGGAAAGGTATTTGTTTTATACACTGGGGGAGCATGGGAATTGTGCGGTACAGCCACTTACTCATAAGGCGGTGGATTGTCTCTTGCGGAGGGTAAGGAAGGATGCCTTGATCACCAAGCGGATTACTCCACATACGACACGTCATACCTTTGCTACCACGCTCCTGGATAAGGGGGTTGACCTGAAGACGGTGCAGGAGCTTTTAGGACATAGCCACATACGGACTACGGAGAAGTACCTGCATACATCGGATGAAAAGAAGATGGATGCCATTGCACGGCTGCAGTTTGCTTTGTAAAGAAATTAACCACAGAGGCACCAAGACACAGAAGTACAAACTCGAAACTTAAAACGAGAAACTCAAAACTTAAAGAAGGAGGTATATTCGTATGTTAAAGAAAATCTGGGAACAACCAAAGAAGTTAGATGATGTGTATGAAACAATGGATCGACTATCCGCAGTATTGCAATTCGTTCAAGATCTCACTGCTCAGCCTACACCGCCTGCAGATGAATATGACTTTTCCAGTCCCGGCTATTACGGCTTTTATTTATTTTTGGGTTTCGTACAAGATACAATTCGTGACTGTATGGATGTAATCAACGAAAATTCTTAATCGGAAAGGAGCTAAATTATCATGTCAGATGAAAAGAAGAAAGAAGGAAGTTTTGTTCCGGAGTGTATTACAGATCTCCAGGATAAGCTTTTGAGTCATCATTATGCACTCAGGGCGTTTGCTGTCTTACTGCAAGATTCGGATTTAACTGATTTTGCTACGCGATATCCAACACCTGGCTACGAAGAGAGGAATCATGAAGCACAGGCATTGAGACTGGGATTATCACAGATCATAGAGCTTTACCTGGAACATCAAGAGAGAATTATTGAAAAGCACGTGGAACAATACGAACAGCTTGCGGGAAAGGCGAAGGAAGGCGGATAGTAGTCAAGGGTAAAAAATATTTTTGTTTTTTTTTGCTTGAAAACAAAATTTGAATATGTAGAATCTACATACATAATTGTACATTCTACTTTACAGAAGAGAAACGCAATAGGTATATGAAAATAGGGGTTGAGAAAGGTAGGGGGAGATGAATGATAAATAAAAAGGATTTGTTAAAAAAGCTGGAAAGGGATAACGCAAAAATCAGCGATAGGATGCTCACGCATTTTATTTCCCTGGGGCTTATTAAAAAGCCTGTGCGTTATGGCTTAGGCAAAGGAAAAGGGTCTGTATCTGAATTTGATGACAGGACTTTCAACGATATTAAGGAGATTTTGAAACTTCATGAAGAAGGCTTGACTTACGAAGAAATAAAATCAAAGAGAATGTCTTCTGGGGAATGGCTGTCCCTAGTGAGTGAAGTAAGTAAATCTTGCAAATCAGGGGAGGATGTAACTAATTTTATTAAAAAACTCCCCTATCTATCAGACCGAGATAAAGGGCGTTTGAAATTAGTCTCTGATTTAACGGATCGTCTAACAAAGGTAGTCGTAGATGAATTGGAATCAATTTTAGGCCCGTTACCTATTGGCGATGAATCGGCTCGGGATGCCGTAATTTACGAGGTAGGTGGCGCAATCGAGGATTGTCTTTCTAACGTGTTTTGCGACTTTGGTCTTACTAATGAGGATTATGAAGGGTACTTAAATAAGGGTAAGATATGGCGAAGTGGTAAGATTTTTTTACGTTCTAAAAGGTCTTATAGGAGGGTTTAAATCATGGAAAATATGCCGTCTCACAAATACAACGAATCGACAAAAGGGAGGGAGATTGAGCTATCCGCACAGGAACAATTTCCTATTCCAGTCAGGGTAATAGACGATTCTGGCAGGGTTATCGAAAATTATCGAATTGAAAAGACAAAAAGTAACAAATTCATGATGCAGAAATAAACTTACCTGTCCAAGACAGGTAAGAATAGGCAAGCCAGCTATTAGCTAGCCAAGTTTTGAAAAATAGCAAGCCAGCCGATTAGTGGGAAGTAATTCCCGTTAATCGGCTTTTTTGTTTTAAAGGATTTTTTTGAGGTTAAAAATGAATACGGCTACAGAGGTATTAAGCAAGATCGACTATAAAAGTTTTTACACGAGGCACATACCGGGGTTTAAATCGAATGGCAAGCCGGAGGTTTCCTGCCTGTGTCCCTTCCACGAAGATAAGAACCCGTCTCTATCGGTTAACGTGGAGACGGGGCTTTTTAATTGCTTTGGGTGCGGTGAAAAGGGAAACGCAATCCAGTTTCTTCAGAAAAAGGAAGGCATTGGCTTTAACGAGGCGTTGAACCTGGTGAAAAAAGAAGAGGGGATAGAATCAAAGGCGCGAAATGTGAAGTCTGAAACCCGAAGCAAGAAACCCGAAACGTCCGGTAAACCTACATATCTCACCCTTGACCAGGTGAAGATCCTCCATAACCAATTGATGAAGAACGAGGCGGTATTAAAGGTCTTCCTGGATAAGTATGGTTTGTCCATGGAAACGGTAGAAAAGTACCTCATCGGCTATCAGAACGAGCATTACGTTATCCCGATAGAGGTTGAATCGGACAGGTGGACGCTAAAGGAACACAAGGGATCGCAAACTAAAGGCTCTACGGTGTCTTTGTATCCTTCCGGTGTAATCAAAGAATATCTCCCCTTTATCATCGTTGCTGAGGGTGAATTCAAGGCGCTGCTTCTCAACCAAATGGGTTTCCCAGCTGTCTCTGGCACCGCCGGGGCTGGCACCTGGCAGCGAGAATGGAATTCACTCTTCACCAATCTCAATGTGATCCTTGCGTATGACCATGACGAACCGGGAAGGCATGGGGCATTGAAGGTAGTTGAATCCCTTAAAGGCACTGCCAAGAGTGTAAAACAAGTTTTATGGCCGTCATGCATGGATTCCAAAGATAAAAAGGACGTGACGGATTTCTTTGTCACCCTGGGGAAGACGAAGGCGGACTTCCAGATTCTCATTGACAGCGCAAAGGAAATAGCCTACGAGGTCAAAGAGATTGATGGTATCAGGTTCGTTGAACCATCGGATTTTGTGGTGAGTGCGGACGGCATCAACCAACTGATTTTTGTGCGTGAGACCAATCAACAAGGAAAGGAAAAGTCCAGGCGGCCACAAAGAACTGTCTGTTATACACCGCTCTTTCTTACCCAAAGGACAATAGATGTTGATTGTCGCTTGCAGGGAATAGAGATTGCCTTCAGGCAAGAAGGTAAATGGGAGAAAATCGAAGCGCCGAGAAGGGTAATCTCCGACTCGAAAAAGATTATTGAACTTTCTGATCGTGGCCTACCGGTGAATAGCCATAATGCGGGGAAGCTGGTTGAATACCTTTCGGCCTTTGAGTCTTTTAACGGATGTTCACCCCATGACAAAAAACAAAAAGGCTGTAAAAGCCTTATATTTACTGGTTATTTCGGCGAACAGGAAGTTTTTTTCTCGTGACCACA
>JABWAQ010000074.1 GCA_013360945.1 Candidatus Brocadia sp.
TAATAATAATATATTAGTGACCACATATTTATCGATAAAATAACACTAACATGCCATGCATTCTATACTTATGTATTTTGACTGGGGTGAACATCCGCTCTAAAGGCGGATAAAAGTGGAGGTTTCTCCTCATTGATGGGGACAACAACTGTCCCCCGCTGGCGGGGGTAAGGGGGTGGAATTTTGTCATAAAAAGGTGGACGCGTAAGTCGCCGCATGCCTGATTAAAAACAGTAGGTTTCGTTCCTCTGCCTGTACAATCCACACGCAGACGGGTCAACCCAACCTTGCAAAACTATTTCTCCCTTGTACCAGGATGATATCTATCGGCATGATTTCATCCATGCATCGAGTCTGAGATGCTTCTTCATTGAGTTGAAGTTAAGCTGGTTGGCTAATGGACAAAACGAGCGGAGTTTCAGATGGTATTCCACCTGAAAAACCGCTTTGCCGGCATTAATAAAGGGCATCAGCGCCTTGCATTCCTCATACTGAAAACATTGCTCATTCAGAGCCCAGTCAAAGTACGGCAGCAGGTCTTCGACCTGATCCAGATCATTCTTCAGTCCTATTGACAAGCCGCGTATATGAGCCTCATTTGCAAGGAAGATATTGTAATTGATCTGATCCTGGTAAGTCAGCGGAAAGCCCGTATCGTTGACGTAGCCGTCTATATTGTCCGGCTCAATTCCGTCGAAACCCTTTTCCTTGCACAGGTCCATACGGGCTGTCATAATGGGGCCAAGGATGTCAATCCGTCGTATGTCCAACCACCTTTCACCCGGCCAACCTTCCAAAGGTTTGCCCAGCACCTCCTCAGGAAACCCGTCCGCATCAGGTCGCCATTTCTCCCAACTGCCCGCACTGATATAACCAATAACTTTACGACCTTTTGCATGCAGTGAGGCAACGACACTGACATCGTTATTGAACATATCAATGTCATACATGTCGACATCATAGGACTGATCAATGGCACCGGTGAGTTGCCATTGCCAGCTGGTATTGAGCAGTGGTATCCACCAGTTTTCTATCGCTGTAATGTGTGTAGATGCATGCCTGACAACAGGCATTTCTTCAGTTAAATCTTGGGCAACAACTACAGAGATGCCCAATACAAAAGTAAATACGGTCAATAGTTTTGTGATCACAATACGCTTCACGACATATCCTTTCCTTATCAAATGTCTTTATTTTGTATTTTAAGTTTTTTGAGAACGAAATTCTTTACTTTTAAAGCAATTTCGTATGCCTGCTTAGTTTCTTCAAGGGTTGGTTCATACCAGTCGTCAGGGTAACGGATTTCAACGGCATAATCAGTTAAATTGTCTGCTTCCGGTAGTTGCTCTTTAAACGATTTATCTGCGGATGAACATAGATTTAACAAAGACATTATGTTGTGTGTTTTTGAAAACTCAACCTGCTCCTGGACAAGAAACGCCTTCAGATATTTTTCGGCAGCTTGTTGACAATGGAAACATACGGTATCTGTTACAATCTCATTTGCTTCTAACCCCTGTTTTGCGGTGAGTAAGTCTCTTTCTGCTATTTTAATCCATTGATTTACCAGGTGCTCTATGATGCTACTTTTATCCATAAAGAACCCGTCCGTATTTATTTGCCGCATAGACCACAGTTCCTATAATATCTTTGAACATTTCAAATTCCTGACTGCTTTTAACAATAACGTCTATTGGCACGGTAAAATCTTTTAAAAAGCTTCTGACAATACGGTTTCTCTGAATTTTTGGCAAATCATCGTCTTTAATAACTAACAAATCAACATCACTTTCTTTAGTTGGATTTCCCTGAGCGTATGAACCGAAAAGGATTATTTTTTTTGGGTTATAACCTGTAACAATTGCTCTGACAACTTGATTAATTTGTTCCTGCGTTATCATATGCAGTTCCTGATTATTTGTATGATTGCATACCGACCAATAATATAAGATGTTTCTTGTTATTCTTTTTATTTATCAGAAATGATTACTTTTTTCTATATCAAGTCGCTGAGTAATTTCATTACCTTAAGAGACGTGGTTTTCAGGCTCTTACACCGTCATTATTGATAAACAACTTGATTTTGTCAAACGATTTTTCTGGCTTTTTAGCCTTCTCTTAACCCAGTGAAGTCCTAGAATTATCTTGAGAATAAAGCGTGAAAATCTTATATTTAATGTCTTGGAATTTCGCGAATTGAGATTCTTCGGTCGCTTCATTCCCTCAGAACGATAAAAGGATAGTATTACCATTTTGCACTTTTTTTGACTCACTCGGATTAGAGTATATACAAAATTATGAAGAAATCCATTATTGCCCGTGGCATACGGGTGAATAATTTAAAAAATATTGATATCGAAATCCCCCATAAAAAATTGGTGGTGGTTACCGGTGTCAGCGGGTCGGGTAAATCCAGCCTCGCATTCGACACCCTCTTTGCAGAGGGGCAACGACGGTATATCGAATCCTTTTCCGCTTATGCACGCCAGTTTTTGGAAAAGATGGACAAGCCTGATATTGATCACATCGAGGGCATCCTCCCGGCAATCGCTATCCAGCAGAAAAATCCCGTCAAAAACCGGCGTTCGACCGTTGGGACTGCCACGGAAATCAATGACTATCTGCGTTTGCTGTTTGCACGAATTGGCAAGACCTATTGCAACACCTGCAAACGGCATGTGCAGATAGATACCGTTTCCCATATTGTTGACACCGTCCTTTCGCTACCGGAAGGCACAAGATTTCTGGTCGCCTTCCCCATCGCCGTCAGCCAAAAAGTATCAGGCCAAACACAGATTAATCTCCTCAAAGAACGCGGATTGGTAAGGCTTCTTGCAGATAATGCCATCATCGATATTACTTCCGTGACGAAAGGCTGGGATATCCGCACTGCAAAGTTTGTTTATGGAATTATCGACCGGCTGGTCGTCAAAGACGTAATCAAAGAACGTCTTGTGGATGCCCTG
The DNA here is from genome assembly GCA_013360945.1 of Candidatus Brocadia sp. GTDB lineage: Bacteria > Planctomycetota > Brocadiia > Brocadiales > Brocadiaceae > Brocadia. The sequence continues at coordinate 2,967 of JABWAQ010000074.1, forward strand.
GAAACGGCATATCGCCTGGGTGCAGGACATTTAAGCATTATATATAATATCCAGGATCCTTCTGTCCATCCTGATGTGCAAAGAGAGGGACACCCTTTGACTATCCAGGATGCTCAGTGGGTCGAACTGAAATACAGCAAGCAATTCTTTTGCAGTTACTGTGCTCTTGAATATCCGGAACCAGTTCCGGTGTTATTTTCGTTTAATAATCCGATTGGCGCCTGTCCCAAATGTCAGGGATTTGGATATACCATAGAGATTGACCTGGATAGCATCATACCGGATAAAGAAAAGACGTTGATTGAAGGGGCAATCTCCCCCTGGAATACACCCGCCCATTACACCATGTTTGAATCGCTGAAAAATGCAGCCTCCAGATACAATATTCCCTTAAACGTTCCCTTCCGCAAGTTAACAAAAGAGCAGGTAAACCTGATTCTGGATGGTACGGAAGATTTTTGCGGCATCCGTGACTTTTTTGCATGGATGGAACAGCGGAAATATAAGATGCACGTCCGTGTATTTTTGAGTAAATACCGGGGATACACCTTATGTTCTGCCTGTAACGGGAGGCGTTTGAAAAGTCAGGCGCTGAACGTTTTGATAGACCATAAAAACATAGCCGACATCTGCACAATGACAATTGATGAAGCTTACCAGTTCTTCAACGGACTTCGGCTTACCGAGTATGAAAAAAACATTGCCCACTTGCTCTTGCAGGAAATTAAAAAACGTTTGGACTATATGATTAAGGTAGGTCTGGGTTACCTTACCCTGGATCGTATGACCCGGACACTTTCCGGAGGGGAGGCCCAACGGGTCAATCTTACAACGTCTCTGGGCTCTTCGCTGGTAAATACCCTCTACATCCTTGATGAACCCAGTATTGGACTCCATCCGCGGGACACGGACAGGTTGATACAGATACTCGAACGGTTACGGGACATCGGAAACACCGTTGTTGTTGTAGAACATGATAAAGAGGTAATCAAGGCTGCCGATGAAATTATCGACCTCGGACCGGGCGCCGGTGAAAATGGAGGCGTGATTGTTTATCAGGGCTCGTTTAAGGATTTGCCGGCGCATAATGGCTCGCTTACCGGACAATATCTGAAGGGAAACAAGGTCATTAAAATGCCCTCTAAACGGAAAGCGCCCTCCACCAAAGCTGTTGTATTGAAGGGCGCCTCACAAAACAATCTGAAAGGCATAGATGTTACCTTTCCTCTGAATATGCTTATCTGTGTAACGGGAGTTTCGGGATCAGGCAAAAGCACCCTTATCCAGGATACGCTTTACGGGGCAATTAAAAAAAAGCGGGAAGGGTACGCAGGCTTTGTTGGGAAATATGAAAGTATCACGGGCATACAATTTATTACCGACGTTATTCTTGTGGATCAATCTCCCATCGGACGCACCCCTCGTTCCAATCCCATTACGTATGTAAAAATATTTGACGAGGTGCGGAAACTCTTTGCATCAACACGGGATGCAAAAATACGGAATCTGAATATTGGTTCCTTTTCGTTCAATGTGGTTGGCGGCAGATGTGAACACTGTGAAGGCGCCGGCTCCATCAGGGTCGACATGCAATTCCTTGCAGACATCTACGTCACGTGCGACAAATGCGACGGGAAACGATTCAACAAAAAAATACTCGAAGTAAAATATAAAAACAAAAACATTCATGAGATACTCGAAATGACCGTGGATGAAGCCATTATCTTTTTCTATGATTCTCCCAGGATTACCAAAGGATTAAAACTTTTACAAGATACCGGATTAGGCTATTTGAGGTTAGGTCAGCCAGCCACCACACTATCCGGAGGTGAGGCGCAACGGCTGAAGATCGCTACCTTTATGGCACAGGAAAACTCTGATGCAATGCTCTTCATCTTTGATGAACCTACTATCGGGTTGCATATGGACGATGTTCAAAAATTGCTTGTCTGTTTCCAGAAACTGATCCAGGCGGGACATTCTTTAATCGTAGTGGAACATAACCTCGACGTCATAAAATCCGCCGATTATGTTATCGATCTTGGTCCGGAAGGTGGCAGCGAAGGAGGACGTGTCATTGGCTGCGGTACACCGGAACACATAACAGAAATAGAAACAAGTCATACCGGGAAATACCTGAAGCCGTATTTTTCCTGAGTATCGGGGTGTTTCAAGCAGGGGCTAACGGCCGTTCGCCCCTGCTCAAAGGGGGATTCAGGGGGTTGTCTGGTATGCTATGATACAAACTTTGAAATTCCTGTTAGTATTAATTCTATGAGAGGTCACAATGAAATTTAGCAAAAAGAATATGCTGTTTGTTGTGAGCATTATCGTCAGCATCATATGCACGTGGTTCTTTATAAAAAATATTGATTGGTTGCTTTTGAAAAATGCCTTAACGGATGCAAACTATTGGTATATAATTCCAACTCTCGTTTTAACCCTGCTGGTTTACGTCATAAGGGCAATTCGCTGGCGCGGATTACTGTTACATATTAAATCGGTTTCTGTAATAAATTTATTGTCTGTTACCTGTATCGGTTTCATGGCAAACAACATTCTCCCGGCCCGTGTAGGAGAAGTCTTGAGGCCGTTTATCCTGACGAAAAAGGAGGATATAAAATTTTCAACCTCCTTTGCCACGGTAATCGTTGAGCGGATTTTTGACATGCTGGGACTTATTATATTCACGGTAGTTGTCATTGCCCTGCTCCCGCATTCATCTGATACCGGTCATACTACGCTTGCACAGGTTTCTGCAAATCAGGTGAACACGGTCAATGAATCAATTATCCCTTCCTTGAAAAAATGGACCGAGGTATTCGCTGTGGTAGGAGTCTTTACCGTTGCATCCCTATTTTTAGTCGTAATCAGACCCGATTTCTTTAAAAAAATACTCTCCAAACTGTGTTCCTTTCTGCCGCATAAACTCAAAGAGAAAATCTTAGGACTGTATGAATCTTTTGTTTATGGTCTTAAAATCCTGGAAAATAAAATGCAAACCGTATGGATATTAGCGCTTTCACTTTTTATCTGGGTTCTCGGAGGCGCAGAAATATATCTTCTCGGATTTTCCTTCCACATGCATCTCCCTTTTGTAGGGGCGTGCCTTGTCGCTGTCTGTCTTGCGCTGGCAGTTGCCCTCCCCCAGGCGCCAGGATATATTGGCGTCTTCCACATTGCCATACTAAAATCATTGCATATTTTTGGAATAGAAACGACGGCTGCCCAAAGTTATGCCATTGTCTTGTGGGCCATTAGCATTCTCCCTTCCACCATTATGGGCTTTCTCTTCCTCTGGCGGGAAGGCATCGCCTTCCGTGAGGTGATCAAACTGGAGGAAGAAATTGCCGAAGGAAAGTTGGAGGAACTGGAGGGTGTAACAAAAGACATAAAATAAATCAGCAGCAGAGGATGGCTCAGGCAAAGCGAACCCACCCTCTGAGTCCGCTCCTGGTAAGTGGTTAAGGGATTGCTGATCATAAAAGCGGATTCTGTGTAAAACCAACGCCTTAACCCATCCTGCTCATAACGTAACTCATTTGTGAAGATAAATCGCATATAAAGTATTTAATGTCACAGGAAGACCTTTTAAAACTAAAGATAGACAAGTCGGTAAAGACTATCGGCCGGGCAAGACGCAGAAGACCGTATTATCGCGTTGCTGGTATAGCATTCATCGTCGTTGTGGCAGGGTTCCTTTATACCACGGGAGTCATGACCCCGGCTGTCCAGGTTGAGGTTGCAAGTGTTAGCAGGACTTATCCGTCTCAGGCTTTTGCCTTGCTGAATGCCAGCGGTTATGTGGTGGCTCAGCGGAAAGCCGCTGTAGCGTCAAAGGTCACCGGACGGCTTATATCACTGAGCGTTGAGGAAGGAAGCAGGATAAAAAAAGAGGAGGTTATTGCCCGCCTGGAAAATGAAGATGTCGTTGCCTCACGGAATCAGGCTTCGGCAAACCTGCATGTTGCCCGCGCTAATCTTGGACAGGCAAAGGCAGAACTTCGCTATGATACGCTTTCTTTTCGCCGTGAAAAGAAGTTATTGGCTCAGGGAATCTCAACGCCGACTGAATACGACGCTGCCATGGCTCGTTACAAGAAAGCAATCGCTGCGGTTGTAGGGGCAAAGGCCGCGATTAAAGCCAGTATAGCAATTCTTCAGGGAGCCGAGGTTTTGCTGGAATACACCCTGATTCGGGCCCCTTTTGATGCCGTAGTATTAACAAAAAATGCCGACATCGGCGATATCGTCACCCCGATCGGAGCGTCCGCAAATGCCAAAGCGGCAGTTGTTACTATCGCCGACATGAGTTCACTCCAGGTGGAGGCAGACGTTTCTGAATCAAACCTGGAATTGGTGAAATTTAGGCAGCCGTGCGAGATACAGCTTGACGCCCTGCCCGAGTCACGTTTTCGAGGCGAGGTGCACATGATCGTGCCAACTGCCGACCGGACAAAGGCAACGGTAATGGTCAAGGTCCGATTCGTTGATACGGACAGCCGCATATTGCCGGAAATGAGCGCCAAGGTTGCCTTTCTCTCCAGGCAAATAAAAGAAGAAGATCTGAAGCCGATGACTACCATCACCCCCTCTGCTGTCATAACCCGCGACGGCAGGAATTTCGTTTTCCTTGTGAAAGACGACCACGTAGTACAGACTTCGGTCACTTTAGGGGCTCAGGTTGATGACAGGATAGAAGTTCTTGAAGGAATAAAACAAGACGACAAGGTGGCAATTACGTCGTTAAAGAAGTTGAAAAACGGTTCAAAGATAAAGATTGTGGAAAAGTAATGGAACAGCAGTTGCCGATTGTTGAAATAAAAAACCTGAGCAAATCCTACCTCAGAGGTAACCAGGTCGTACCGGTATTGGAAAACATTACTTTTGACATAGCGGAAGGCGAATTTCTGGCGTTGATGGGTCCCTCAGGATCGGGAAAGAGCACCTTGTTAAATCTGATTGCCGGCATCGATAAGTCGGATAGCGGCATCATCAGAGTTTACGGTGTCGATATTACGGTACTATCAGAAACGGAGCTTGCCCGATGGCGTTCCGCCAATGTCGGCTTTATCTTCCAGTTTTATAACCTGATTCCGGTGCTTACCGCCTTTGAGAATGTTGAACTCCCCTTGCTTCTGACCCGGCTTTCCAGGAAAGAACGGAGAGAACATGTTGAAACAGTGCTTCGGGTGGTCAATCTTTCCGATCGTATGGACCACTACCCGGGCCAGCTCTCCGGAGGGCAACAGCAACGGGTGGCTATAGCCCGGGCTGTGGTTACTGATCCTGCGATAATCGTGGCGGATGAGCCGACCGGCGATCTCGACCGTGTCTCTGCAAAAGAGATACTGGAATTGATGGGACGTCTCAACGCCGGATTCGGCAAGACCATTATCATGGTTACTCACGACCCTCATGCCGCAGAAAAGGCCCACACGATAAAACATCTGGAAAAAGGTATTTTAAATGCATCTCCCCAAACTCATCCTTAAAAACGCCTTCCGCCACAAACTGCGCACCTCATTGACCATTCTCGGTGTCACCATTGTCATTCTCGCTTTCGGCCTCTTGAGGACGGTGGTGAGCGCCTGGTACGCCGGAGTTGAGGCATCTTCAGCGGCACGCCTCATAACCAGAAATGCAATATCCCTTGTCTTTTCACTCCCTATTTCTTACAAAGATAAGATACGGCAGATAAACGGGGTGAAGTCTGTATCGTATGGAAACTGGTTCGGAGGCATCTACATCGATGAAAAAAACTTTTTCGCCAACTTTGCAGTTGAGCCGAAAAGCTATCTGGAATTGTATCCGGAATATGTGATTTCTCCGGACCAGAAGGCCGCTTTTCTCCGGGACCGGAAGGCTGCTATTGCCGGGCAAAAGCTGGCAACAAAATACGGCTGGGAAATTGGCGATACAATCACCCTGAAAGGGACAATTTTCCCAGGCAACTGGGAGTTTGTCCTGCGCGGTATCTACCATGGTAAAGAGAAAAGCACCGATGAAACCCAGTTCTTTTTCCACTGGGAGTATCTCAACGAGACCCTGAAAAAAACTGCTTCCCTGCGAGCGGATCAGACGGGCTTTTATTTGATTGGGATAACCAACCCGAATTTGGCAGAAGATGTAGCGATAGCTATTGATAAAACCTTTAAAAATTCACTTGCAGAAACGTTAACTGAGACCGAAAAGGCATTCCAGTTGAGCTTTGTTTCCATGAGTGAGGCGATTGTTGTTGCCATACAGTTTGTTTCCTTTGTAGTCATCATCATCATTATGGCGGTGATGGCTAATACTATGGCAATGACTGCCCGTGAACGCATTGGGGAATATGCGATATTCAAGACCCTGGGTTTTGGCGGCGGGCATATCGCAGCACTCATTTTCGGTGAATCCCTGCTTATTGCCCTGATAGGCTGCATTGTCGGCATCCTGCTTACCTTTCCGGCGGCAAAGATCTTTGGCAATACCATGGGCACCTTTTTCCCTGTATTTAACGTGGCAATAAAAACCATTTTCCTTGATGCAGCCGCCTCCCTCCTGGTTGGTTCGGTAGCCGCGATTATTCCGACTTGGCGTGCGATAACGATACGAATAGCTGATGGCCTCAGGAGAATTGGATAGTGAGAATACCGTTTTCATACAGTTTCCGTAATCTCTTGACCCGCCGGCTTACCACTCTCTTTACATCCTCCGGTATGGCGCTGGTGGTTTTTGTCTTTGCTTCAATTCTCATGCTCGCTGAGGGACTGCGGAAGACCTTAGTGAATACCGGCTCTTATGACAATGTGGTGGTCCTCCGCAAGGCAGCGTCCTCGGAAGTGCAAAGTAGTGTAGCACGGCAGCAAGCTTCAATCATAGAAACACAGCCGGAGGTGGCTTTTGGGACAAATGGCCAGCGGCTGTTAGCTAAAGAGATGGTGGTGCTTATCAACCTTCCCAAGAGAGGGAGCAATAAACCATCGAATGTGGTTATCAGGGGAATTTCAGGAAGTTCTCTCTTATTGCGTCCTCAGGTAAAACTCGTTGAGGGGCGTATGCCCAGGCCAGGTTTATCCGAGATAATCGCTGGTCAGAGCATCGCCGGAAGGTTTCAGGGATGCGGCATCGGTGAAACCCTCCGTTTCGGCATGAGGGACTGGACTGTAGTGGGCGTTTTCGATGCGGACAATACCGGATTTAGCTCGGAGATATGGGGGGATGTGGATCAGCTCATGCAGGCATTTCGCCGTCCTGTATATTCTTCTGTTCTCTTCAAACTACGCGATTCTTCAGATTTCATAAAATTCAAGACACGTATTGAAAGCGACCCACGCCTCACCCTTGAGGCCAAGCGGGAAATCACCTATTATGAAGATCAATCCAGGATGATGTCAACATTCCTGCGTATCCTGGGACTGTCACTTACCGTAATTTTTTCTCTGGGCGCTATTATCGGCGCCATGATTACCATGTATTCTGCCGTGGCTAACCGTACGAATGAAATCGGCATCCTGCGTGCGCTCGGGTTTCAAAGAATGAGCATTTTAGGCGCTTTTCTCATGGAATCTTTAATGCTGGGGTTTTTAGGCGGCTGTGCAGGGCTTTTTTTTGCGTCATTCATGCAACTGCTTACCATTTCTACCATGAATTTTCAGACTTTTTCTGAGCTTGCCTTCAGCTTCTCCCTTACTACTGGCATCATCGGTAAATCCCTCGCCTTCTCATTGATAATGGGTTTTTTCGGCGGTGTGCTGCCTGCGGTCAGGTCATCGCGCATGAATATCGTGGATGCCCTTCGGGCGGTCTGATACCTGTTAAGCGTCACAAACAACTTGACCTGTTTTCGTAGGGCGACCCTTTAGTGGACGTTCACCTCATGACAAAAAATCAAAGGATCCGTAAAAGCCTTATATTTACTGGCTTTTTTGGCGAACAGGAAGTTTTTTTCTCGTGACTGCACGGATATTCCGGCTCGGCAATGCCTCTAATAGTTCCCGTGAATGCCTTTGACCTCATCAGACAAATCTCTCCCAGCGATACCATAGCGTCATCTTCGTCAGAAAAAATCTTTGGATTGTCCTTTAATACTTTTACAGCTTTTGGCAGCCAAGTGTAGCGTAATGGAAATGTTTCGTGACCTGAGATTTTATATATGGTTTGAGCTTTCATTTATGACGCTGTTTATTAATTATCAATTTGGCAACATGTTATACCTTACAAGTAGTACATAGTGCTTATGGTACGCCTATTTTTGAAAGAACTTAATCAACAACGCATATATCATTCCCTTGTTCAATGATATTGCCTTCGCAAGGAGGGAGATAAAGGGGTGTTAAAAACTTCCTAAAAAAAGGTTTTTATTTCTTGCATTTTATGGTGTTTATTATGCCTCATACGATTGTTTTGATATCTTTCTCAGGAATATTAATAGAGAGGATACATTGCCCATAAAGATTTCAAGCCACCTTCCTCTCAATCTCCTCAAACTTAACAGCCACCTTCATGGAGACGCCTGGCTCTTGCATGGTGATGCCATACATCACATCGGCAACGCCCATGGTGACCTTGTTGTGGGTAATGACGAGGAATTGCGTGTCTTTGGTAAATTCCTTCAGGATATGGGTAAATCTATTGATGTTGCTTTCGTCCAGGGCTGCGTCCGCCTCGTCCAGGATGCAAAATGGACTGGGCTTGGATTGGAATACCGCAAAAAGCAAGGCAACGACGATCATTACCTTTTCACCACCGGAGAGGAGGGTAATGGAACGAAGCTCTTTGCTGGGCGGTTGCGCCATGATCTCAATGCCTGCCTCCAGGATGTCCACATTTTCCTCTAAAAGGACATCACCCTTGCCACCACCAAACAATTTTCTGAACATCACCTGGAAATTTTGACGAATGTCATTGAAGGTTTTCTCAAATAATTCCCGGCTGGTGTGGTTGATCTTTTTTATCAGGTTCTGCAACGCATCCTGGGATTTTTCGAGGTCTTCTTTCTGATTTACCAGGAATGTTTCGCGGATCTCCAGTTCGTCCTGTTCTTTGATGGCCTCCAGGTTTACATTCCCCAGCCTTCCGATCTTTCCCTGCAACTCCTCTATTTCCCTGGAAACCGCCTCCCAGAAGTCAAGCTGGGGCTGGGCGGGATCGGTAGTTTCTGCCGGTGGTGTGGTCAATTCCAATGTGATTTCTTCAGTTGTAGCATCCAGATTTGCCAGATCGAGTTGATATTCCTCACGGACACGCTCTTCCAGATTAGCCAGACGAATCTGGTACTCGTTCTCCCTGAGCCTCAATTCCTGCAATTGTTGTTCAAACTGTTTTTGCGCTGTTCGCTTTTCATCCAGGTGTTCCTTTAATTCCCTGGCTTTCAGATTGTGACCATCCTGCTCGGCCTTGAGAGATGCCATTGACCCTTCCAATGCAATCCTTTTTGTGTCGAGTTCACTTACGAGAAGTCCCAGGTGTTTAATCTCCTCCTCTGCCTCCAGCTTTTTCTGCTGGCAGTTTTGTTGCTCCTGCATAATATGCTTAATCTGTTCCTGGGTTTCCCGCAATTCTGCGTCGAGTTTATTCAACGCCTTATTCAGACCGTCCTTCTTTTCCTGTCTTTGAGCAAGACCAACCTTTACGGCAGTGATTTCCTCCTGAACACTCTTTTTCAAATGCTCTTTTTCTTCCGCAAGCATGGAGGATTCTTCTACCTGTTGTTCCAGCTCCCTGCGTTGCTGATTGAGCCGGACGAGTTCTTCCTGCAAACTCTTTTCGCGCTCGCAGGCATTTTCCACTTCTACATCGATCTCTTCCATCTCGTTCTCGTTGATCTTTTTTTCTGCAGTAAGCTCATCCCGTTTCTGTTCATTCTGTGCAAGCTCATTGTCTTTGGAAATTTTCAGGATATTCACCTGTTCTATTCTCCTGGCCAGTTGGGCCGTCTCCGCTTCAAGCTCCGATAGTTCCTCGATGTGATATTGTTTATCCAGCTCCAATTTCTCAAGGGATTGCCGGATTTGAACCAGTTCTTCTTCAATCTTCTTCAGCTCGCTTTTACGGGAGATGATCCCCACCTGCCCCTGCTTCTTGCCACCACTGAGCGCGCCTTCGGGCTCCAATAACTCGCCCTCGAGCGTAACATACCGGATAGTACGGTTGTCGTTGCTCATGGCAAGCGCGGTAGCAATATCCTTTACAACAACAGTATTATTCAGAAAACCGTCAATAACCCTGCAAACCTCTTCTGTGCTGTTGACGAGTTTCCGTGCAATACCGACGACATCCGGTTTTTGCAGGATTTCCTCAGGGATGGAAAAGCGACCATTTGTTCTGTCTGACGGGAAAAAGACTGCGTGTCCCTTTTGGCTCTTTTGTAAGAAAGCAATGGCCTGGACGGCATCGTCTGTGGTATCAGTAACAATCCCCTGCACCCTTTCACCCAAAGCCGTTTCGATGGCCAATGCATATGGGAGATCGACTTTTATCAGGTCGGCAATCATGCCCCGTATTCCCTTTACTGAAGCGCCGTCCTTCTTTGATTCCTCTAAGATGGCCTTCGCTCCGGACTCTACCCCTTCCGCCCGCATTTCAAAATCCATAAGGATTTCATGCCGGGAGGTTTTGCTGCTCTGCAATTGTTTTTGCTGATTGATTTGCTCGTCCAGAGACCGTATCATGCTTACCAGCTCTTGTATGCGTCCTCTTGAGGTGGATAATTTCTGGCCTAAACCATGTGATTCTTCCACGAGCGCATCCTTTTCCTTCGTAGTTTCCTGATGTTTAGACGTCAAGGCATCCACAACGGAAGTGATTTCCTCTTGCCTCTTCAAAAGCCGCATTTTTCTGCCTTTCAAGGTGTCTTTCTCTGTAGTCAGACTGCCGATCTCATTCTGGAGACTGGACTCTTGCTGAAGAATAGAGATTACCTCCGACTTCTTTTCATCAATACCCTGGTACAGCAGGTCGCACTCAAAACTAATCTGCTTATGGGCTGTCTCTTTTACCTTCTGAATATCTATGAACTTTACTATTTCTTGCTCTACCGTATTCAACTGTTCCTTCGTTTCTGTAATCTTGTTGCTTGTCTCGTGTATCTTATTTTCCAGCCCCTTTTGCTGTTCAGTATATTTTTCACGGTGAATTTCTAATTCTTTGATGCGTTCGTGATCGTATTTTATTTTGTCTTCATTTTTGGATATTTGCGCTTCGAGATTTACCCTCTCTGTCTGGAGTTGTGCCAATTGTTTCTCCAATTGCGCTAGCATACCTTCAATTGACTGTATCTGTACTTCAAGTTCGCTAATTTCTGTAACCATCCTTTGGTTTTCTTCTTCAATCTGGTGAACTTGTTCTGAAACAGCCGTTTTTTTCTCTTTTAGTTCACGATAGTTTTTCAGGGAAAACCCTACCTTTAATTTTTTCAGTTGTTCCACATATTCCTGATATTTTCGTGCCTTGGATGCCTGAAGTTTTACAGAACGGAGCTGTTTTTGCAGCTCTTCGATAATGTCACCAACCCGGAGCAGGTTCTGCTCCACATGTTCCAGCTTGCTCAAGGCAGCCTTCTTACGTGATTTAAACTTGCTGATACCGGCAGCTTCTTCAAACAACGTCCGCCTCTCGCGGGAATCAGCCTGTAACATGGCTTCCACGTTACCCTGCTCAATCACGGAATAGGCATTTGCACCAAAACCCGTATCCAGAAAAAGCTCCCGAATATCCTTCAATCTGCTGGCCTGTTTATTAAGAAGATACTCCGATTCACCCGAAGTATAGAGACGACGGGTTATACAAATCTCAGTGTATTCGAGAGGCAGGAGCCCCTTATTATTTTGAACGGTCAGTGATACCTCAGCATAGCCTAAAGAAGGACGCTTGTCCGTACCGTTAAAGATCACGTCCGCCATTTCGTTACCCCTTAGCGATTTTACACTCTGTTCGCCAAGCACCCATTTAATGGCGTCAATGACATTGCTCTTCCCGCATCCATTGGGTCCTACAATGACGGTTATTCCGTCCTCAAAGACGATTTCGGTCTTTTCTGCAAAAGACTTGAATCCGAATAATTCCAGTTTTTTAAGCTTCATACTCTTAATTTTTTGTTAAAAGTATAACCGATATACTCATTACTAAAAAGGGGTATTTCGTTCATGCGAAATACCCCCTTCCCATTATACATCCAGCATTTGGTCTCTTAAATAATGTATAAGAACTTCTTTGTACACTACCATGAATATTCTTAATACTTACTATAATGACATACAAACATTAGGATACAACTAAAATATTAATTTAAAAACCTCCAGATCTGCGCTATCTTAAAGATAACTGCGTTGTCAAACACCACTCATTATTTATTTCTTTGTCGATTTTTTCGTTCCTTTTGTCCCCTTTGCTACCTTCTTTCCTGTTCCCTTTGATGTCTTTGATGAAGACCCACACTTCTTCACTGCCATGTACAATCACCCCCTTTCTCGGTTGTAAATAAGACCAAACTGTATAATGAATTACCAATTCCTCTGGAATACTTTTCCCTCTTCACCGCGTACACAACAGTATTCGACGTATTTACCGGCATTTGCAGAAAAATCCCTCAGTGTTTCGGCAGGATATGGTTCAATCTTTAACATCTCTGTGTCCAAACAATGATTCGGACGAAAAGACTGGAGTATATATCGCCTGGCACCTTGAATGGCTCTGGCGATCTCTTCAATATCATCACCATCCAACTGTGTTGGACATACGGTGGTGCGAAATTCGTATTCGATACCACTCTCTATAATAATCCGGACACTCTCTTTAATGTCTTCAATGTCGCAGGGCACGCCCGCAACCACATCATACTTCTCTTTCCGAAGAGGGGCCTTGATGTCCATAGCCACACAATCCAGAAGCCCTCCTTCGATTAAATTCTTTAGTACCTGAGGATTCGTGCCGTTCGTATCCAGACGCACCATAATACCAGTGTCTTTTAGTAATTCAAGGAACACATCGAGGCGCTTATGCGAGGTCGGCTCACCACCCGTGACTACGACACCATCCACCCAGCCAAGATTTTGCCGTATCTTGTCAATCACGGCATCGGAAGGAATGGATTCCAGTTCATTCGGCGTTTGAACCAAATGGGGGGCATGGCAATAAGGGCAACGGAGGTTGCAGGTGGGTAAAAAGATTATAGAGACAATCTTCCCTTCCCACTCGATAAGGCTATTTTCTATGAATCCCTTGATTGGTACAATCATGCTATATTATAATAAAGTGGGTTGTCAAAGGCAACGACCCATTAACCGCATGGCTTTAACCTGTGCAGACCGAAGTCTGTGGTCACCAGGTTGAATTTCCCATACGTAAATTTATGCTTTTTGTAATTTAACACTTCGCTCCACAAGACTCCGCAATTACTTTTTCCGCCTTTGGCAGAAAATCGTTTACCGTATAATTTCCCTTGTGCCTGTCCGCCAGTTCACCAATCTTGGACTTGTTCCAGTTGTTAATACGGCTAAAATACCCGACAATCCTTGAAATACCATACACATTCCTGGAACCGCAGTGACCACAGATATCGGTAAGTTTTTGGGTAACCTTTTTACAATCATTGCAAATCGTGAATTCCGGAGAGATGGTAACCTGGGCAGCCTGCGTATTTTTAAAGGTCTTTTTGACCAGATTCATGATACTGGACGCCGGCGGCCTTTCTTCGCCCACAAATGCATGGATAATGGCGCCTGATTCAATCATCGTATGGAACTTGCTCTGGAGGAATATCCTGGTAATCATGTCCACGGGGGCATCGGGGCGCAGATGCACGCTATTGGTGTAGTAAAATTCGTCTTTTTCAATGCTCCCCTTTACCATATCTGCTGCTTCCGGATAATTCCTCACATCGACCTTGGCAAGCCGTCTGCTGGCGCTTTCTGCCGGAGATTCTTCTAAAGAAAATTTTAACTTATATTTCTTACCTGCCTCCTTAACGCGCATATACATGTGAGAAACGACCCGCAATCCCTGCTTAATCATGTCATCACCTTCGTGCAGTTCCCTGCCGGTCATAAATTGCAGGCATTCGTTCAGTCCCAGGATACCCACAATATACGTCGATGTCTCCAGATCTACATAAGGACGGCCGTCCTTTGCCTTCTTTCCAATCTCCCAGAGAGGCATCTCCGGACTAGCCATCAATTTTGCAACGAACGCCTTTTTCTGGAGATGCGCCTTTACCGCAACCTCGATAGCCCTGTCGATCTCTTTATACAATGCATCCCAATTGCCCCTGCCTGCACGATAGGATGCCTGCGGAAGGTTGATCGTGACGTTTTGAAACCCGCAGAAACGCATGCTTTCAGGATGTTTGATCATATAATTATCGTCTATCGTGGTACGTAAACGGCAGCAGGCCGACAGGGTAATCTCATCCCTGTCAAAGATGAAATAAGGAACGCCATTCTCGCTGGCAATCTGGCAGGCGTATTCAAGAAGCTCGTATTGCTTAGGATCGTTGAGCGTGTCTTCGTTAATGTGAAAATCACACTTCGGAAAGGCAAAGACGTGCCCATAACAATCTCCCTCGCGCCATACATCCAGCATGGCTAAGGTAAACTGCCTGGCCGTCTCCTCATAATCCCCGTAAGTTTTCCCGGTGGGTTTTCCACCTGGTCCAATAGCCGGAATGTTCCTTAAATACCTTGGAATACCGGTATGGACATTAAAATCCAGAAACAAGGTCTGCCCCCCGCGGGAAAAAGCGCTCTGAGAACAACTGAAGATAAGGTGTTGCGCCTCCTGCTTCATCTCTTTATAGCCCATCCCCTCCAGATAAGGGGCATACATAATGTTGACATACCCCACACCAAGTGCGCCTGCATAATAGGCCTGCATAGAAGCCAGGAACGTATTTAAGTGCCCTGTCAGGGTGCGCGCATGTTTTGCAGGTGCGGATTCTGTATCCAGATTTTGGAGTGACAATCCGTACTTTTTCAAATATTCAAGGGAGTGGGAAGAGCAATACACCCTTGTCGGATAACCAAGATCATGGAG
>JABWAQ010000177.1 GCA_013360945.1 Candidatus Brocadia sp.
ATGTATTTTTCTATTTATCTTAAACATATAAGTCTTCCCTATCATTTCCCTCTTTTGCTTCGATCCCCTCCTTGCGAAAGAGGGGATGATGGGGAGATTTCTCTACTAATCATAAACAGTATCACATCAAGATTCTAAAACGAAATGCCTTCATACTTTTTGACCTTTTTCCCTTCTCTAATCTTTCGCATACTATCATAGAATAAGATACAACACAATTGTAATCCTGGCAATTCCGACTAAAAGTCCGTTAGGTTCTGTTGGAATTGACTACAATTTGACTACAGTTGGAAAAGCACGATCGCATTGATGTATTCTTTGACCAAGCTTTATTAACTCCCTAATAGTAATCGAAGGAATATTTCTGTCTACAAGGATGCTTATATTACTACTTCATCAGGGATAACCTGTTCTTCAGTCAAAGAAGCAGCATAATCAAGGTAGGCAAGAATATCTTCCCTTTTTAAGGAAGGATACTCTTCTAAGAGTTCGTCAATAGTATCTCCATTTGCCAGCATGTGTAATAGCTGATGAACAGGTATTCGGGTACCTTTAACACAAGCCTGACCATGGCAAATACGTGGATCAACTGATATGTGATATGTGTTCAATCTAAACATCCTTAAAGTTAAATAGTTCCTTATGCTTTGCAAGATGGATAGCTTCTCCCCATCATATCGCAGCCGCTAAGTGGTCGCGCCGCAGGCAACGCCGAAAATTTCCTACTGTCATCCTGATTAAAGGTTCCAAGCGAGGAATCTCCCATTGAACTCCGCATAGCGATTCGTTCATTACTGGATGGCTATACAGCCGAGAGAATTTCACCATGTCACAGGAGGCTTAAAATTTAACTTACGTTTTGTTCGATTGGATCGAGGATACTCAATCCTGATGATTTTGTTGCCTTTTTCAATTCGTAGTCAGAAGCAACCATAACTAAGTGTTCGTCTTTTTCAGTAAAATGTTTTTGTAATAGTAATGCAGAGGATAAATGCACTGAGTCAGATCCACGGAGCGATAATCTCTTCGTTAACTCCTTCGCAATATGCACGATTTCTTCTGTCATCTGTATCTGGATAAACCGTTCCCAATCCTTTTCTAGCTCCCGTATCTTCTGCTTAAATTGAGAAAGGGTAATCTCCCGTGCTTTACGCTTTCGTGATAACGTTGCCATAACCTCTATCATACCAAGCGATGCACAAGCCATTACTTGGTTATGGGTAAAAAGTTCTGAACCCATGTTGTACCATTCTCCAGATAGTAACGTTTTACCCAGGCGCTAGCATCGAGATAATAGAATATCACCGTCTATCCTCGATCAAGAGTTTTGAGGCTGGGATACCTTTACCTCGAACCGGTTTAACACTGGGAAAGGCTTTGACTTTTTTGGGCACTTTAATTACCACTTTAGCCTTGCCTTCAATCGCCTTAATATCGGACATGTCCTCAATCAGTTCCTCTAAGCGTTTTAATTCGTCAATATCGATTATAGCTGCTACCTTATGCCCTTCACTATCGGTTACAAATTGTTTGACCTTAATAAGGTCTTTCTTTTGTTTTAAGGTTGTACTCATGTTTTGCTCCTTAGACTTAAACAGGAATTTCGAGGAGTATCTTATCATAGTTTACAATTGGGGTTGCTTTTTCTCTGCCTTCTTTCGCCTTCTTGATCTCTATGAAACCTACTTGGGCAAGGTATTGTACGTTATCAAAGGTGTTTTTCATATCCCTTATAAGGGCATTTAATGTTGCCATCAGGAAGGCATATATTCAAAATTTCCATTTCCACGATCCACGATCTTTGACATACCTTTGCTACTCGTTTAGCACAAAGAGGAGTTGACTTTATAGAATATCAAAGTTGCTAGGTCATTATGATATTTCTATGACGCAAAGATACGCACATCATTGTCCTGAAAGTTTAAGAGAAGGTCTTCGGGTTTTAGAATTTGACTACAGTTGGAGAAAATAGAAATGTATCAACAGCCTGAAACCCTTGATTTAATTGGCTGGGGAACTAGGATTCGAACCTAGACTAAATGATCCAGAGTCATTTGTGCTACCGTTACACTATTCCCCAGTATTAAAAAATGCTACACCCGTAATGCAGTATTATATATTCCCTCTCATCACCTATACTATAGTGAATGACGGAGATATAAAATATATTGAAATTTGACTATAAAATAATACAATTTCTTTTTACGTTAGTCAAGACTATAGATATCTTTTAACTACTTTTTGTTTTTGCTATATACTCTCTATAAAATATACGTTATTCCCCAACTCAATCCGATGGCCTCTGTTCATCTCAGCCAGCGATTTTGAGAATATTTTCATTGTCATGTGCTACCGTGCTTGTTAAATAACAAACACTAGATTTTTGCTAAAAAACATACAAGGAAATGGATCTTATGTATAAACAGCTAAATAAAAAATATTGCATACTTTTTTCTGTCTTCTTTTTATTTTCAATAGTAGGATGTACCCAGTTCTCTCTCGATTTACAAGACCGTATACAGGACGTAAATACCTGTCAAATAAGTGTAGTTGACAGCCGGGCAGACGAAAGTGTTTTTATTAATGCGTTAACTCTTAAGACCGTTCCGCCAATAAAGCAAATCCTCTATTCAAAATTATGTCAACGTAGCGAAGTTCAAAAAGCTATCAAAGAAGGCATGGAATTAACTGTTTATATTTCAAATATTCAATGTAAACA
Source organism: Candidatus Brocadia sp. (assembly GCA_013360945.1). Classification (GTDB taxonomy): domain Bacteria; phylum Planctomycetota; class Brocadiia; order Brocadiales; family Brocadiaceae; genus Brocadia. The sequence continues at coordinate 2,720 of JABWAQ010000177.1, forward strand.
GGTTAACCATTGTACTTACCATGAATTGGCAGGTGGCATGACAGGGCAAATTCAGGTGAGAAAGCAGGGTGAAAAAGAATTTCATGAATACTTAATAATGCCCTCATTTAGCAAATTGAACAAACCCCTCTTTGCAAAAAAAACGATTTATAAGGATTTCGTAGAATATATCGTTGAGGGTTTTGTTGCTGAAATAGAAAAAAATATTTATAAGATAAAGGATGATATAGTCAAGCAGTAAAAAAGATATGTTTCTATTGCTTATGTATTGTTCTGGCTGAGGCAATAGAAGAAAGTTCTTCAAAATTTTTGGCTGTAGTTTGTTGCGTTATGTGTTCCATGATTTTTTGACTTATCTTTTTATAGTCGGCACCTGTTTGATTGAGATCCAGAGGTCTTCCAAACGTTATCTTCAGCTTTGCCAGTCTTGGAATAATGGTACCTTTAGAAAAAAGTTTATCTGTGCCCTCAATCAGTGTTGGTACAACCTTCCTTTTACTTAAAACAGCTATCATTGCTATACCGTTTTTGAACGAAACATCATTAGCTCCCCTGTTCCTTCTTCCCTCCGGGAAGATAACAACTTTTTTTCCACAAGCAAGCTTATGTATTGCTGTTTTTATTGAAGATGCTGTTGGATTTTGTCTATTTACAGGGAAAGCATAATACCGAATGATGTATTTTAGTACCGGGATATTAAACAGTTCATGTTTTGCCATAAAAGTACATCCCCCGGGAATTATCGTTGCCAGAAGAGGAGGGTCAATATAACTAAGATGATTAGAAGCAATAAGAATACCTTCTTTGCTGGAAAGGTTCTCGATCCCCTTTACCTCCAATCT
>JABWAQ010000075.1 GCA_013360945.1 Candidatus Brocadia sp.
TTGTTGCCGTTCCCGCTACTCAAAGTATAGGAAACGTTGGCATTGTAACTCGTCGTGGATGTCACTGCAGTCCAACCCGGAGCTGACGCTAATGGTACCATTGAACTGGTGGAGAGATAATATCCCGTTAATCCTGCGTTATCGGTAGCCGAAAGTGCAAGGGTAACTGCGGTAGAGCTGGTATAAGTGGCGCCACTGTTAATCGTTATAGAACCATTAGGAACTGAGCTAGACGATGATAATGTAAAAATATATCCCTTGCCTTTAATTTGACCATTACTTGAATCAACAGCAATAGGAACACTATTCTTTAATCGGATTTCATTTCCCGTGATATTAAAATCAGCACTGGCATTACCTGATTCGATGAAGTATCCGTCAGTATTTTGTACGGAGATTACTGTCTCACCAGCGTTGAGTTTTATAACTCCATTCGTTGTATTAAACACGGCAAAGAGCTTTCCAGTCTTTGGATGCCGAGAATACATAACATCACTGTCGATATAACTCATTGTACTTCGATAAACACTGCCATCCCAAGAACGATCATTTAGAGATACGTTATTTAAATTGTCCCAGTTTGGTATACATCTTATCAATTTAAGCCTGGGGTAAACTTCCGTAATATACTTAAAATTTGGCATACTTCTAAAACCACCCCATCGCCCAAACCAGTTATACCATGCGCCGTTAATGCCAGCTTTGGCCGCAATAAGGCGATTTCCATATTCATCGACTTCATTAGATTGAGAACTTCCAACCATACTTTTTGTAATATTCATACCCGAATTAAAGATATTAGTATCGTCAACAAATGCCGTATTACCATTAAGCCCTTCTTCTTGAGTTATGAAATCAGCGGTTAATTCATCTTTGTCAGGCCTGTTTTTAACACTATATATCCATTCATTTGGAGCGGAATCAGAATAAAGCAGTGCAGGCTCTATTATCCACTTGGCGCCAGGGAATTCTTGCCTTAACCTTGCATTTAATTGTTTATAATAGGCGGCCATTCCTTCAGTATACGTTGAGTACTCGTGGGTGATAGTACCATGTACTAAACCAGAATCCATTCCAGCCCAATAAGATAAGTCTGTCATACGTTCCTTATTATCACTGCCTATATAATAAAATTCACCCGATAGTTTAGGTGTATCAAGTATATATCCTGCAAAGGTAAATGGTAAACTTTTATTTTCATACTTACGAATATGGGTTATTATTTTGTCAATTAATTCATCAATGACTGCCTGTTGTTGGACATCCCATACTATGTAAAATTTTGAAGTAGTGCCTGTGGGATGATACCCCTGTGCGAAATTATTCGGGAATGGGTCATTACTTTTCCATACCATACGCCGATTGTACCAATCTTTTTGTGCCTGTGTATACTTTATGGAGGTATCGATTGCAGCTCCACCTGCTACATAATTACCGAGAGAAGAACGGTTTGGCAAGTCAGCGAAACAGTCACTACGAAGATGCGGGTCTGTTATATAAAATCTCATGCCAGCAACATCTGGATTGTTCTTATAATAATCCCAGTTCCAATCCTTTACCCCAACATAATCATAGCCCATCTGCTTTGCATATTTAACGGTATTTGTATCTGTATCTCTCCAAACAATACCATACCAATTCTTCCAACTATCATCCGCTATTGCTATGGACACAAATTTTGTTTCATTAAAAAAACAACCTTGTGCGAAAAATAAAAAAATAAATACCAAAATACTAACTTTAGACTTCATTTTCAATTTCTCCGAAAAATTATGTTAGATTAAACAGGCACTATTACGAATTGATCATATAACCCACAATGATCCCAAAATCCGGGATAGATTTTAAAAGTTACATAAGAACCTCCTGTTTGGACTTGGGTTTTATCAGTATTATCAGGTTAGTCATCATGTTGTCTCAGCAGCACCCAAAAACTACGAAAGTCGGGTTTGTTGCTGTATAATGTTTTAATTGACACAAATAATTTGAATTGACAACGCTAATAATTCAAAAAAATCTTATTTCTGACTCTTGTATATTATTACAATGCATCTTTCAGATGGCAAAACAAACGACAAACTAGGGAAAAGGTGAAATATCATTTGAAGTTATTCGCAATGTTTCTGAATAAGATTTATTTAATCATTTGCTGGATAGTGGCTGGGTATTTGCTCTAAATACAAAACTCTACTATTTTGAGATTTACATATTATTTAAGAATCATTTATTCTGAAACATGGCAGAGGCGCTCGACCGGTACAAGGACTTGTCGGAGGTGGAGAGGGCGTTTCGAGGGTGCAAGACGGCGAATCTTGAGATTCGTCCCGTGTACGTGAGAAAGGAGGAAGGCTCGCTGGGGCATGTGTTTATGATAATGCCCGCATATATGATACTCCGAAGGTTGCGCAGGGCGTGGACGAATTTTGATCTGACGGTAGAGGAAGGTCTCAACAATTTTATTAATTAAATATTTTACGATACACCTTCATCGTCTTTTCAGATATTCTTTCCCAGTTGTATTTTTCAGCTATCATACCAACCTGCTTACTTTTTCCTTCTTCAGTTAAGGGATTGTCGATAAATTCTTTTATTTTTGTACATAATGCATTAATATCTCCAGCTTTAAAAAATCTATTCCCGCATAATTCCACATTTTTATTGGCTGGTATATCGGATGCAATGCAGGATAAACCATAACTCATCGCCTCAAGCAAAACGATAGGCAACCCTTCATAATAAGAAGGCAGAACGAAGAGCCCAGCATTGCTATATAATTCATGCAATGGCACTCCCTTTAAAAATCCTGTTAAAACTATTTTTTTGTTTTTACTTGCCTTCTCTTTTAAATCCACACTGTATTTATCTTCATGGTCCGCCCTCCCCACAATTACCAGTTTCCAGTTTTCAGTTGATGGTTGCGAGTTGAGACTTGAAAATTGATTGAAGGCTTCAATCAGGTCATGGAAACCTTTTTCTGGTACAAAGCGGCCAACAGCCAATAGATATTTTCCTTTTTGTAAGGTATATTTTTTTAGCGCAACCTCTGTGTATAGGATTTCTGGGATTGTCACACCATTGGGAATAACCGATACGTCTTTTTTATATTTTTCTTTTATCCTATTGCCGATTGATTCTGAAATACAGATTATGCCATTTGCCCATTTACTGCCTAAAATCTCACCAAGTTTCAGAACGCTTTTTGCCAATTTACCCCATTTCTTTCTTTGATAATCAGGCCCGTGATTGGTCATAATGACTTTTAATCCTAAAAGGCGGGCAACGGGTATAAAGAGTGAAGGGCCTATAGCGTGTATGTGCAGGATATCAGGGGAAAACATTCTGGCAGCAAAGATACCTACAAAGGTATGTAAAAAAGCTTCAAGTAATTTATTCTTTGTGCTGAATAGAGGGATTAATTTAACGCCTTGATAGGTATCAAAAGGTGTATTAACATACGGTTTTCGCGTAAAGACTATTACTTTGCAGCCTTTTTTGACCAGATGTGGATATAGGTTTTCACAATGTGATTCAACACCACCCTGTATTTGAGGAAAACCACGGGTACCCAGGACGCAAATTTTAAGTGTTTGGTTTGAAATTTGGAGTTGAGAATCAGATTCTTTGCTCACGTCTTTTAGTTTACGATGCCAGTTTTCTTTTTTCCCACTTATCATTTTTATGACCCCGGCATCCTCTGTGGTAAAAGTCAGCGAAGTCCTAATTTTTTAATGTTAAATCAACACCCTTTCCCATCAACAACCTGAATTTGTTTTTTAAAACCCACACTGCAGGGATTTTAATATTTTTCTTAATAGCGGGAGAAACAGAACCGATCATCCAGCATTCCTTCTGGCATGTTCTTACTGCCTGTCTCACCTGCTTCGCTTGTTCACTGTTCCAGATTTTTTCAAAAGGAGTCTTTTTTATATTCCCCATACTCTTATCCATTGCATTACATGCCATTACTTCTCCGAATGGGTCTATGAAAAAAAGATCGGTACCTACTTCACAGGGAAGCAGGCGTTTATTACCATAAGCATAATTTAAAAGCCCATAATTAAAATATGCCCTGAACCAATTTTTAACCTTTTTACTTTTTAACAAATCGGTTGTTAATTTTTCGAACTCTCGTTTAAAATCGTTCAACCGCGTTATTTTGTTATCGAATTTATGAAAATAGTAAGTATTATGAACACAAGCGGTAGCAAATTCCAGATTCATTGCCTTTCCTAATTGATAGAGTTCCATTAAATCGAGGATATTTCTATCTGACAATGTAATGCCAAAACCTATGTCTTTGAGTCCAAGACGGTGGAGTTCCAGTAAAGTCCTGATACCATGGTCAAAGCCATCTTTCATGCCACGTAATTCATCGTTTGCAGCGGGGAGCCCTTCGATACTAATCCTTACCCCTAATGAAGGGTATTTCTCTGCAAGTCTTACTACCTTATCCGTAAAATAACCATTGGTACTGATAACGATCCTTTTTGCCTTCTTCTTCATTATCTCAACAAACTCTTCTATGTCTTCTCGGATGAAAGGCTCGCCGCCTGTAATATTACAAAAGACTACATGAGGAAGTGTTTCCAAATCAGAAGGCTTTATTTCTTCTGAAGACTTACTTGGATATTGCCAGGTATTACACATGTGACATTTGGCATTGCATTTATAGGTAATAGCGATTAAGGCTTCATTGGGTAATTTCATCTTATTCATTGATTTATTGCTCCACAGATTAAGGCATAACAGAAAAAATCTAAATTTAATTATCTGATATAGTCATTTTTTCCCTGCCACAGGAATCAAACTTGCCGTGATTACGAAAATCCGTTGTTTATAAATTTTAACAGTAACAGTTGCCAGCAGTTGAGAGTAGTTATTAATGCGCGTTTCCCAACCTTTAAAAGTTCATGGACAAAACGCTTTTCATTTTCTATCTATAAACATCATGAAATTCTGCATTGGATCTTCCATACTTTGCGGCGTATTCATTATTTCCGACTATCTTGCGACAATAGTCTCTGTTTGTTCCCTTCAATTGTTTTTTGATAAATATTTAATAATTTTATATAATGTTTTTCAGCAGTCAATTCTTGTGTTACATGAATTCTGGCCTTTTCCCCCATTTCCGCAACACCATTCGGGCTATTTAGTAAACATTGAATCTTCGAGCGTAAGTCTTCCGAATTCCCTGATTCAAAGGTTAGACCTGTTTTGTTATCCATGACAAGCTCAGGTATACCACCTATCCGTGCGCCAATGGCAGGTTTCCCTAAAGCAAAACCTTCAATTATTGACCGTGGATTATTCTCATACCATTCAGAAGGGCAAACTACAAACATAGCACTCCTTATTTCATTATGTAGTTCTTTTCCGGATTTATATCCTAAGAATTTAATATTCTTTAATCCCTTACTCTCAACGTTCAACTCTAAACTACTTCTTAGCGGTCCTTCACCAATAATTTTTAAAGTGATATCTGGTATATTTTTTACCGCTTCAATTAAAGTAAATAATCCTTTTTCTTCCGACAATCGCCCGAAATATACAATTGTATTTTCATCCCAGCTATATTTTGGGTCAAACTCTTCTACTCTTACAAAATTCGGTAAATACTCGATTTTCTTATTAAATCCCATCTCCTCACATTTCGATTTTAAGAATCTACTAGGCGAGATATAAACATCAATCAGGTCGTAAATATGCATGATATGGTGATGCAGATACATTTCCATGGTATTCAGGAAACTTTTGACAAATGATTTTTTTGAACATTTGTTGATCAAGCACTGATAAAATCTTCCCTTTTTACACCGTTCACATGGTTTGCCATGTAACAGCATAGTATATGTTGGACATATAAGTTTATAATCACGCATTGTCATTATTACCGGAATATTATATTTTTTAAATACGTGTAGAATTGATGGTGAGATTTGGTGTGCAAAATTATTGAGGTGAACAACGTCTGGTATTTCACTTTCAAGAAGTTTTTCAATGTTTCTTTTTGCTTCAAATGAATACAGCATATTAATTGCCATTTTTAATTGATTCTTAACACCACCAGGATTGTGATAATCTATGTGAGAAACAAAATAATCCTTATATTGATATTCCGGGTTTAACGGATGCGCCATTCCCCAAAATGTCACCTTGTGGCCTTTAGATGATAATAAATTACCTGTAGTAATGGTGCTTATTGCGTCGCCACCTTTGGGGTATAAAGATTTATTGATTAATAATATCTTCATTATTTAGGATAAGCCACAGAGCGTGTAGAGGCCGCCAAGGAAGAATTGTGATATGCAAAATTATTACCTCCGCGCTTCTGTGACTTCGGTGTTCTCTGTAGCACAGTAAATTAAGAATGCCTGATTTAGAACAGTGCATAGATAAAGGGTGCCATTGCAGATCCCTGCGTAAAGATAATCAACGCACCTAATAGTAGTAGAAAGAAAATAATTGGCGCTAGCCACCATTTTTTGCGAACCCGCAAAAAAGACCAGAATTCTTTAATAATTGAAATTTTGCTCATTTTTAATCTCCTTTTCTTAAAATTAGAGAATCCAAAATTTATCAATTCATCAACTTTTGTTATTCTGCCCATGTAACGGGTAAATGGAGCGTACGAATTAGATATTTGGTTACTTCTTCTGATACAACTTCATTTCCATATGCATTCCAATGCGGGTCAAAATCAAAATAGGTATCTTTGATTTTGGAAGCGATAGTAAGTGTGTCTAATAAATCAATGTATTTGATTTGGTTATCATTCAAAAACTCACTAATTAAACGTTGAGGTTTCTCCATATCTAAAGAATTCTTATCAACATGTAAAAAGTTAATGGTTTCTTCAAATTTTTTCGGCTCTACTTGTTCTTTTGTCGGAATAATAAATACTGTAAAATCAATGTTATTTATTTTACAGATATTATTTATTCGTGAAATCTCATCAAATACGCGTAAATATGCATTTTTAATATAGTTATTATATTCCTTTAAAAAAAGATTTGCAGTTTTTTCTAAGGGTTCTGCGTCAAATGGTTGACAAGGCCGTCCGCGTGGACCACGTGGGCCTCCCCATTCAGGTTCTGTATTCAAACGTAAATAAAAAAATTTAAATAATTTAGAAATCTTTGTTAAGCTTAGCATGGATGAGGTGTACATTATTTGAATATCTGAAGGGGGATTTATCAGTGGCTTAATATCTAGTGTTGTAATTATATCATTCCCTATATACAAAAATAACAATAAATAATCTAAATCAAATTTTTTGATATTTTTTTCTAAAAATTTTCGTTGATATGAGGGGTTACAACCACTTGTACCGACATTAAAAACTCTATATTTTTTACTAGAATCATGAGAATTTAAATTTTCTTCTAATTTATATGTCATTGTTTCTTTAAGATCGATCTGTGCAGCCTGTACACATGAATCACCTAAGTTCATTATCCTAATTTCATTCTCACATTTTGCAGTTAATTCTCTATCATCACGCAATCCGATATTATTAGTTCTAAAGTTAACATCAAATTCTTCTGTTATTAACCTTACATTTAAATTAGGTTTGTGCCACATCATACCAAAATAATCATTCTTAGTGTAAAGTTCAACTGGCTCATGAGGTTTAATAACGTATCTAAATAAAATCTCGGTTGCTAAAAGTAATATGAAGATAGTGTAAAAAAACGTGGTAAAATTAATGATAAAATTTGGAAATTGCATTTTTCCTTTTTTCAACAATTTCAAATTCAAAATATAGAAAAATAATAACATAATCAATAGGGATGTTATTAATAGTAATGAATAAAATAAACCATAACCAATATTTCGGTCAGGACTTATTAACACCCTTACTGAATAAGGATTTAATATTAGAATAAAAAAAGTTGTAATAAATATAAAAATAACAATAAGTTTCTTTTTTTTATTTTGTTCTATTTGCACCCTATCCTCTCCTTCTGTTTGTTGACGATATTGCCCACCCAGTAAGGTCTTACTACTACATTAAAAATCGAATTTATTTTAGACTTAAAACTTGGTCCTGTTTTTAACAAATTTGTGAAATTTTATCCACACAAAACTGGTGACTTAAAATTGTCTTTCATAATCCGTTTTTTTATATTTATCCATTTCTTTTTGAATCCAATAACTCTTTGTAGTGTGTTTACTGAATTTTAGTCTCAAAAAATCTTTTCCAAACAGCCGTGCCAGGAAACCGATCGGTGTAAGTCCTAGATAGAATAAAATGCTCAAGATTACCCTGGTCATAAACCAGCTCATCAGGATGGCGAGTGACATCCATAGTGTATTTACCGGTTTTAATACAGAGGGAAAGGTAACTGTAAAAAAGAAAAAAATTGCAGAAATTATGAAAAAGTAATAACAATACTCTTTCCCACGCCACCACATAAATCCTCCTAACAACCCCAAAACAACTCCCATCGTTATGCCGAATTTCCGCAAGTCTTTTTTGCCACTCTTGATATTTTTTATTTCTTCAATAATCATGTATCCTTCCTTTCATTCATTTTGGCCACAATAGAGTATATCTTTTAGTAATATACAATCAGTAATCACATATTTTCACCTTTTAAAACCTTTGCAGGTGTTATTCTTCCACGTTCAGTGCGATCAAAATCAGAATCAAAACTAATAATTGTCAGACCATACTTTTCGGCAATTACATATTGGTATGCATCGTCAAAATCAATATTAAATCTTTGAGATACATTGCTAACGGCTGGCATATCATTTATTGACAATGAGATTATTACCACAACGGTATTGAAAATCATGTCTTTCAGAAACAGTTGGAAGATGGCATGTTGTTTTTGCTGAAAAAGAAGAATCCCTATAGAATGAAGGGAAAAATCTGACATAAAAAACTCGTGGTTTTCGATTTTTGATAAAAAAGCCCTTGCTTCTCTACTTTTTCCTTGATCCAGAATTATTTCCAGGAAGATGTTGGTGTCTATAAAATATTTCATTTCTCTCCGGTTCTTAACTTTGAAATCTCATGTTGAAGTTCTACAGAAGTATAGTTTTTCAAATGTTTAAGGGCTCCCCCCCAATCAAACTTAGGTTTTCCTTTGTGTTTTTTCACACGTTTCTCCAGGATAAATTCGATAAAATCCTGGACCTCTTGTTCATATTCAATTGGTAATTTCTTGATCATCTCTTCTAACGACTTCATCAATAATCTCCTTTTGTAATTTGCGTAATCCGTGTTATGTTTTTCGGTTGTGGCTTTGACATGCTGAGACCTCTGTGGTGCATACACTCGTCACTTGCCACACGCCCGCGTCACCCGCTCTCGATGTCCTATGCGCCCCCGTGCCTAATACCTCTTTTTTAATCCAATTCGTATTTCCTGAGCCAGTCAATATCTTTGTCCAGTGGTTTTTGTTCTTTCTTTTCGATCAGAATATTACCCATAATGAGGTAGTCCATATTGGTTCGCATAAAACACAGGTATGCGTCATCAGGAGTGCAAACAATGGGTTCACCCCTCACGTTAAAAGATGTGTTAATAATTACAGGACAGCCATATTTCTCATCAAACTTTGCTATCATATGATAAAAAATGGGATTATCTCTCTTATCTACAGTCTGAATTCGTGCAGAGTAATCGATATGAGTAACTGCCGGAATGCTGGAGCGGACGACATTCAATTTATCAATGCCAAAGAGTTTTTGTTCTTCCTCTGACATTTCTCTGCAAATTTCTTTTTTTACGGGCGCCACCAAAAGCATATAAGGACTTTCCCCATGAAATTCAAAATAGTCTGAAACCCTTTCTTTTATCACCGATGGGGCAAAGGGACGGAAGCTTTCACGAAATTTTGTCTTCAGGTTCATAATTTCTTGCATTTTCGAAGAACGCGCATCACCAATAATCGATCGGCTCCCCAACGCCCTGGGGCCGAACTCCATTCTTCCCTGAAACCAGCCGATCACCTTCTGATCCGCAATTAAATCGGCAATCTTTTCCGGAATTTCTTCGTTGCTTAATTCAAGATAAGGGATATTATTCCTTTTGAGAAAATCAGAGATGTCATTGTTTTCAAACTTTGGACCAAGATAGGATCCGTGCTGGAAGTCCCTTTTACCATCAGCAATTCTCTCATTCTCTAGGTACTGATACCAAACAAATAATGCCGCCCCCAATGCACCCCCCGCATCTCCCGCAGAAGGCTGTATCCAGATATTCTCAAAAGGCCCCTCCCGCAAAACCTTTCCGTTGCCTACACAATTCAAAGCTACCCCACCTGCCAGGCAGAGATTCCTTTGGCCGGTCTCCTTGTGGATATGCCGCACGACACGCAGCATCACTTCTTCTGTCACCTCTTGCACAGAACGTGCCAAATCCATTTCGCGTTGGGTTAGTAATGACTCTGGTTTTCGGGGAGGCCCACCAAACAATTTCGAAAATCTCCCATTGGTCATCGTTAAACCGGCGCAATAATTAAAATATTTCATATTCAATTTGAAAGAACCGTCTTCTTTTAAATCCATCAACTCCGAAAGAATCAAGTCCTTATACTTAGGTTCACCGTAAGGCGCCAACCCCATTACTTTATATTCGCCTGAATTGACCTTGAACCCCGTGTAATAGGTAAATGCCGAATAAAGCAACCCTAAAGAATGTGGAAAATGAATTTCTGACAAAATATCTATCTTATTGTCCTTACCGACTCCATAGCTTGTTGTCGCCCATTCGCCAACCCCATCTAGCGTAAGGAAGGCTGCTTCCTGAAAGGGCGATGGGAAAAAAGCGGATGCTGCGTGCGATTCGTGATGTTCGGGGAAGATAATCTTTCCATCAAAATCAAGTTCTTTCTTAATGAACTCCTTCATCCATATCTTCTGTTTTATCCACAATGGCATTGACTTAATAAAAGACTGAATTCCAACAGGGGCATATGTTAGATAAGTCATCAGTATACGTTCAAATTTTAGAAAGGGTTTGTCGTAAAAAGCGACAAAATCCAAATCTGTTACTTTTAATCCACTTTCTTGTAAACAGTAATTTATGGCATTCTTTGGGAAAGAAAAATCATGCTTTTTGCGGGTAAAACGCTCTTCCTGTGCAGCCGATTTTATCCTGCCGTCCTGAACCAGACAAGCGGCGCTATCGTGATAAAATGCAGAAATTCCTAAAATGTTCATAAGCTTTTTTCCCTTCGATTTTTTTTATACTTCTATCCGCCAATTTATGCTCATAGTGGTTAGTCCACAGAGTTATATATTCAACATACTTTACATACAAAACCAATAATTGCAATTTCTAAATCTTTAATATCAACTGTATTTTTTTTGTTATAAAGGATATATTCTTTTACTGTAGCCGTATCGTATTTTTTCACAATTAATTCACGTAATATCTTAAAATTATGACTCTCAAAAATATTAATATATTCACTTCTCGTAATCCTGTTAGGTGCTCCACGAAAACATGTCATCAATTTCCATAATATGATAGGTACATTTAAAAAATCTAATTCATTTTTATAGTGCATCGTGTGCGAACGCAAATCAACACCATGAAACATTAAAGCATTTTTATCAGATATTTTCGATAACATATTAAATAATGAAGGTAAGTCATAAACATGTTCTAATACTGCATTAGATAGAATAATATCTGCTTTGATATCGGGTATGTGTGTAAATCTGCCTGTTAAATCTGAATAATATACTATTCTGTTTTTTAGGTCATCGTAATTTTTAAGAATTTCACTAGCCTTCCCTTTTAAATGATTTGGTAAATAATCAATAAGGCTAACAAAATTATTATATTGTTCTTTAAAAAAAACTACAGGAAATCTATCTATACAAATTACTTTTTTTGCTCCATAAACTATAGAATAAAAAGCCGTTCCCAAAACATTTCCAGGTCCTATTTCAACCACAGTCTTATCTCTTATAAATTCCTGAATATCTTCAACATCTAAATGTTTAAAATATGAATTAAAGATATCGAAATGATATGAATTAATTTTAGTAGTACCTCCCCGACCTGTTGGTTTTTTAATTTTGATAACCAACGAGGGAAATAAACCATAGATAATGTTTTTAAATATATTTTTTATATAATAAATCAGCATTGTCTGGTTAGGAAATTGCGAAAGAGTGCCAATGTTGTTCTTTGATATTAGTATTAGGTGTATCAATCTGCAGGGAGTCGGGAGCTATTAGGTCAGTTTGTAGATTGCGGGTTTCGTTTTGTATTTTGATACGCAACTGTCTGACCCTTTTAATACTCACCTTCTCCTTATGATGGTTGTAACAATAGATTGCAAGAAGCAGATAGGTTATAAGACCACCGAGTATTTGCGCCATTAATCCGTGTTCACTTCTTGCGATAAGGTGGTACACTTTAAGATGGCGTTTCCACCAGCCGAAAAATATTTCAATGTTCCACCGGAGCTTATAGATGGTTGCGATCTCCTCAGCAGAGAGGTCAAATCGGTTCGTGGCAATCCAGTATACTTTATTGTCAATGCGATAGCCAATAACCCGCAATTCCTTTTCTGTCTGGTTAACTCCGGCAGTGCCAAGCAGTACGATGGCATCATAAAAAACGTTGCTGCCGGGTTTAACGGTGTTGGCTTTTATGCAAGTCTTTTTGGTATTTTCTCTGATACGACAGACAAAGGACTTTTCTTCTGTCTGCCAGAGATCAAAATCTTTATGGCACTGGTAGTACCTGTCCATAACTCCGGTTTGGCCAGACGAAAGTATCCTGCTGACAAAGGGACGCTCATCTGCCTTGCCATCAGTGAGAAATATTTTTGACGGTATAGATTGATTAATGTCAAAGCCGATATGTACTTTGGCCTTATTGCAACCTTTGCGATAGTCGGCCCAGTGCATGGAAAGAACCGCATTAATGAACGAACCGTCAATAGCAACGAGATTTCCAAGCTCTGTATGTTCCTTGGGCAGGATTTTAGCTGCGTTAGCCTGAAGCTCTTGGAATACATACGTTAACTGTTCAAGACCGCGGGAATTTATAGCCTCGAAGAAGCTGCTCTTTTTTATTCCCTCAGGTGGCGCTATCACTTTACGAGCGAAGTCGTCTTCTTCGAGAACTTGCAGGAGATGTCGTCCTGAGGTATGTTCTTCAAGGTGAAAGAAAACTAATGCCTTAAGCTGGTGTTCAAAATTCATTTGCAAAGGTCTATTTCCCCGTGCCTCAAGCGGAGGCATGCTGATAAAAATGTTTTCGACAGGTTGCCACAATTCGAGAAACGATGGTACATAGTGTTTTTTGTCTTGAGGATGAAAGGTGCGCGGCATTTTTCGTAACTCCTATATTTAAGGGTTTTTACGAAAAATTGTGCATGCGCTTTTTGCTGATTTGTCAAGTAAATTATCTGCTCAAAACAATATTTTTTTCTCATGTTTTCTAATACCGGTTATTACGCAATTTCCTAACCGGACAATGCTGAGGTAAATACGAAATTTCGCTTAAATAATAACATAACGCAGCAGAGCCGCAACCAAAAAAGCTCAACCACGAAGAACACAAAGTTTTTACACAAAGATCACAAAGAAAATCTTACAGAATAAAGAAGTTTTTATGGAGTAATACTATAATAGTCTAAACAGTACATATAAAATATTACTTTTTTTTGGCCATTAACATAATAGCACGAAGTCTCATCTCTTGAGGATCCATATGCCTAAATTTATGATTTAGAGAGTGCAGAACATTCTTAAAATATTCTTCCTCGAGAATAGCGAATGGAGCAATTTTGATAGAAGTCCATCCGTTATTTTCGAGTATATTTTTATATTCAAAAGGCCTTATTCTGTTTGGAGAACCTTTAAATTTGAATAAATTCCACAAAAAATCACTGTACCTGTATATATTCAAAGGATCTTTACGCTCAATCCAACGTGTATGAGTATGTAAATCTATTTCTGCAATTAAATATCCTCCAGGTTTTACTACACTACTTAACTCTTTAATTGTTTTTTCAATATCTGAAAAATGTTCAAAAGCAGCGTGACTAAATACAATATCAATTTTATTTTTTATTTTTGTAAACTCAAAATTTTTATCAACGATGTAACTTAAGTTAGAATTTTCATTATTATAACATTTGATTAATTGTTCTTTTAAATATTCAATATCTGAATTCGCATACCGATTTTTTATTTGTTCATACAATTTATTATAAAATTCAAAAAGTGTAGCATGAGCTAATTCATTAACATCTAATGCAATATATTTCTGAATGCCAATGGCCAACAATATCAAACCGGTCCCTAAATCCTGCCCTGGTCCAAGTTCGAGAACCACTTTATCTTTTATTAAATTTTTTTCTTTTGTATAACAATGCAAAGTATCCATCCAATTATCAACGATACTAAAATCATAATTGATAGATCGCTCAATTTCTTTTATTGAAAATGGTCTGGGTGTTCTATATCCAAACAACTTGTGCCGTATGCAATTTAAAATAAGAAAAACAGTTCCGGTATAATGATATAAAAAATTTTTAAAATTGTTTTGCATTATATTTTTCCTTATATATTTAACTGAAGTGGATGCCGCAGATCTATTTTGTCCAACCTCACCAGAACTGTCTCACAATCCGGTATCGGCATGGCTTTTCGGTCATCCGGAAATAATGCCAGTTGTCTTGGCTTGGGTTCTTTACCCGACACCGCCTCTATCGTCCGAACCCATCCAGCTCGTTGATTGTCATTGAGTTCTCCCAACTAGAGAACCTGCCGCTGCACCACTCTTCCCCCGCTGACCCGGCGGTTCTCTACTACGCTCCAATAACGGTGGGCTTTCCCGTCTTGCGTTCGTGTCTTTTCTCGGAGAAACATGCGAACATTTTAGCACTTCTCCCAGCATGCGTCAAGTATAATGGACTGGCTTTTTCAGACCAGTAGTTAAGATGCAAAATGGTAAGATAGGAAAGTGAAAGGAGGTCTGGGAAATGCGAAAGAGTTTTGATAAGGAATTTATGGCAAGAGTGGCATTGGAGGCAATAAAGGAAGAAAAGACGATAGCAGAGATATCATCGCAGTACGAGGTACACCGGACGCAAATAACAAAATGGAGGAAGCGGGCGTTGGAGGGGATAGTGGGGATATTTCAGGGAAAGGAGGGGAAGGAAGGAGGAGACAAGGAGAGAGTAATAGATGAGTTGTACCGGCAAATAGGGCAACTGAAGGTGGAGAATGAGTGGTTTAAAAAAAATCTAGAGAGATTGGGAGTTAAAGAGAAGAGGGGGTTGATAGAATCAGATAACAGGGAAATAAGTGTACGCAGGCAGTGTGAGCTGATAGGGTTAAACAAGTCGAACGTGTACTATGAGCCGGTGGTGGCGACAGAAGAGACAGTACGGCTAATGAATCGAGTCGATGAGATATTTACGGGATATCCCTTTTGTGGGAGTCGGCGTATACAAGAGGCGTTAGAACGAGAGGGTATAATGGGTAGGCAGGGAACGAGTGCAAAGGTGTATGAGGGAGATGGGATTGCGGGCGATATACCCGAAGATGAGTCTGAGTAAGAGGCATCCTGGGCACAAGATATACCCCTATCTTCTCAGAAATAAGGAAATTCGCCGTCCGAATGAGGTTTGGGCAACGGATATCACGTACCTACGGCTTAAGCGAGGATTTGTATACCAGACAACAATAATAGATTGGTATAGTCGTTATGTGTTATCGTGGCGTATAAGCAATACGATGGAAGTGACATTTTGTGTAGAGGCCTTGGAGGCGGCTTTAGAGAAGGGTAGCCCGGAGATATTTAATAGTGATCAGGGTTCGCAGTTTACGAGCGATGAATTTACGGGGATACTGTTAAGGAAAGGGATCGCCATCAGTATGGATGGTCGGGGTCGTGCGTTTGATAACATTTTTACGGAATGTCTTTGGAAGAGCGTAAAGCACGAGGATATTTACATAAAAGAGTATGAGGCTTGTCGTGATGTGCGTGAGGGATTGGAGAAGTATTTTATATTTTACAACAACAGGAGGTATCACCAATCGCTGGAATATAGGACACCGTACGAAGTTCATTTTGGAGTCTCCTACGAGGAGAAATGAAGGAAAGGTGGTGGCGGAGGCGGAGAAAAACGCGGAGTGTGCAGAAGGGTAACTCCAGTCGCCCTACGGGCTCCTTCCGTTACCCTTCTGCACACTAAAATAGATGCATTAATGCATCTAAAAATTAATAATAAATGGTCTTGACAAAGCCGTCCACTTTACCCCCCACTCCTCATGTGACAGCCCATAGGCGCCGTCTTCCGCCTATGGCACGCCTACAAATACACAATGCCCACTCGCGTAAGTAACTTACCGCCTTGACGCAACCGATGTTTCTGGAGATGCGCTCATTCCTGGAAAACAACCGCAATGCGCCTTCGCCGGCTGTTTCAAAGTTTTCCAAACATCTCCTGAAAAAATGGGAGTATCTTTTTGTCTTGCTTTCCCACGACAGTGTTGAACCCACTAATAACCTTGCCGAACGTTCGATTCGTCCTGCGGTGCAGCCACGGAAAATAAGCTATTGTATCCGCAGCGACTACGGACAGATTCTTCGCGCCAGATTGCTCACCGTCTGGCAGTCCTGTCGTATGCAGCGTCGAAACCCTCTTGACTTCTTCCGTCAGGCTATACGTTCTCACCGTTTAAATCTCACCAGGCCGTCATTGCTTCCGCAACAGGCGCTCACCACAATACTCGTCTAGCCGATTAGCACTTTCGTGGCGTTTTCTGGCTGATGTATTGCTATTACATGAGCTTGTTGTCAGAAAAACTGTCCTTATAATTATGTTGCTTTTGTATCAGGAGGGGTGAACTGTTACGCTCTTTTTTTGTAGACCAGGTTAATTTAATAAACATCATTTTAAGATTTCTTTGCATGAAAAATATTTTCTCAAACACAATGTCAATAAAGGTTTTCTTCCGATGGAGATATTCCTTTTTCTTTAATATCTCATCAACTGTTGTAATTTTACTACAAAACAATTCCAAATCAGTTAAAAAGTGCGCACAAGATTCTTCAGTCATCATATTGGGGTGTAAACATACTGTCCAAATACCAAATAGCATTTTTTTTAGCCACCAAAGCTGTTGCGGAATCCACAAAAAACCTTCTTCTTCAAAAGGAAATAAAGCCAGACCATCTGAAATAATCCTGATTTCCGTTTCCAACCGTAAGGCAACTACCGTAGTTGAATCAAAGCTATGCCCCGGAGCAATCCAAATGGTCGGATTAATTCCATACGAAAGCATTTTTTGATAACCAGCTTTTATTTTTAGTCTTTGCTCATCCAGAGACAGACCGGTAAATTCACTATAAGCATTTAAAGGAACCAGTCCCGCCCCTTTTGTTACATACACATGTTTATATCCGTGCATTGCAATAGCATAGCCTTTGTCTCGATACCGTTTAATCCGGCTCCAAAATTTTTTGTCATAGTTTGTGAGATGAAGTGATGGGTCCGCGCATTCCGGAATTACCGCAACAATAGGCCGAATACCGAATCTGTCAAATGCATCTTCAAGCTTATCCCAGATTTCTCTCTTGTCGGTAGGACATGCGTCATCTAACCGTATCAAATATTGAGCGGAAAATTTCATGTTTAGATAATCATCCTTTCCCAGCATTGTCCGGTTAGGAAATTGCGTAATATACAGGCATCAAGAAAAACGAGAAAAAATAGTGTTTTGAGGAGATATTTTACTTGACAATTCAGCAA
>JABWAQ010000076.1 GCA_013360945.1 Candidatus Brocadia sp.
CCGTGTGGTCACGAGGAAAAAACTTCCTGTTCACCGAAAAAACCAGTAAATATAAGGCTTTTACGGCTTTTTTGTTTTTTGTCATGAGGTGAACATCCGATGCAAGGCATAAATAAGGAGGACTATTTAAGATGAAGATTCTGGTAACAGGCAGTACCGGTACAGTTGGCTCTGAAGTGGTCAAAGAGCTTCGCAAACGCAATGCGACAGTTCGCGCTTTCGTCCGCAGCGAGGGAAAGGGCAGCGACTTGCCAGCGGAAGTTGAAGTCGCCGTCGGCGATCTATTGGACCCGGTAACAGTCAAAAAAGCGCTTGACGGCGTAGACAAGCTTTACTTGCTGAACGCTGTCACTCCTGATGAGCTTACGCAGGGGCTCATAGCTTACGGTTTGGCGAAGATGTTCAAGCTCAAACAGGTCGTATACCATTCGGTTTTCGAAGCAGACCGATTTAAGGACGTGCCTCACTTCGCTTCGAAGCTTGCTATCGAGAGCGCACTGAAACAGTTTGACATCCCTTTCACCATTCTTCGTCCGAACTACTTCTTTCAAAATGATATAAGATTAAAAGAGTCGCTGATGGGCGCTGGTATCTACCCGATACCCCTGGGAAGGAGGGGCGTTTCGGCGGTTGATGTGCGCGATATAGCGGAGGCCGCAGCCATCGCACTGACGACTGATGGTCACGAAGGTAAAACATACAATCTCGTCGGTCCGAGAGTCTTGAGTGGGCCGGACGCGGCTTCGATATGGAGCGGACTGCTTCAAAAGGAAATCAGTTATATGGGGGAGGCTCTTGATTCGTGGGAAGAGCAAATGCGGAAGAGTACCCCAGCGTGGATGGCTTTTGACCTGCGCGTGATGTTCCAAGGTTTTTTGGAACATGGCTTTGTCGCGGGCTACGGGGACGTCAAGGCATTGACGGAGTTATTAGGACATCCGCCTCGCGGTTACGAAGACTTTGCTAAGGAAACCGCTCTTGCGTGGCAGAACAAAGGTGGCTAACCGATTTTCGATACGGTTTCAGCACTCATGCCACCCAGCATGGCGCTCAACCTGACCGCCCTAAACCGGAAAAGCATCTGGGGTCACCTTGATTCTAGAATATGCTTGGCAAGGCGCAGCAACACTGCGGTTTGCAAAGTCAAGTTTTTTGCCAACCCGCTGCCTCGGCCAATTCTTCAGAAAACACATCCCAACACTGCGGTTTGCAAAGTCAAGTTTTTTGCCAACTGCTTCGATTATCTCTGTTACGCGCTTCAAAAGTCCTTTATCCTTAACATTCTTCAAGTCTTTGGCAAAAGTTTCCCTGAACGCAATTTTCACTGCGCAATCTCTAAAATTGTAAATACTTCATCACACGAAACAGCTTTACTGCGAAGCCCTTGCTCGATAGCGTGCGCCAGGGCAATATCTTCCATTGTACTATCTCGTGAAATAGCGGATGTCAAACTAAAAGTTTGCTCCACTTTTCGCTTGAATCCTTTTCCCAATCCTTGATATTAAATTTATTTTATTTATTTCGTTGCTTACAGTTAGTCCTCTAAAAACATTACTTTGTTAAAAAACCATGTATGGGTATTGAGTCAAAGACATCATGTCGGGTTTGAGGTCCTATCAACATTTCAAGTTTTCTTTTAAACACATTTGAACCTTTTTCCCATCTACTGCACTACCATATTTGCCCATAATGAGTTTCATCGCTACGCCCATCTCTTTAGCGGTAAATTTATTCGTTTCAATGACCTCGCTGACAATCTTTTTAATTTCATCATCTGACAATTGTTTCGGCAGGTATTCCTCCACGATTGCGATCTCTCCGTCCAACTCCTTTACTTTTTCCGGCAGATGCAGTCTTTCATATTCTTCACGGGTCTTCTTGAGTTTCTTATAGTATCCGCGAACAACTTCGGCATAATCAATCTGGTCCTTTGGTTTCCCTGATGTGTCTGCAATCTTTATATCGGCAAGTATCATACGCAGCACCGATGTCCTGAGTTTATTTTGTGCCTTCATTGCAGATTTTAATTCTTCCATTATTCGCTCTTTCATATCCATAGTTTATTCCTCTTTAAATGAATAACCACCAACTTTGTGCCCGCAGTTAGGACAATACAAAGGGGTGCCTTCGAAATATTTCCCACAATATTTACACGGTGTCAAGATATCCACCTCCTTGACTTGCTTCGGACGCATAATCAAATACAAGGGTAAAAAGACAATCATCAGCAAAAATACGCCCAGCATCCAGCCTACCGCGCTAAGGGTCTTGTAGCCCCTTTTTTTTGCATCCATATACACCCAAACGGCCACCGCCGCTGCTATAAGTAATCCGATCAATCGCATAAAATTCGCCCTTTCGAAATTTTTTGTGAAATATAACACATAAGATTTATGCAGTCAAATAATTATCTCAGGAACCATTCACCCCGGAACAATA
Organism: Candidatus Brocadia sp.; assembly: GCA_013360945.1. GTDB lineage: Bacteria > Planctomycetota > Brocadiia > Brocadiales > Brocadiaceae > Brocadia. Next base: position 2,440 of record JABWAQ010000076.1, read on the forward strand.
GAAAATGTTGAAAAAATTACCCTTGAAAGAATTGCCTCTTTTAGTAGAATAATGACATTGATTATTATTTTAACGAATACTGTTTTATTATACTTGAAGGAGGCTTGATAATGAAATACTTATATACAGCGCCGGACTGCCCAAGATGTGAGTCTTTAAAGAAGAAATACAAGGCTGAAGGGGTACACTTTGTCGAAAGGAATGCAGACCGGATTAAGCAGCCTGAAGATGAAATCGACCAGGAGGCATTGGTACAGGCTTCAATGCAAAATATGGAACTGCCCGTTGAGGTTAATGCCTGATTTAAGACTTTACCAACCCCCAGCGTTCACGTATATGTCTTTCAACTTTCATAAAAAACAGTCGATCAACTAAAATACCAATCACGATAATGATCAGCATCACGGCAATGACCTGACTCATGTCATTGAGTTCTCGCCCGATCATCATGAGGTGCCCCAATCCCAGACATACGATCAATAACTCACCGGCCATTAACGAACGCCAGGCAAAAGACCAGCCTTGCTTCATCCCAATAACAATGTGCGGGAGGGCGGCCGGAATAATCACCTCAAGATACAGTTTCCACCTTCGCGCCCCCATCGTCTTTGCAGCGCGAATATAGAGCGGAGGGACATTTTTAACCCCGGAATCCGTCCCGGTAGCAATAGAAAGCACTGCACCCATAAAAACCAAAAATATGATCGCCCTGTCATTTAAACCAAACCAAAGCAAGGAAAGAGGCAACCAACAAATGGTCGGCAAGGTTTGTAAGCCTGAAATCAAAGAACCAAGCGTCTCCTCGAAAATTCGAAATCTCCCAATAAGCAAACCCAAAAGAATACCTACGCCAATGGAAATTCCATAACCAATAGCGATTCTTTTCATGCTAATCGCTATCCCAATAAGGAGGCTCTGATCCTGGAATCCACGAGTCAGTGTCTTGCACACGGAAAAGGGGGAAGGAAGGATATATTCCGGCCATATCCCCCACAGGAATAATAGTTCCCAAAGCCCTATAAGCAGGGAAAAGAATATCACCCTTTTCAATATACTATACATTTTTCAAATCCCTCCTCCAATATCGGTCTTTGCAGACCCTTCCGTTGTACACTTAATATCACATTCTACACAGGAATCTGCATCCATCTCACATTTCACAACCTTATCAATTTCGGCTTTTAATTCTTTCATAATCTTCGTAGAATATTCCGCCACGTTTATATCGTTGTCATCCCGCGGCCGTGGTAAATCAACAAAAAACTCCTTCTTGATCCTTCCGGGCGAGGTGGAGAGGATAAATATACGATCTGCCAGGCATACGGCCTCCCGGATATTATGAGTAACAAACAAGATCGTTTTCTTCGTCTTCATCCATATATTCTGCAACTCGAAATGGAGTATCCACCTCGTCTGCGCATCCAATGCGGAAAAGGGCTCATCCATCAGAAGCATCTCCGGATTCATCGCCAGCGCCCGCGCTATCGCTACACGCTGTTTCATCCCACCTGACAACTCATGGATATGAGAATTCTGAAATCTGGTTAAATGTACCATCTTCAGGTATTCCATAGCAATATTCCGTCGTTCACTGCCATTTATGCCTTTTAATTTTAAACCAAATTCAACATTTTTTATCACATTGAGCCAGGGGAAGAGAGCCGCCTCTTGAAATATAACAACCCGGTCAGGCCCCGCGCCATCAACCCTGCGGCCATTAGCCCATACCTCTCCGGAATCAGCCTTTTCAAGCCCCGCAACAATGTTCATAAGGGTGGTCTTCCCGCATCCGGAAGGTCCAACGAGGCAGACAAATTCCCCTTCTTTAATTTCAAGGTTTATGTCTTCCAACACATAAACACTTCCGTTTTTTGACTTGAAAGATTTCGATATATGCTGAATACGCAAGTCTGATTTTCCACCGCTTCCCACATATGTTCCCGCTTCACTCTCCTTGTTTACACGATCCAATTCTACCAAATTCTTAATCCCTACGCTTACCGGCATTGTTTGCCACCTCCAAATAATCTTAAATATTCATTACTCAGTTACCAGGGGCAATGACCTTTCTTTGAGCACCTCGTTGAGTAACTTCAAGTCAACCAGCCCGATTAAATCAGGCCTTTGATCCCCTAAAAAACCTGCATGATATGCCATTTCCGCATACGAGAACAGTGACGGCACAATAGGATCATATGTAAACTCAAGCCGTGAAAAGGCATCATCAAAGATTTCCTTCGGGATAGTTATCCCGGAAAGGACTTTAATCTGCTCACGAACAATATCCTTTGCCTTTTTTGAATGCTGATTGATCCAGCGTGTTATCTGAACATGAGCCGCAAGCCACCGTTTAATCCAATCAGGATGCCTTTCGAAAAAATCTTTTCCAACAATCATCACCGTAGAACTAAACAGCCCGTCTTTCCATAATGTTCTTTCATCAATAAAAACCTCACCGCCTGCCTCTTTAAGAAGTCTCGTCCCCCACGGCTCCGGCACCCAGGCGCCGTCAATTTGCTTCCTCATAAAAAGATTTAAAATATCGGGGTTCCGCAAGGGCAGGACATCTACCGTTCCACCCTTTTCCCTTGGCTTCAAACCACAATCTCTGATATATCCCCGAAGAGCGATATCCTGTGTGTTTCCGAGCTGGGGCGTTGCAATCCTCTTTCCGGAAAGATCGGTAGCTTTTTTTATCCCGGAGTCTGACCTTACCACAAATAACGACCCGCCACTTGCCACACCAGAAAGCACTTTGAGCGCCCTGCCACCCGACCGCACATAGCCATTTATAACAGGGCTTGGACCAATATACGCAATGTCTATATCCCCGGAATACACCGCCTCAATGACTGAGGGTCCCGCGTTAAAAAGGGTCGACTTTATCTTGACCTTATTCCCCAAATATGCCGCAAAAGTGCCATTGGCCATCCCGACGATGGCCTGTGCATGCGCAATATTGGGAAAATATCCTATTCGGATAGTAGAGTCGGTAACCCCCTTTGAACAGGCGCTTCCATATACCAAGAAAAAGAACAGAGGCAACAAACCAATCAAGGTTCTCAAAATATTCACCATCCCTCAGATGCCTTAACAAAACTCAATAAACTCTATCAAATTACTAGATATTTAACGAAAATTATTATATCATGTACGTTAATATGTCACTCTCTTTTTTTTCTAGCAAATCCCTGGCGCGTTTACACATATCTGCAAAAGTCATTGTATCCAATACATCCGTAATGGCGTTTCGAATATCCATCATCACCCCCCGTATAACACACGTAACTTCCTCAGAACACGGCTTATAAGCTATTTTGCTTACGCAGTCCACCGGTGCAATTGCCCCGTCAAGTGCACGGATCACCTCTCCCAAGGTAATTAAATCCGGCGACTTGGCCAATTCATAGCCACCCTTCATGCCCATTTTGCTATTGAGTATGCCTGTCTTCCTGAGGGTAAGCAAGATGTTTTCCAAAAATTTTTGCGGAATCTTTTCCTTCGCGGAAATTTCCTTGGTCTGTACGGAACCATTTTTATAATTCATGGAAAGATAAACCATCGCCCGCAGGGCATAATCACTTTTTTTAGATAGTTTCATAAATATTGCCCATCTTTAAAACAATCTATATAGAACTAATGGACATTTTAACAAACCAACGATCAATGTCAACAACTTTTTTATATCATTTCTGCTGCCTTGATGATGGCTTTATCCAACGTATTAAATTTTTCTATATAAGCAACACGTTCACGCCGTAAATCAGACACCTGAGTTATGACGTTATCCGCACCATAGAATTTTTCGACATCATATTTTGATAAATCCATACCCTCAACATAAACAGGCACTTCAAGATTCCAGTATTTATTTTTACTCCACTGATTGGTACCACGCACAATACCACGGATAATAGCTGACATCTCAGATATCTCTACCCGTTGCACTTTACGTTTGAATACCTTTACACCATTTTGCTGATTTTCAATGATCTCCCCAAGACCGCCCGTATTTAACTGATAGCAATACACCTTACCTTCGTGCCGCTTCACAAAATCATAGAACCAATTCCCTTCATACGATTTATCCCCTATGATAAATGGATTGGTACCCACCTCCCTGATAGACTCTCCGGCACGTTTCGGATCACCTGCGGAGGTCTCAATAGATTCACCCAGCATAAAAGCCGCAGCAGCCTGTTCAGGGGTAAGTCTTGCGGCAAGGGGTACAACGGTATGGCGGCGGGTAATGAAGGCGACAATCAACCCGTCCAGGGCATCCACAGGCGGAAGATTGATACTGTTTGAGATATACGGGCGCAGATCCTCACGCATCATAATTCCGCGTCCATTGCTGGTTAACGTGTCATCTTCAAAATAGAGATTCCCCTCGTAATCGATCATTACATTTTCAAAGACGGCATCGCGGGACGTTGCTGCCTTGTAAATAACCGGTTGAGTGACCGGATCGAGCCCTTCCGTCTTTAAATAGAACCCGCGCTCGGTTCCATAAGCAGAACCATCTTTCTTGAGGAATACTACATCATCCTGGAGGATTTCAATCCCTTCGCCCGTATCGTTCAGGCCGTGGGTGTGACAGGTATGTGTCGTTTTCCCGGTGCCGCTCATCCCAAAGATAAGCATCCCGTATCTCCTGAGACGGCCATCTGGTCCCTTTGCTTTTAAAATCTTCGAACCCGCATGGAGACCCAGCATTCCCCTCTGTTTGGCATTCCACATGGCCATCCTCAGGAACCCCTTCTTGGATTCACCGTAATAATCAGAACCCAAGACAATGGTCGTGCTAATCTCAGGAAATACCAATATCTGCCGTTCAGTTTCCTGCCATTCGGGAATATAAACAATATACTGCTTTGGCTCACCATCAGGCTTTACAGGAAAGAGCGTCGCCCATGTCATATAGGCAAGACGGATCATTTCTGGCCTCTGGATGGAAACAAAAATAGTACAATTCGGCGAAAATTCATCGTTGTTTCCCATGGTTCGATTAATCCGGACAATGGGCGCCCGTTTAACATACCCTTCAATCAGGGCTAATGTCCCGGACAGATTTTTCATGATCTCCGTTTGTTGAGGATTCAGTGATTTGAGACGAACGGCGTCACTTCCCACATAGACGGTGACCTTTGCACTACGATTCTTAACGGTAGAATGAACTGCCACATTCCCAAATTTCGTAAACGAGGCAAATCGTTCTGCACTGCGACGCAACGTCCAATCAGTAGAATTAATGACATTCGGAGCGCCCTTTAAGTATTCTATAATCCGATTAACTCCCTCAAATTCTTTTGTGGGCAAAGGTGTTATTGACGACATTTCGAACCCCCTTATCTCCTGCGCTGAGTGTTACTGAAAATGCCTTTAAAATAAACATATCAAATCAAATATAAAATTTCCTTATTATAGTAAAATAAATAAATTATGCAAATAAAAACGGGGCTTAAATTGTTCAAGGGCACTGGCAACGACAGGCCTTGTTTCGGCCGGTCTTTTTTGCAGTATATAGAAAAGTAATCACACAAAGGCACGGAGCCACAAAGAGCCATAAAAGAGAACATCGAAGGATAAGAAAACTTCATACTTTGAAATTCCATGTTCGATATTCTTTATTCATCTTATTATGCATTTCTTTGTGTCTTAGCGGCCCTGTGTGAAAAAATAAGAAGTCTTTCATCGCTTTGAGATGAGAACTACACTGGGGTTGAACTTATCGTTAATAATGGTAAATTTGCATATACTCTGCAAATTGAATCGGCGAGCTTGTCTGGATCGTGCCGAAGCAAATCTTGTTTTTCCCACAAGATCCGTTTCTGGTTAAGATCTTCCACCAGATCGGCTTTCTTGACGTTCACATTCAGATTATAAACGCCTTCATCCATTAAAACGACTTCAGCCCCTTCTTTCTGATATTTATCCAGGATGTCCTTACGGGGAATATTGTTATTCACAATAACGTAATCCAGCACGCCTTCACCAAGGTATTTTATAATAGCATTAATATGATCGGAGACTTTATAGCGATCCGTCTGACCGGGTTGGGTAACAATATTACAGACATAAATCTTGGTGGCCTTGCTGTTTCGAATGGCGTTTCGAATGCCTGAAACTAAAAGATTCGTTATGACGCTTGTATAAAGACTGCCGGGGCCTATCACAACGATGTCGGCTTTCAGGATTTCATTTATGGCTTCGGATGGAGATGCCACATTATTGTCTTTGAGAAAGACGTTCTTAATCGGAGATTTTCCTACCGCACGCACATTAAATTCTTCTTCCACACGTGTTCCATCCTCCAGTTCTGCGCAAATATGAGTATTGGCGAGGGTTGAAGGCAGCACCTTTCCCCGGATGTGTAATATCTTGCTGGCTTTTTTAATGGCCTGTTCAAAACTGCCTGTTATATCCGTTAATGCAGTCATGAGTAAATTCCCAAGACTCATACCTTCCAATGACCCCTTATTGAATCGGTATTGAAACAGCTGGTACAGTTCCTGTTCCTGTTCTTCTGTTTCAGAAAGCGCCACCAAGCAGTTTCTCGCATCTCCTGGTGGGAGTATCCCAAATTCTTCTCTCAGGATACCGGAACTTCTCCCCGAATCGGTAACAGTTACCACAGCAGTAAGATGCTTGCTGTATGTCTTTGAACCGTCGAGCATTATGGGTAATCCTGTACCTCCGCCAATGGCAACGATCTTAAGCCTGTCAGGTGTCTTTCCCATATTGTTAAGTTGAAGAATCGTTGGTGTCTGGAAAATACGTTTGATCTTATAGTCCGGTTTGTCACAATCATTTACAGCAGGTTCATTTTTAAACCTTCCATGCAACATCTGGATAGTGGTCATACCCAGTGATTTGGCAATTCGCAGTTCTTCCCGCGCCCTATCGCCCACCATAACGGCTTCTCTTGGATCAATATTATGTCTTCCAATAAGGTCTCGGATGCAATCCTCCACGAGCAGACCGATTTCCTGATCATTGACGACAATTTCATCGAAGTAGGGTTTTAGTCCAAGGGTATTTATCTTTTTTTCCTGCCGTTCATGAACGCCTACGGTCAGCAGAAAAAGCTTGTAACCTTTCTCCCTCATTTCAATCAGGGTAGGAATAACATCAGGAAACGGTTCAATCTCTGAAACTTCACTGCTGTTGTATGCCTTGTATGCAATATTGACCAATTCATTATCTGCATGGTATTTGTTTACAATTTCGTTAAATACGAGATGGTAAGGACCATACTTGTCGGTAAGTTCCTTTTGCACTTGATAGGCATCTTCTTCCGTACATGGCAGCCCCGCCTCTACCATTGCCCTGGCAGCACGTCTCCTGGATGCATCGATAAGCGAACCGGTACAGTCGTACAACGTGTCATCCAAATCAAAAATTACCGCCTTTATTCTCATATACTATACCCTCAGTTGAGTAAATGCCTTCTTTATTATCCAATCATTTTTAATTTTCTCTGTTCCGTTCATAACCGGTATTAAAAACAATATACCTTGATGATCATAAAATGCCGCCTATTGTACATTTTATTTTCAATCATTCAATTACATTGTTACTTTGCCGAAATATTTGACATGCTATTTGGTCAATTCTATTCGCAATTTATTTACCAATAAATGGGCCTGCCGTATTGGTTCAGGAATGCGAAATCCACGACACGTATTCAAAGCGATACGAATTGCAAAGGTAAGGTTTGTTTTGTGGCCAGGAGACACAAAGACAGGATTTGTATTTATTTTCGTCCTCAGCACAGCGCCAACGACTTCGTTCTTATAGAGGAGTTTCGAATATTCACCCGCAACATTTTTGACATCAGCGTACTCACCCACAAGACGGCTTTTTGCACACCCAATGGAGGGTCTATCGAGGATCAGTCCCATGTGCGATGCCAATCCAAAACGACGGGGATGGGCGATTCCCTGACCATCAAAAAGGATAGCATGAGGATTGTTTTTTAGTTTTTTAAATGCCTTAAGCAGAACGGGCGCTTCGCGAAATGAAAGGAGGCCTGGTATATAGGGAAATCTTGCCTTACCCACGGCCGTACTCTCTTCAATCTTTTCCAAATGTTTGCCCAATTTAAACACAATCACACCTGCAAAAAAACGATTGCTATGTTTGTCATAAGAAACATCAGCGCCTGCTATGATGCAAATCTTTTCCGCAGGTTTTTTCAGGATTAATAAATCCCTTAAACTCTCCTGAACCTGAATAGCTTTTTTATAGCTTAAACGCCATGTATGTAATCGGTTAAAATTCACTTGAAAATGCGGCACCAAACTATTGATTATTACGGGGCTTCCAACTCCTCAATCTTAGGCAGGTCTTTGATGTCCTTTAATCCAAAATATTCAAGAAATTTTTTTGTGGTGCCATAGAGTAAGGGATGCCCAAGTGACTCGTCTCTTCCTACAACTTTAACCAGGTCCTTCTCCATGAGCAGCCTGATAATTTGACCTGACTGAACCCCGCGGATAGATTCCAGATTTGCACGTAATATGGGCTGTTTATAGGCGATAATCGCCAGCGTCTCGAGCGCTGCTTGCGAAAGTCTCGTTTCGCCTGTTTTTTTCCGTAACTTTGCCACCCATTCATAATATTCAGGCCTGGTAAACAATTGATAGCCACCGGCAACTTCTTCAATCTGGAATGCCCTGCCTTGCATATCATAATCATTCTTTAACTGTGCAATGGCTTCTTGAGTCTGAGCGCCGTTGGCGCCTTCAATAATATCGGCAAGTTTACGGAGCGTGACGGGTTCTTCGGCTGCAAACAGCAAGGCTTCAACAATGATTTTGATTTCTTCAATTTTTTTCATATACCACAGTATATTTTAATCAGGCATTCGGCGGCTTTATTCAGGAATTCCTGTATATTATAGTAAACGCCATAAATAAATTGACTGTTTCTCGCAGGGCGACCCTTTAGGGTTGTCTCCAGCAAGGCTAAAGCCCTGCCCTACCTCAATTTGTTTTTTGTGTTTACTATAAGAGAACACGCTCCTAAATCTCCTCATGGTAGAAGGGACTTCCTTATTCTCCCCCCCTATCAAGAGAGACCGTGGGGGTGTCAACAGCATAATGGAAAAGATTGGAATTCCAAAAGTAAACTTTAAAAACTACTCGATTTCCCAGACGGTGGCTTGAACTACGCCTCTTATTTTATCAATGGCATTCTGCACTGCATTGATTACTGCCTTTGTAGATATCGTAGCTCCCGTAATGGCGGTAATCTTTTCGTCATCTTTCACCTTTGACACGACCAGTTGGTTGCAGGTTTTCTGCTTAAATTGCTCCTGAAACCAGGGGATATCTTTTTTTGTTTTTTTTAATAACCCAAACTTTTTTATTCTTTCAGGCTGCCGGAAGAATGGCAACGGCCACGATTCTTCGCTGTCCCAATTCGTGGTATTTAATTCCTTTCCAAAGATTACACTCCACAATGTGGAGTTACTTTCGACCTCAGTCATCTTTGTGCCGAGCCCCGGTGTCTCATTTTGCGCAAGAATATTTATCCCGATAATCCTTTCAAGACCGGGGTCAATCCCCACCATAACCTTAATCTTACTTGAATATCCCTGAGCCTCCCCGCTTGCAGCATAACCAATAAGCTGACCTGCCTTGTTTATGCCTTTATAAACACGATCCTGATCTGCTATCGTTGGGGGTGTTACTTCCACCGGCGGGCCTTCCAGCCCGGGAAGTACCGTATACAATGCCTCTGAACGAACGGCCGATTCCTTTCTTCTGATCGTCTCTTTTGTAAGCAAAAAAGTCGACGATACCCCCAGTGATGCCAAAAGAGAAACGACTGTCAGGGTAACCATGTATTGTAACTTTTTTTGCATATTAACCCTTCTTTACCCTGGCACCATAGAGTCGTGGTTTCGTAAATCGATCAATAAGCGGTGTTGCCGTATTCATCAGCAATATGGAATAGCATACACCCTCCGGATAGCCGGAATAAAAACGGATCAGCGCCGTTAACACGCCGGTACCAACGGCAAAGATAACAAGTCCGGGTTTTGTTAGGGGAGACGTAACCATGTCGGTAGCCATAAAGAATGCGCCCAGAAACAATCCCCCTGCAAAGATATGATAAAATGGATTATTGGCCCATGGCGTTACTATCCGTGGAGGCAGAATCAGAGCCATGAAAAAAACCGTTGCAATGTAACAAACAGGAACGTACCAATGGATGTAACGCTTATAAATCAAATAAGCGCCACCAAACAATAAAGCAATCACAGAAGTCTCTCCAATGCAGCCAGGGACGTTCCCCACAAACAGCTGGACAAGACGGTATGTTTCCACTCCCGCCTCTTTTGCCAGTGGCGTTGCCCTTGTTATGGCGTCTACCAGTTTACCCTCAGGATCGACCTTTGTAATACTCTGGACGAGATTGCCCACTCCGTGCTGCAAGACCCGCCAGTCCGAATTGATAACGGCAGGATAGGCCACCTGCAAGAATGCGCGTGCTGCCAGGGCTGGATTCCAGATATTATTTCCCAAACCGCCAAAGGCATGTTTTACAATGGCAATTGCAAAGAAAGAACCCACAACCGGGACGTACCATGAAACACTTGGGGGCAATGTGTACGCCAGCAAAATCCCGGTAACAACAGCGCTGCCATCTCTGATGGTATTCATAACCGGTTGCTTTCGCAACAGCACCATGAATATTTCTGTGATAACCGATGAAATTACGCTTAAAAAGACAATGTAGAGGCAGTAATATCCAAAGGTAAAAATTCCGGCAATCCCGGCGGGAATCAGAGAAAGTATCACCGTCCACATAATCCTGGGAATACTTTCTGTATCATAGATATGAGGTGATGAACTGACTATTAAAGTCGTATTACTTTGAGCTTGGTTCGACATTACACTTTCTTCGGCATTGAGTAATCAATCTGATTGTTCTGCTTTGTAAAAAAGTTACCGTCATACTTTTGTTTTTTGTTTTATAAGCTCGGCTTTTGCAAATTTAATAAGATGAACAATTGGTCTTTTCGCCGGGCATACATAACTGCAACAACCGCATTCCTTGCACTCCATAACGTTATTTTCCAGCGCCAGATTAAATTCTTTTGCCTCGCACAGGATGCTCAACTCACTGGGATTAAGTCCATAAGGACAGCTATCGATACAACGACCACATCGGATGCAGGCGTGAGATTCCCAGGTTTGGGTATCCCTGAGCACAAGAATACCTCCCGTCCCTTTGATAGTAACGGCGGTATCTCCATTGCCCTGTGCAATACCCATCATGGGACCGCCAAAAATAATCTTATCGATATTCGCAGTAACCTTTGCCTCTTCTAATAACTGCTTGACCGGTGTACCTAAGCGCACCCGGAAATTTTGCGGATTTTCTACGCCATTCCCGGTAACAGTAACCAGTCTCTCAATTAATGGTCTTTTGAACTTTACCGCCTCATACACGGCATAGGCCGTCCCTACATTGATAACAATTGCGCCTACCTCTAAAGGCAACTGCGTGGGTTTAAATTCTCTATTCAATAATGCCTTAATGAGTTGATGCTCCGCCCCCTGTGGGTACTTCACTTCCAGAAGGTCTGCTTTCATATGAGGTTCATTCGATATAATATCTTTAAAAAGGGCATAAACGTCTTCTTTATTTGTTTCAATTCCAATATGTGCCTTTTTACACCCTACGCACCTCATAATCAATTTTAAACCCTGGATAATTTCATGAGGTTTATCCAGCATAAGCCGGTAATCACAGGTAAGATATGGTTCACATTCTGCACCGTTCATAACTACGGTATCTATTACTTTGTCCTTAGGGGGGGTGAGCTTGACATGGGTGGGAAAGGTAGCGCCGCCTAAGCCCACAATGCCGGCTGCCTGGATGCGTTGTCTAATCTCGTCAGGGGAGATGAGATCGGTATCCGAAGCTACATCCATTCCTTCCATCCACGAATCATCCCCGGAATTTTCTATAATAACAGCCGTGGATTTTATACCTGAGACGGGGTGTGGCCATGGTGCGACATCAATCACTTTACCGGGAACTGAGGCATGTACATGTGCAGAGACAAAACCTTGTGCTTCGCCGACCAACTGACCTTTTTTGACGATATCCCCTTTTTTAACAACGGGTTTTGCCGGGGCGCCGATATGCTGGCTCATAAGCAGGTACACCGTCCTGGGAAGCGGGAGAGACACCTCTTTTTTAAGGTGGGTAAGGATTTTTCCATCCTCTCGTGGATGAATGCCGCCGACAAACGTTTTTAATTTTGATTTAACAAGAGTTATCATTCGCTCAGCGGTTTATCTCAATGCACGATCAATCTGGCGCACAGCTTGTTTGAGGCGCAGCTCATTCTCTACGATTGCCAATCGTAAATACCCCTCGCCATGTTCACCGAAGGCTGCCCCCGGAGCAACTGACACCTCGGCATCGTCCATGAGTTTATAAGCAAAATCTACAGAACCCATAGATCGCCATTTTTCAGGAATGGGCACCCATACAAACATAGATGCCTTCGGTTTTTTGACGTTCCATCCAATGCGGTTCAGCCCGTCGCAAAGGACATCCCTTCGATTCTGATAAATTTGAGCCTGTTCCTTTGTATATTTATTACATTCCCGGAGCGCAATGATTGAGGCAATTTGTACTGGCTGAAAGATGCCGTAATCATAATATCCCTTGACCTTTGCCAGCGTATTGACAATCTCTTTATTTCCCACACAAAATCCCAGTCTCCAACCGGCCATATTAAATGATTTGGACATGGTATTAAATTCCACACCTATCTCTTTGGCACCCTTAACCTGCAAAAAGCTCGGTGGTTTGTAACCGTCAAAAGCGATTCCACAGTAAGCAAAATCGTGTACTACGATAATATTGTGTTTTCTTGCAAAGGCCGCGATCTCTTCAAAGAGACCTAATTCAACGGTAGCGGCAGTAGGATTATGAGGAAAATTCAAAATAAGCATCTTGGGCCGGGGTATAAGGCTTTTCGCCGTATGGATCAGGTTTGGTAAAAACTTCTCGTCTTCCGTAAGTGGCACACTGACGACATTACCGCCTGCTAAATTTACGGCGTGGATATGGATGGGGAAGGCGGGATTTGGCACCACAACCGTATCGCCCGTTTCCAACAATCCTAAACACAGGTGAGATATCCCTTCTTTTGACCCGATAGTGCATACTACTTCTTCAGGGTCAAGGGTCACATCAAACTGCTTTTCATAATACTTGGCAACTTCGCGCCTGAGATTGAATATGCCATTAGCCGAGACTGTGTACCGGTGGTTTCTCGGATCCTGCACGGCATCGCATAACTTCTGAATAATCGGCTGGGGGGTAGGGTCGTTCGGATTCCCCATGCCCAGGTCAATTACATCAATATTCTTGCGTCGTTTTTCATATTTTAAGGCATTTAACCGCCCAAACAGATAGGGTGGTAACTGCTTAACTCTATTGGCAATATTAATCACAAACTCTTCCGGCATTATATCTTTTCCATAGAATCAAAGTATATTATTAATAAAAGAACCTTTTGGACTTATAGATTACCCAAGAAATAACGATTGTTTGAGAATTCAATCACTGACCAAATTTTTAGTAATTGTTGCATTTTCTATCAAGCTAATCAGCCATGGCCCCATTCTTTCTTTGAAATGCTGATTTCTGACGACCTTTTCCAATTCCCCCCTGACGGCCTTTAAACTCTTATTACTAGCTGGTTTCCTGTCAATAATTTTGATGATATGGTATCCATAATCTGTTTTAATAATATCACTAAGTTCTCCGATTTTTAAGTATGCCACTTCTGCCCCCAGGTCGTCTTTTGGACTGAAAGATTGCATCCGTCCTCCCCTGGCCGCTGAGGCGCGATCGACAGACTCGTTTTTTGCAAGGGTTTCAAAATCAGCGCCAGATTTTAATTTTTTGAGCGCATCTTCCGCATCCCTGCGGGTTCTAAAGACGATCTGGCTGGCCTCAATCTTTTCACCGTATTCCTGTTCATATGCACTTTGCAGTTCTTCTTCTGATATGGTAACTGTCTTTGCTATAAGTTTTTCGGCAAGCAGTTCAACCTCTGATTGTCCCCTCATTTTTTTTGACACCTTCTCTTCAAGCTGCGAGAGGCTGCTGCCAATCTTGACTAGTTCTTTATCAAGGTCTGCCCTGTCTTTTATCCGATACGCACTCATCAAACTATCAATCTCCATGTTAACGAGGGTCTTTAATTTCTGTCCTACCTCGGTTTTCGTGACACTGATCCCCTCTTTTTCTGCCATTTGATAGATCAACGTTCTCCGGATAAGCACGTCTAATGCATCATCACCATAAGTTTCAACTAACAAGTTATAGAGTTCTTGCCTTGTAATCTTTTGTCCGTTTACAATCGCCACAATATTTTTATCGGTATTAATCTGCGGTTCGATCTTCTTGGGTTTGGCAACGTTTGTTACCTCTCCAAAGACCGTTTGGGTAGAAAACACGCCGGCAAAAAGCGCCAAAGAAAAAAGGGTAACCATTACACGGATTTTCATAGGAGTATGCATCACAAATAAAAGAGAGTTATGGTAGTGAATATAAAAATGTGTTACATTGAATCCGAATTATATCACAGTTAAATTTAAGGTGTCAATGTTTTTGTAATAGCCCCGTGCAGAGGCGCAGAGGGACCCCATCCCCACATGTCCCTTTTCAGAGAGCAAGAATGAGGGAGGAATGACGAAGAGAATCCTATTAACACACTAACTCTTTTGTTTCGCTGACGTCTTCAGGCACTTCTTTCGCCTCTTCTACCCCTCCAACAGGGCGCCTTGGGCTTCTTTTGCCTCGTATGCGACCAGACAGGGGAAGCACTATGTGCTTTTTTCGCTCCAACTCCCGGAGCGCTTTTCTGCATCCGGCACATTGTCTCTGTCCACGTGGATCGGAAAATCCAAATTTGTCGCAAAGCTGATTGGCCAGTTCCGTCCTTGTTATGTCTTGGGTTTTGGATAGTATGCTACGAACATATTCAATTGCTTCCGATTGTGATAGTGTTCTGTTTATTTGATTTTGTATTTTCATACCCACAGTATAGC
>JABWAQ010000178.1 GCA_013360945.1 Candidatus Brocadia sp.
CACGCTAGCACCCTCACCGATACCCATGTCACGTATCGTACTGGCTGTAGTACCTGCCGCCTGTCGTATTTTGTCAAGTGTTACGTCCTTTTTCTTTCCCAGGCCCACCAGCATGATGCGTTTTGCCGGAATCTTTCCATACGTAGGCAGGATAATTGTCTTATTAAGTTTAGCAATAAATCCTTTTTCTTTTATTAATTCAGAAACAATATTATCCAATACCTTATTACAACAGGCAAGCGATTCGCTCAAGGTTTTGACCTCTTCGTATAAATAAAAAACTATCACCTCTGCGGGTTCTTTTTCAACAGTTCCAATTTTGATGTTAATATCCATAAATATCCTTTTTTAATAAATCAGGCCTTCGGCAATTTTTGACACCACTGTAGTGGCAAGGCGCGCCTTGCCACTACAGTGGTTTGAATTTCCTTAACATTTAATGGAGAGCGAAGAGTTTCTTCGCTCTCCAACCCTGAAATTTCTATGCATAAATTCAGGTAATACATTGTTCTGATAATAAGGTGTAATGTTAATCATTTAATTTAGCATTAACCTGTCAGGTGTGTCAAACTAATAATTAAGGGGGTTTAAAAATTATTCTGCCTTATTTAATGCATAAGGCAGAAGGCAGAATAGTATGGGGGAGGATACCAAAAGCTTTATACGGGGTCAAACTGCAAAATCCGGTGAGTAGGGAGATTTACTAAACTTCTTTACATTGAAAGGCTATGATGTACTGTACGTATTCTTCCAGGATCTTTGTTTGTTCATCTGTTGATAACAAACGGTAAGGCACAACGGCATCTCTGGTCCAGAAGCACGTATTTTTGATAATCATGCTGAGGTGGAGTATGCGAGGGAGGTGTTCCACCGGATATTTTTTCAAATCTATTCCATTAACGCCAATAGATTCTAGAAATTTATTATTCATAATTACTCCTTCCTTAGATTCGCCACTATCAATGGCCATTTTCACAATTATGTTTTAACATTCATAATTATCGGCACAAATGATGATTACTTTAATAAAAAGTGCAGGGGGCGAAGCATTTGTTGTTACGAGGATGAACTTGCCAGCAGTAATTCCAACAAATGCTTCGCCCCTGCACTGCGGGAATTTTTCAAAAAACCAAACTAACACATTGAATGATAGAGGAATTTTGTTTTATTTATGCGGATTACAGGGTGGCATGGATAGGCTTTATTTGTCCGTGTTTAACTTGATGTTACAAGGAATTTCAAATAAAAGCTCCTGCCCCCTGTCCCCCACTGGCGGGGGTGAAGGGGGTGGCACACTGTCGTAAAAATTTGTATTTAAAAGTTGCCTAAGGAAGGTGAATATCCTCACAGGAGGGGAAAAGCGGGGTGGTTATAAATCCGATGATACCCGCAATAATTCTTCCAGTGTTGTTTCACCCCTGCGGACCGATTCGAGTCCATCCTCCCACAAGTTCTTTGTGCCCCTCTTTTGAGCCTCTTTCATGATCTCACTGGAATCTTTATGGGCAAGGACAAGCCGCCGTATGGCATCATCCACACATAAAAACTCGGCAATACACTTTCGTCCTTTAAATCCCGCATTATTACACTCATCACAGCCCCTGGGTTTATATAAATATTCCCCCTCTTTTAATCCTACCGTCTTGCGTATATCCTCTCCGGGCAAATAGGGTTCACGACACTTTCCGCACATCTTTCGCACCAGACGCTGGGCAAGGACGCCAATGATACACGAAGAGATCAGATAGTCCTCCATCCCCATATCCATTAATCTGGTAAATGCGGACGCCGAGTCGTTTGTGTGGAGCGTCGACAAAACAAGGTGCCCGGTTAAGGCAGCCTGTATAGCAATTGACGCCGTTTCCCGGTCTCTGATTTCACCAATAAGAATAATGTCAGGGTCGTGCCGTAAAATGGAACGCAGTCCGGAAGCAAAGGTCAAATCTATCTGAGGATTCACCTGGATTTGATTTACTCCATCCATACTATATTCCACAGGGTCTTCTACGGTTACGATCTTTATCTCCGGTGAAACGAGCTCCTTAAGCACTGCGTACAGCGTGGTCGTTTTTCCGCTTCCCGTGGGCCCTGTTACAAGCATTATACCCTCCGGTTTATTCACCATGCGCCGGAACTTAACTAAAAATTCCTGGTTGAATCCCAG
This sequence comes from Candidatus Brocadia sp., assembly GCA_013360945.1. Taxonomy (GTDB): domain Bacteria; phylum Planctomycetota; class Brocadiia; order Brocadiales; family Brocadiaceae; genus Brocadia. The sequence goes on from JABWAQ010000178.1 coordinate 2,165, forward strand.
TTTTTCCAAATCGAGCGTAACCGCAGTCCGGTCCAAAATCCTCATTACTACACCCTCACCATGGCTCATGGGAATAATCGAGACCCTCAAATCTACCTCCTTGCCTGCCACCTTCATCTTGATCCGGCCATCCTGTGGCAGCCGTTTCTCTGCAATATTCAACTTTGCCATGATCTTGATACGGGAAATAATGCCATTATAAAGCTCACGGGGAGGAGGCAAAAGTTCCCGCAAAACCCCATCCACACGATACCGCAACCGCGCATTCCTCTCAAAAACCTCCAGGTGCACATCGCTTGCCCCTATTTCGATCGCCTTCGTTAACGTACTATTTACCAGGCGTATAACAGGGGCTTCAGAAGCCATGTCCCGCAAGTGCTCCACGTCTTCCATTACTTCAATACTGGATGTCGCCGTATCTTCCTCTTTCACCTCACCTTCATAAATAGTTTCAAGAGAGGCCAGAATATCTTTTTCACAGCCGGCGAAGATCCGTATTTGTTTATTCGTAGCCAACGCAATAGTCTCCGCCAGCAACGAATCCTGCGGGTCTGCAAGGGCAATGTCCAGCGTCCCATCGTTCAAACTGAGCGGAAGCACGCGGTTCGTCATCAGGAATACCTTAGGCATATTTTCCACCAGTGGATACCGGTCATCCTTTTTCTTTTCCCAGACCGGTATCTGCAGCAATTTACTATAGGCAAGCCGGAGATCTTCCTCTGAAACAGTTCCCAGATCAATCAGGATACGCCCCAGCTTTTGTCCTGTTTGCCTTTGCACCTCGATGGCGCGGTCCAAATCAGCGCGAGTCACCTTGCCAATATCGAGTAACACGTCACCGATATTGTTAATCGTTGCTTGATTCATATTATTCCCAACTTATCACATCCTTATCCTCACCGTCTCCTCCGGCATTGCCATCCGCGCCGTATGAGACAATGTCGTAATCTCCATGCTCACCCGGATAGGTATAGACATAATTATTCCCCCAGGGGTCTTTGGGGATAATCTTTTTCTTTAAATACGGGCCCTTCCAGTTAACGGCCCCTTGTGGTTCTGCTACTAACGCCTCCAATCCCTGCTCCTGTGTGGGATATTTTGTCGTATCGAGTTTATACATCTCCAGGGCGCTTGAAAACCCTTCTATTTGCTGCTTGGCAACGGTTTGCCGGGATTCACCAACACGACCGATCATCTTGGGACCTATCAATGCGGCAAGCAACCCAATAATAATCATAACAATCAAC
>JABWAQ010000179.1 GCA_013360945.1 Candidatus Brocadia sp.
ACTTTCTTTTAAAAGGCACTCAGACTTCACCTTCTCTGGAATAATAACTTCTACCTCTTCTGTTATTTCCCGTAACAGTTCTATTTTTGCAAGCAGAATAAGCGTTGAGGCATCAAAGACGGTTTCCATGTTTACAATATACTACATTCGTAATCGCTTATCAAGTAAAACAAAGAATCCAAACTTAATTTCCTGCAGGATGATGTTACTGAGCACCGGAGAAATGAGTGAGATTAAGTTCTTTTTCTTTCCCTCATGCCTATTGAAGAGTCAAGACCATCAGCTATGCTGGTAGGTCAATCGTATCAAATTTAACCGAGTTTTTTCAAAACTAAAATGTTACTTTTATCTTATTCATCTGCGCAAATCTGTGTCCCAACAAGATCTTAATCTCATTATGAGCGGGATGGTGAATGGTGGAATTGTCCTGAGGTTCCTGGAGCTAATGGACAAGGGGAAACGCTTGAAGGATGCCGGGCAAACCTAATTGAGGCCATCAAATTAATCATGGAAGATTCTTTTGAGGATGCTATAAAGACTGCTCCACCTGATGCTATCAAAGAGACAATCTCAGTCTAAATGAAAAGAGAAAAATTACTCCAATATCGCAAAAAACATGGATGTGTTTTAAAGAGAGAATGCGCAAGGCATTCACTCTGGGTAAATTCGGAAAATAACCGAATTGAAGCCATTCCCCGCCACAAAGAGATTCCAAACAACTTGGTATTAAAAATAATCAAAAGAATGAAGTTGCCACAACCAGAAGGCTTAGGGTAAAAATGTGGGAAAATTTTTATCGGCTGATTAATTTAACCACACATAAGCACGCATAAACAACGAAAGTATAAACTAAAAATATCTTCCCCCTTTTTGCTTTTCACCTTTCACTTTTTACCTTCCCCTCTCCCTGTTCACCTTTAATATCGGAACTAGGCCTAAGATTTTATCCTGTTTATCTGTGTGCATCCGCGTCCCAATAATATTCTTGAGCACAACTGCGGCAAACAATACCACCCCCTGAGGCAAATTCTCCTCACCCCTCTTTCCCTTGTATTTTCAGCAATTTCCGGGAATTGGCCTAAAAACCCCTGCGGCAAAAAAACCGCACTTACTCAATAATTATAAGATCTTGAAAAGAAAAAAAATAATTATTTGGTTTTTATTACGGTAAAAAAATTTTTTTAAACATTCAGTGCCGAGAAAATCGTTGCATGTAATCTAACCCATTATCATACAAAAACTTCCTCTTTATCTGTTTCTCTCTTTATAAAAAACTCCACGCCCTCTGTGTCCTCTGCTTGTGCCGTGAAGTTAAGGAATACCGAAGTTCTTTAACATGCTGCAATAAAGATGATACAACAATGGGAGTGCTAACCATTGCGAAGTATCGGCAATGCCATACAGGTGGGGTTGCCAAACCGCTCTACGCTGCAAAAGCTGTAAAGCCGATGTGGTGAACGGATAGAGAAAAGGTGGAAAAAAAAATCCATCAGGTATGACTTTGAGAGATGAATGCAAATGAATCGCTGAAGAAGTAACGAAATCGCATAAGTAGTCGGGCAAAATCGCATTGTGCGAAGGATGCAGAGAAACAAGCATAGCGGAGACCTGTTTACTGGCTATGTGCCCACCGTTATACAGGCGACATGACTTAAAGTTAGGCTCTATTGTGGAACACGGGATCTCCGTTTCAGGGTAACGGCTGCAAAAGGCGTGAAACGGAAGTCGGACTAAGCCATACGAGTGAAGATAGTCCGTGAAAACGGAAAGGAGCAAAGGGCTTAGGTTATTCACTACAACAACCTATAGGGGGAAACCCTTCTGGGGAGGATTAACAAATGAATACCCACGTATGCAAAACAGTGCCGATTGAGTACAGCCAGGTGGTAAATGCATACCGCAAGGTAAAGCAAGGTGGAAAAGCAACAGGGATAGACAATGAAAGCTGGATTGAGTTCGATAAGGAAGTCGAGGGCAATCTCTATGTAGTCTGGAACAGGCTTGCCTCTGGAAGTTATCACCCTCAAGCCGTAAGGGAGGTAGAAATACCGAAGAAAGACGGTAAAATGCGTAAATTAGGGATACCGACCCTACGAGACAGGATAGCACAGCAAGTAGTGAAGGACTACATGGAAAAGAGAATAGACCGACTTTTCCATGAGAATTCGTATGGGTACAGACCATGAAAGAGTGCCCGTCAGGCCATAGAACAAGTGAGGCAGAACTGTTATAGGTATGACTGGGTGATCGATATGGATATAAGCAAGTTCTTTGATGAGATAGACCATGAGCTGATGATAAAAGCAGTGGAACACGTCATGGAGGAGAAATGGGTGAAGATGTATGTGGAGAGATGGCTGCGGATGCCAGTGCAGAAACAAGATGGCACGCTGCAAGAAAGAGCAGGAAAAGGGACGCCCCAGGGCGGAGTAATCAGCCCTTTCCTGGCAAACCTCTATTTGCACTTCAGTCTTGATGTGTGGCTAAGCAAACACTATCCGCAGGTAAGCTTTGTGAGATATGCGGATGACGTAGTGGTACACTGCACAAGGAAAGCAGAGGCGGAAGAAGTGCTGGAAGCGATAAAGCGGCGGCTGGCAGAAGTAAAGTTGCGAATCAAGGAGAAAAAGACACGGATAGCTTACTGTAGGGATTATAGACGGAAAGAAAAGCATGAAGTAGTCAAATTTGAATTTCTCGGATTCAGCTATCAGCCCAGAGCAAGAAAGAGCACCAGAGATGGCAAGAGTTTTACAGCATTTGCAGCCGAGATAAGCCAAACCAATCAGAAGCGAATACGGGAAGTAATCAGGGAAGTAAAACTCTGGAGAAACACGCAGGTAGAAATCCAGGAAATCGCAAAACTCCTCAATGCCAAACTTCGGGGATGGATAGCGTATTATGGTAAATACAGCATAAGAAGCCTCAGAAACACCGTGATGATGATAGAGGGGCGACTCATCAAGTGGCTGAGGAAAAAGCACAAGATTGGCTATAGAAAATCAGTGGAAAAACTCAATTCGATAAAACGAGCAAACCCAGAGCTGTTTTATCACTGGAAAATGGGATATTGTTGAAGCGTATCAAGAATAACACGAGCCGTATGACCGGAGACTGTCACGTACGGTTCTATGAGAGGCTTGGGGGTGAAACTCCCCCTTGCCTACTCGGCGGCCAAATTCGCCGAAGCCTAATTTATACCAAATGTTTACTCCTATTTACCCTGGGCGGGTTCAGGTTTATAACCTGAACCCTCAATTTGGAATATTTCCCTGTGTGTTTAACCATTTTTCTGATTTGGTAAACGATTCCATAAGGAAAGCGCCTTATTTGACATCTTCAGTGCCCCCTATATTTTTCAAGAATCTTTT
>JABWAQ010000077.1 GCA_013360945.1 Candidatus Brocadia sp.
TGAAACTTAAAGAACTCGTTATCATCCCTCAACTTGCTGTTCAAATTTAGTAAATTATTTTTGCTAAAAGTGTAAAAATATTTTTTATAAGATACTATACAATTAAATTAGGTTGGGTTTTAAAAGACAAAAACCCAACGACTTTTAGATACACGGCAAATACCAATTAAAAACAACCCCCTTACCCCCTTTCTTAAGGGGGAATTTCCTCAAGTAGGGGCGAACGGCCGTTCGCCCCTACTTGATGGGGGATTCAGGGGATTGTCTGAAGTGCTATGAACACATACTTTGAAGTCTATACGTTTAATTAGGCTGCCTTCGGCAGCGACTTTAAATCTCCCCTCTAAAAAGAGGGGACGGGGGTGTGTTAAGGGCATTTTTACACACCCCTTAATCCCCTCTTTCTAGAGGGGAATCACAAATGTGGAAATCTATACGTAAATCTATGGGTTCGGGTTGCAAACCTGAACCCGCCAAAGGTTTTTCATCAGCTTGAAACTTCGCCAGGACTATCACGCTAATGTGCACACCCCTCCCCAAACTTTTCCTTCATGATCTCAGACTTTAGCAGAAAACCTCCCTTGACAACCACGCGGTCATTTTTGTTTAAGCCGCTCATAACCTTTATATGGCCATCTACCTTCGTGCCCAGGATCACATCACGTCTTAAAAAAAGTCCCTCGTGAAGAGGCACAAAGACAAAGTTGCTTTGGCCGTCTGACTGAACGGCTTCCTCAGGCACAATGGGTGAACTGTTCGTTTTCTCTGATTGATGCAGAAGCAATACCTTGGCAAACATACCCGGTTTTAATTTTTTATGGCTATTGTCAACCTCTGCCCGAACCTTCACCGTGCGCGTCTTTTCATCAACGGTAACTCCAATATACGTAACAAGCCCCTCGAATTGTTCATCAGGATAGGAGGCAACCGATACCATCACCTTATTTCCCGGCTTGACTATGGGAATGTCTTTTTCGTAGATATCAAACCATACCCACAGATTGGTGAGGTCGGAAATGGTAACAATCGGAGAAAAGGCGTCCTTTAGTTCACCAATGGCGACACTTTTTTCAACCACTGAACCATCAAAGGGGGCTGAAAGGGTAAACAGGGAGGATACCTGATCTTCCTTTATATCCTGGATGTCACCCTCCTGCTGACCCATGAGCATTAACTTCCCTTTGAGCGCTTTTAACTCTATTTGTGCCTGTTCGTAACTGTTTTCAGCCTCCAGAAAATGTTTTGTGGAAGAAATCTTTTGTTTATAGAGGCTCTTTTCCCGGGAATAGTTCTTCTTTACCATCCTCAGCATTGCCATTGCTTTCTTATAATTTGCCCTGACCTCCCCCAGTTCTATGCTATCCAACACAGCCAGCTTCTGTCCTTTCCTCACATGATCTCCCCAGTCCACAAATAACTCCTTAACGACCCCGGATACCCTTGGGGAAACGATAACAAAACGATCCCTGTTCGGTCCCACCACACCTGTTGCCTTATGAGTTATCTCCATGTCAAACAATTCGACGTTTTCGATGGTTATAATCTCGCCTAGTATCGATTTATCGACCTTAACGGCCCCAATCTCATAGCGACACCCGTCACACTCAAGAATGGAGACATTATGCTCACACTGTTTTTTTAACAGTTCTTCATAACCCTTGTTTTTCATCGCAGGATTACACAAAGAACATTCAGCCTCAGGAACACCATGCTCCTGGCACATTTCAGCGGAAAGCGCCTTTGATTCGTCTTTTTGAATCATATGTTCACCGTCATTCTGGGCAAGGCGAAGAATCTCACCTTGAGAGGCAGCTTCCTTGTCAGTGCCCTTCGCAATAACATTTTCATCGCCCTTAATACATCGTGAATCCTGGCAACCCTCGTGTTTCTCGCTTGCGGTAACATCCATTGCGGGAAGGATTCCCATATATAAAAAAACAATCAGGAAATTTGCCCACCGTGTGTTACATAATCGTAAACATGCCATACATTTCTTTCCCTTCCCGAAATAAAGTTACTTGGTCATTGCATTCCCGTACAGCATTTGGGATCACTATAGAGAGGCAATTCACGAATTGCCTCTACGGTTGTATACAAAAACAAATTTTTTTCGGTTTTTGCACATGCTCTCCAGATTTCAATTTGCCAAAACGCTGGCAAGATGCCTGCGCTACTATTATTGCTCTCCTATTTTTGTCACCGCAAGTCTTTCAATATCTGCAATGAACAGGTTTAAGTTTTTTAAAGATTCTATGTAGGAGATCCTCGTTTCTGCCCACGTCCTCTGGGCATCCAGCAGGTCTATATAATTGAACTCACCTTCTTTGTATCCCCTTGTAATTAACGTAAGGGATTCTTCTGCCTTTGGCAGTATCCTGCCTTTATATTCGATAACACGCTTCAGTTCCACATTATATGAATTGAAATTTCTTCTTAACTGAAAGAGCATATCATTGTAAACCGACAGGTTCTCGCTTTTGGCCTTCCTTGAAAGCGCCTTGCCCTTTTGTATGTTGCCCTGGTTACGATTAAAAAAGGGGGCAGGTATCTCAACGCCCAATTGTACGGTGTCTATGTTTTCTGATGAGAGCCTTTTATAGCCTGCCGATACATTAATGTCGGGTATAACCTGCCTTTTTTCCAATAATAGCTGTGTTTCCGCTATTTCAATATTCTTCTTTGATGCCTTAAGAAATGGTTGATTATTGTTCATCTTCAGTTCAAGTTCATTTAGCGATAATGTTACAGGTTTTGTTAAGAGCCTTCCGGTAACACCAGCGATGGCATCTTCCGGGATACCCATCACCGTTTGCAATTCCTTTAACGAATTTTGGAGATTGCCTTCTGCGTCAAAAACAAGGTTTCTTGCCTTTGATAATTCCACTTCCGCTCTGAGGACGTTCGTGACGGCTACCTCACCCGATTCAAACCTAATCTTTTCACTATCATAAATTCCTTTCGCAATTTTTTCTGTTTCCCTGGCTATGGCTAACCCTTCTTGGTCCCCTATAACCTTATAAAATGCCTTTTTCGTGTCAGTCATGACATTCAATAAAACAGCATCACGTTCGAACTCGTCTTTTTCCTTTGCTTTTTCACTGACCTTGATTCCCAATCCCCTCTTACCACCTGTGATGATGGGCTGAGTTACGGCGACAAGGTTTTGGCTCTGATTCAGTCCAACCTCGTTCGTAGGAATTTCTTCGGCCAAAAGTTCCAGAACGGGGTTCGGGTACAACTTTGACTGTCTTAACGCACCCACAGCGGCATCTACCTGATCCCTGGTTGATTGCAATCCTGGATTTTTTTCAATGGCAATACGAATGGCTTCCTCAAGTGAAATCTTTTTGCTTAATAATTGATTATCCTTGTCCCCTACTCCATTTGTGAAGTCATCTCCAAAAGCTATTGTTAAAAAGTACGGCAAAAAAATCAGGAGACAAGCCATAACAATCAGAAAAATAAATCTGCATCTTTGAAGATTGTGATTAAAAGTAACATGCGTACACATATCAAAACCTTTCACGATAAATCAAATATTGTATGGTAATGGCAGAAAATACCCATCATCCTGATCTTCTCTCACAGGGAGGCAAGAGAACTTTCCCCCCTTTGACGGGAGGGAACAAGGGAGGATGATATATTTTCATGCTCTTTTCTCAGTTCGCAGGACAGCGAAATAAATGTTGCGCTACATGTTCCGTCCCGTTCGGGCTAGGAAGTTGGCAATTAAAACATTGCCACTTTTTGCCAACTGCCTACTTCCTGCTGCATCTTTTTGGAGCGAACTATTACGACGTTGTGGGATGTTAAAATTTAGAAAACGGATTACGCGGTTAAACGCGGTGGATGGTAGATAACAGCTTGAATAATACTCTTGGAATGATTGAAATGGATTGTTTTAACCCTGCTGGAGGGACTACAGAGAAATAGTGAAGAGTCTTGTAATAAACCCATGACTATATTGTGCGCACACAGTGCACAGCAATTTGAACAGTGTGATACATCCAGTGGGATGGAAGAGTCGGCATCAATATGAGTTACAATAACCGATTCCTTTTCAGTACAATATAGCGAATTCTTTTCTGCGCATCCGAGTAGTAGACAATCTCCTGGTAATATGCACAAAAAAAACCAAATCAGCAAAATACCTGTAAGAATTTTTTTAAAGAAAAAGGTTTTACGCATTCCGGAAATCAGCGATTTACATTTTCATTTAACTTTATAATACATAATACTTAAAAACTTCTTTTTAAAAATGTTTTCCCCCCTGTGTCTCTCCTTCCTGCAATAGGGGAGAGAGGAGGTCATTGGGTTATAGCTTTATTGCACTTCATTATATTTATCGATTTACAATAAAAAAGCAAGCAGAAAATTATTTTTGATTTACTCTCTATAAATCTGTCGGTATACTAGTTACGTAAATTTTATTCAATGAAGGGAGAAAAAAAATGTACCTTTCAATTAAAAACCGGCTCATTTTCTTGCTCATTGCATTTACGTTACTGCCATTTGTTTTGTTGAGGATTGTTGCCTATCCAAGGGTACAGGCAGATATTCAAGAAGAATTAATACGAAATCTTGACGGCATTGGGCATAAACAGGCAGAATTAGTGACTCATTGGATGTATGAGAGGATAAATAATATCGGTGTAATTGCAGATAACCCTTTTATGATCAAATGTGCAAAGATCACAAAAGAGGATGTGGATTATCCGGCTATCGTCCAATACTTAGAGAACGTGAAGAACAAGTACGGTTATAAGAGCATATTTATAAGTGATGACAGAGGGTTGGTAACAGTCGCCACCGCGGAAGAAGGCTTAGGAAATGATATTTCACCGATGGATTACTTTAAACAGGCAATGAAAGGGAAAACCTTTGTAACAGGCGTTATTCCATCTGAAATCCCACTGAAAAATGCATTTGGAGAAAAAGAAGCAGGCATGCCTACCATGTTTGTTTCAACGCCATTAAGAGACAGGTACGGGGCTATAGCAGGTGTTGTTGCTATCAGAGTAGATGTAAACTCCCTGAACAATCTCATGTTGAGTTTAAAGTTGGGGGAGACGGGCGAAACGTACCTTGTGAACAAGGATGGATATATGATAACGGAATCACGGTTTGCCCGGAATTTAAAAGATATGGGATTGATAAAAAAAAGGTGTGCGTTGGAACTGAGACTGGTGAACCGGGAAACAGGCGAATTAACCAACGGTGTTAACCAGTGTGTTGCGGGCAAGAATGGTTTCGACTCAAAGGGTTATGCAGATTATAGAGGCATAACGGTATTGGGTGTATGGCGCTGGTTGCCTGAATTTAATTGGGGTGTTATGGCGGAAATAGATAAGGACGAAGGGTATGGAGCTGCTTACGATCTCAATTACATTGTAAGTTTTGTGCTGATAGCGATCGCATTACCCATTGTGATAGTGGCGTACTTTATTGGCAAAAAGGCGTCAACACCGATCACTCAATTGACTGAGGTGACAAAAAAGATTGCATCAGGAGATTTAACGCAGAGGGTAGACATAAAAAGGGAAGATGAGATTGGAATACTTGCAGACTCCTTTAATGCCATGGCAAAATCCCTGGATCAGAAGACAAGGGAGATAGCGGAATCCGAAAAGCGTTACCGTGAATTGTTTAACTCGGTAAAGGAAGGAGTGTACCAATCTGAACCGACAGAGGATGGAACATTTATCTGTATAAACCAGGCAGGGGCGGAGATCTTTGGCTATAAATCCGCAGAAGAAGTAATGGGAATGAAGGTAAAGGATATCTATGCAAACCCGGAAGACCGCAAAATAATTGTTGAGAAGCTGAATAAAGAAGGGATATGGAAGAGTTTTACGTCTTTATGCAAGAGAAAAAACGGGGAATTATTTTACATGGAACGGACGTCCAACCTGGTCACGGATGAAAAGGGGAACCCCATCCGTATCGATGGAATATTCAGGGATATTACCGAACGGAAAAGACTGGAGGAAGAGTTACAGGATTCAGAACTCTATCACCGGCAGTTGTTGAAATCGTTAAAAGAGGGCATATATCATTGTGAACCTGCCGAAGACGGGGTGTTCACATGGGTCAATCAGGCATGTGCGGAGATGCTTGGCTATAGTTCACCCGAAGAAGTGATTGGAACACGGGTAAAGGATACATACGTAAATTCCTCTGATCGAAAAAAATTATTTGGAACGTTGGGAAAAGAGGATGTATTGAGGGACTTTATTTCTTACCGTAAGAAAAAAGACGGCGAACGATTCATTTCCGAAGGCACGTGTTTTCTTGTGCGTGACGACAACGACAAACCGATCAAAATACTTGGCGCATTCAGGGACATAACGGGAAAATAATTTGATGTACACGTAATTACCTAGCGCGGCTTTGCCGCAACCAAAACACATAGTTAAAGAAACAACCCCCTAAGTCCCCCTTTACTAAGGGGGATTTTGGAGTTCCCCCTTAGTAAAGGGGGTGAAGGGGGTTAAAAAACTTCCTAAAAAAGAAGTTTTTGCACGGTAACATTATAATGCATGGTGGAATACCTCCTCCCTATGTCCCCTCCTTGCGAAGGAGGAGAACGGGGGCAGTTGTAAATTTACATAATGAGGAGTCAAATATGTATTCTATCGACAAATATCACTTCAAGGAATTCAAGATCGCACCCGGACACCGGGCAAACTATGCCGTTCTCTGTAACCCTGAGTTTAAAGAGAACCAGTGGGGGATGAAATATTCACCCGCCAATAATTATTCACGAGAATACAAAATCCTACCCTTATTTTCACATCCTCAAATCCCCGTCCGAAATGCAGAAGGAAATGCTGTCATGTACAAGGAAGGCAAGTCGGTGCTCATCCAAAATTACCTCATTATGACTCACTTTGAGGGGGAAGATGTCGTTGAATATTACAAGAAAAGAGGTTTACCAGATCAACATGAAATCGAACGCGTTATTCAATATTTTTCCAACGCCACATTACCGTTACAACACATGCATTCCAAAGGATACATTCATTGCGATATCAAACCCGGTCATCTCATCCTAAACCCCACCAAAGGAATGATGGCGCTGATAGACCTCGAATGCACGATTAAAATAGGGGAAATTATCTGTGGCATGAGCAAGGAATATGCCTCACCAGAACAAAAACAGATGATCCGGTTATTACGTAACGGTGAAGAGGAAAAATCCGTAATAAAAAAAGTCACGATGAACGCCGCCTCAGATCTGTATTCCGTTGGTTTGATCTTTTATCAGGTAATGACGGGAAAATTATGGCAAGCAACGCCTCTCCCGCCGAATGAAACCAACAAGGCGATTCCGGACAAGTTAAATAAGGTTATTTTGGGACTCCTGGAGGAAAACCCCGTCAATCGCATCCAGTCCGCAGAGGCATTAAAAGCCGAATTAGAAGGAGTGTAGCACGCAGTAAAACTTCTGGTGTAGATTGAATGTAGAGTGACGAGGCTCGTCGCCCTGCAACCGCAGCTTTGAGATTCCTTGTGTAACCTGTATGTAGTATCTCATAAAAAATATTTTTATCATTAACCAGATTGCCAGGTGATACAAGACTTTTAAGTCAAATCATAGAGGCGCGTACTTTTTAAAATGCAGGAGCAGTTCCTTTAAGATTTTAACTAACCCGAACTAAACCAAATAATATAATTTGAAACGAGGTTTTTTGGTTGTTATGCAACAATATCATATTTCACCCAACGAATTGAATCTCCAGGCATCCACCATAGGTATCGGCACCTACCTGGGAAAAGAGGATAGCAAGACGGATGCACTTTACTTTGACGCAATCATTGAGGCGGTTGAACAAGGATGCAATGTTATTGACACTGCAATAAATTACCGGGAAATGAAAAGCGAGCGGATTGTGGGTCGGGCCGTACGATATTTGATGCAAAAGCATTCAAACATACGTAAGAAGCTTATCGTGGCCACCAAGGGTGGCTTTATTCCAGGAGATGCTGACGCCGGAGAAAAGCCTTCAGAATTTTTTCAGACTCATTTCTCAGAGAAAGGCATTCTCAACGAGGAAGACGTTATTCAGGGATGCCACTCCCTAAAGCCTGAATTTATCCATGAATGCGTTCTGATGAGTCTCAAAAATCTGGGTCTGGAATACATAGACATATACTACATCCATAATCCTGAAATACAGCTATCAGAACTGTCGGCAAACGAGTTTTACCACAGGCTTTCCAGGTCGTTCGAGGTTTTAGAAGAATTGGTACGGGCTGGGCGTATCCGCATGTACGGCACAGCAACCTGGGATGGATACCGTTTAGATGCCTACGACTCAAACAGGCTCTCTCTCAAGCGTGTGATTCAGGCGGCTGAGGCGGTCACCGTCGGATCACAGCACCATTTCCGTGTCATTCAACTACCCATAAACATTTACATGCCGGAGGCTGCGACAATGCAGAATCAGGAACTCCATGGCAAATGGGTTACACTCCTTGAAGCCGCCGAAGGGATGGGTATTCATGTTATGTCCAGTGCAACCCTATTACAAACCCATGCGCTCAAGGACAGCAAACTGTTTTCCTTTCATGCACTTGATAATCTTGACACGAGTGCCGCCCGTCGCGCTATCCAGGTTATTCGTTCGCTTCGTGGGATAACAACTTCTCTGGTGGGTATGAAGACCGTTAAACATGTGCAGGAAAATCTTCAACTGTTGAAAGTACCCAAGTTAGACACCGAGGATGCCCTCAAAATAATCGGTGAATTTACATAGCACAAAACAATTACGATGTATTTGAACGTATTGAGGAAGGCAGACACAAGCTTAAACTGACCAGGCTTATTCTTGACAGGGACAATACGTATAGTAGGTAACATTATTAAGTAGACTATGCTCTCCCAACATGCTATGCTTAATGTATGGACAAATTTCGAAAGAAGGGTTATTCCATCGGTCACGAGACGCTGGAGGAGATGCGTATGATTGCCATGAGGCTGGTCGACCAAGGCATCCGGGTCGAAGCCATTGCTTCTGGGATGAGGTTGAACCGTTCCACTGTTTTCGGATGGGTACGGAAATATCGGCTGGGAGGTTTGGCCGTCTTGAAATCTACAAAAGCGCCAGGAGCGCGTCCCAAGTTGAAACAACAGGAGATTATGAAGCTGATTGCCCTTCTTCTGAAACCCGCGATGGATTTTGGATTCGAATCTGACCTCTGGACAGGCCCCCGCGTGCGGGTTCTGATCAAAAGGGAATTTGGGGTTAAGCTCCATCCTAAACATATGCCACGGTTCCTGGCTCGGCTGGGATTGGTGCGGAAAACACCGGAGCGACGGGCACTGGAACAAGACCACAAAGCAGTGGCTCGATGGAAGATACACCTTTTGCCCCGGATAGAGCGATCCGCTACCGAATGCCATGGTTTGGTCCTTTATGGAGACGAGGCTTTGTTTGTATTGATTCCTCATATCGGCAAGACCTGGACGTTTCCAGACATCAAGCCGATTGTCCGAGTTTCTGGAAAGCGCGGTGTTCATGTTGGCGTTACATCGGCGGTCAGCCCACAAGGACACTTCCTTTTCCAACTCTCTCAGGGGAATTTTAATGCCTCCACCTTGATTCGATTCATGAAGTCTTTGCGTAGACACTTTGAAAAACACAAGCTTTTCTTTGTTGTCGATGGTGCACCTGCTCACAGAGCCAAAGCAGTTAAACAATTTGCTGCCGGCAATGCTTCCTGGTTGTCGCTTCACTATTTGCCAGGGTATTCCCCGGAACTCAACCCCGACGAAGAAGTTTGGAATTTCGCAAAAACCAAGCGGCTGGACGCCAAACCCATGAACAATAAATCTGAGCTTCAGTCTTCTGTCCTTGGGGCTTTACGTTCCCTGCAAAAACGCCCCAAGAATATTAAATCGTTTTTCCTAAAATAGTCTACTTAACAATGTTACTTATTATATAAACATTGGCCATTACCGAAAAGAAAGATTTTCCATGGATATAGAGCGGGACATAACTCTTTTTAAAGAGATGGGCAAAAAGGTAGAAGCAATTAATGCGGAGGCTGATGTGAAATTGAAAGAGTTGAAAAAAAGATTACTCGAACTAGGCGCAAAAAGACAGGTGGCTATTTTTACTTATTATGCAGATACTTTGGATTACATTTACGAGAAGATATCCGAAGATCCCTTATTTTCCAAAATACGTATGGAAAAGATTTCCGGAAGGATAACTTCTGCTACTCAACGTACAGAAATTGTAAACGACTTTATGAACGGGAAGATCAATATTCTTATGAGTACCGATGTCCTTTCAGAGGGAATGAACCTTCAAAAGGTATCTCATTAATTACGATTTACACTGGAATCCTACCAGGATGATTCAAAGGGCGGGCAGGATTGGCTCTCCATTTCGGGAAATCTATGTATACAATTTCTTTCCGGAAAAAGCAAGAAGTTTGTGTCCACGCTTATCAGGGAGATAGATTTAAGAATAGAGGAGTATCTCCCCGACTTTGCCGAGGATAAAAGAATCGAAGATAAGTGGGAATAGGCAAAGGGGAAATTATTAACGATTGATTTTGTTTCATGAAATTGGAGAGTCCCGTTATCTCAGTCCAGCAATAGACGGAATACCTTCCAGACCCCTCAGAAAAATTTATGGATGATGCAGATGTGCTTATAACGCGTTGTAATAGGGCGATGCTGCTGTATACGTGAGTGTGTTACGGATAGGCCTTATCGGGGGAACGAGTTTAATGCGATTACCTATTTTTCTGAAATGGATTTAATCTTTTCCCTGGCAATTTCGATATTAAATTTTGCCTCGAGATTTCCGGGGTCGATAACGAGCACTTCCTCCCATTTGCCGATAGCGTCTTCATAGCTTCCTTCTCTATACAATATTAAGGCTTCATCCAACAACTTCTGTAATGCTTCCTTTTCCTGATTTGCAGCTATCGCTTCTATCTCTTTATCTTCTTCGGATTTTTTTTCACCCGTCACCTCCTTGATCATCTCGTGCCCCTGCTCAACCATCTCCTTCGCCTCCTCTTTCATAGTTTCAACGTGTTGCTCAATCTTAGAACCCGCAAGGCGTGGCCTCTGCGTCTGGAGGCTTAAGAGCTGGTTTTGTAAATCGGTTTTTGCCTTTTCAATTTCAGCCAATTTTCTTTCAAGATCACTGATGTTTTTTTGTGCCTCGGCGAGGATGGTTTCAAAGGCGCTATCCTTCAGCTCAACCTGAGAACTTAATCCATCCAGCGTGTTCCGGATCTTCGAGTAATTTGCGTCCGTATCAACAGCGCTTTGTGAGAGTTCTTCAATACGTTTTCCGAGGTTTTGGGCAGAGCTGTTTAGATTCGATATCCCTTGTTCAAGTTCCTGTATCTTTTGATCAATCAAAGCTAAATGTTCTTCTTGCGCCCTGGATGTTTTTTTAGAAAGTCCAACGCATCCTGCGAATAATGAAGAGAAGCCAAAAACTAAAATAGTGAAAATAACATGTTTCCTCATGAATCATTCCTTTTTTTGTTTCGCATGGGGTTTGGATGAAGGATCTATTTCATCTTTGATAGATCAAAATCAAATGGAGTTTCTTCCCCTCCCGGGGCGATAACTGCCAAGGTAATAAGCGCGTCCAGATCAATATCTTGTGTGGGAAATTTAAAGACTAAGCGCGCAGAATGGTAAGGGGGATATGGCCAAAATTCGCTGGCATCAGCTAACTCGGGTGCAAACTCATACTCAGGTTGTACTACCTCATCTTTATAATAAAGTTTGGCTGAATAATACTTTGAAAAATTATAATCATCACCATATACTGTCACTGAGAAGGTGAGGGTATCTCCAATTTCCAGTGCCTGCTGTACATCCTTGTTGGTAAATTCTCTCCGCTCTACAGCCGATTTTCTTGCCTTATAGGCAATATTGTGATACGGCGTAAACAATGTAGCAGACCCCTTACCTTTTTCCTTGGAAATTGTCCAAGGTCTTGAAAAGGCAGCCATATCCATATTTTTGTTTTTCTGGCCGTATTCGATGGCTTCCTGTATTTGTTCTGTGGTCAGTTTCAAATAAATGGCATGAACCGGTTTTAAAATATATAAACACAGCATCACACTGAAAACGCATGTTAGTGAAACTACTTTTCTGATCACGAATTCTTCGCCCTTAAATAAGAATAACGAATATATGGAATATTTTTTTTATTGTGACTATTCTGCACTTTGTTCCGTTGCCGCCGTTTCTTCTGCCGTTGTGGACTCAGACGATGTTTCTGCTTCTTCCTTTTCTTCGGATGGCTTTACCACATAGTTTTTGCCCGTCTTCATCAGACTGGCACCACACACGATAAACATAATACCAAACACAACTGCCCCAACAAAGCAAAGCACCCCTCCCACATTATTTATAAATCCCTCTACCTTTTCATTAGTCATAACCTTTTCAGATTTTTCTGTAATTATTTGATCCAACTTTTCTATCATGTTATTTTTCCTCCTTGCTTATTACGTAATAGGTAGTATTGTAAAAACTTAACAAAAAAGAGCACGTTGAATGCTCTTTCAGGATAACCATTTTCAATGTTTTACCAAATCGTTATATTTGGACAATTCTCTGTCAGCATCTTCTTTCATTCCTTTTTCGCGATATATTGACTCCAGGTTTTTATATGCCTTTGCATACTTCGGATTAATAGCAATGGCCTTTTTGTATTCATTGATTTGGTTTTCATACATCTTTTTTTCCCCATACGCTATCCCTAAATTAAAATGGGCCTCGGCGCTATTAGGATTCAAATCCAACACTTTTTTATATTGCAAAATCTCTTCATCCAATAAACCTTTTTTGCCATATGAAACTCCTAAATTGAAATATGCATCAATATACCCAGGGTCAATTTCGATTGCTTTTTTATATACAGCGATCGATTCGTCGTACATTTCCTTTTCACGATAGGCATGCCCCAGATTATAGAGTGCTTCGCAATTCACAGAATCAAGTTCAATGACTTTTTGATACGCCTTGATTTCGTCATCCACCATTCCCTTTGCACCTGATGCAATACCGAGATTAAAGTACGCTTCTGCATAATTATGATCCGCCTCAATCGCCTTTTTATATGAAGAAATCTCTTCGTCGAACATCTTCTTCTTGCTGTAGGCAACGCCTAAATTATTATACGCCTTTGCGGAGTGGCCATTTATTCCAATAGCCTTTTTGTATTCTACAATCGCATCTTCAATCATGCCGCGCTTATTATATTCATTTCCCAGTTGATAATGCACATCAAAGTCACTGAAGCTATCCACACCATAACTATGAGCAGCATACAGAAGATTTAAAAGTATAATAAAAAGGATTTTTTTCATAATTTTTTTCGATAAATCAAGCGTGAGAAAACCAATATGTCTTTTCGCTCTCTGCGCAAAGCTCTTTTGCAATAGTATAAAATTCCGTTTCAGAAAGTTCGTCCAATTTCTTGCCGTATTTCTTTATAACAACATTAAACTTCAATACGTCCTCAACGAGGTTTTCATGGGTTTCCGCAGAACCTCCCCATATGTAAAAATTTTCCCCCGTCGTGATCCTTTTATGATCGTCTTTATTGTCAAATGCAAGACCAAACAGAATGGAATTTCCCCTGGATAATTTATCATGGTTACTCAAACGGCAACTCCTTTCCATGTGATTGAATGTTGCATAGATCCATCTTGAAGAAAATCGCCTACAGGATACCATCCCAACAAAAAAATGTCAAGTTAATATACCCACGCCCCAGGCATCAGTAACAGCAACCTTATACTGAATATGGCATTTGATGATTTCAAACTTACCAGGATTATTCAATCTTATGAAGCGGTTGAGGAGAGTATTCGGCTTGCGATCTCAAAGTAAATAATCAGTCCTGTAGCGTCTAACAGCGTCGCAATGAGTGGAGCAGATACGAAGGCGGGATCCAGTTTAATAAATCTAAAGAATAAAGGAATAGCTACGCCAACAATATTTCCAACACTAACTACAATACACAAAGAAACACCCACCACGAAAGCAAGCGTTATCTGCCCCAGTGATAGAGCTGCAATGGCAAAGGCAATCAAACCCATGATAAACCCCAGAGAAACGCCGACCTTAAATTCCCGGAGTAAAATCCTCCACCATTCTCTGAATTTCACCTCCCCGGTAGCCAGCGCCCGGATAATTAAAGTAGATGACTGCGACCCCGTGTTGCCACCAGATCCCGTAAGCATGGGGATAAAATAAGCAAGGGCGATTACCGAGCTCAGGACTCCGGAATAGCTTTTCAGTATGGTTTGCGATATGGTTGCAGCAATTACCAGAATAACCAGCCATGAAATACGGTTGATGACTCGTTTGGAAAATCCGATACGAAAGTATTCTTCTTCAGTAGTTTGTATACCCGCCATTTTCTGAAAATCTTCGGTTACTTCTTCCTGTACAACATCCAAAACATCATCAACGGTGACAATGCCTACCAGTCTGTCCTCATTGTCCACTACGGGGACGGCCAGGATATCATATTTTTGAACCACCTGAACCGCCTTTTCCCTGCCATCTGTGGTATGAACATAAAAAACATTTTCATTCATGATGTCCTTGATAAGCTGATCGGGATTGGCGAGGATAATGTTTTTCAGAGAGGCAACGCCGCGGAGCTTTTTGGTCTCATCGACAATATAGCAGATATAAATAGTTTCCCTGTTTGGCCCGGTTTTACGGATATGTTCCAGCGCAGCAGCCACTGTCATTTCCATCTGGAGGTCTACGTATTCCGGAGTCATTATGCGGCCGGCAGAGTTGTGGGGATAGTTCAGAAGTTCGTTGGCTTCCCTGCGTTCCAGGGGCGGAAGCAGTTTCAGGAGTTTTTCGACAACATGGGCCGGTAATTCATCGAAGAGTTGCGTCCGGTCATCCGGCTGCATTTGCACTAAAATTTCTTTTGCATGCTGTTCAGTAAAGTGCTTGAGAAGTTTTTCCTGTTCTACAGGTTCAAACAGGACAAAGACCTCGGATATCTTATTTTTATCGAGCAATCTGAAACCCATCACGCGCTCCGTAGGACCGAGTTCTCTGAGGATATCTACAATGTCAGCCGGATGGCGCCCCCGGAGGAAGTCCCGCAGTCCCTTGAAATCCCTGGTTTCGATGAGTTCCTTAATTTCAGGAAGAAATATCTTTGTCCACTGCAGTTCCATGTTTGAATATCTTGAAATGTTACTTGTCTAGCTGAATTACGGGTGGAAATGGCTTGTATAACACAATTTATTCAACCTTCTCCACCCCCAGGGCCTTTGCCATGCCCAGGAGTGTCCTTCCCAGCAGTGAACGCTTCATTTCAATCGCATTAAAATCGCACACTTCATCGCAACAAAAACACCCGATACATTTCTTTTTGTCAACAATCACCTTGCCGTCTTCCTTTGACATAGCGCCGGCAGGACAATTCCTTACACATTCATAACACCGTGTACAATTCAGATGGTTTACCGTGGAAAATGTGGAACATGTGCTGTCAAACATCAGAGTCAGCAAAAAATCCGGCAGATATTTTCCAGCAAAATCCTGGGCACCGCTGGAAGGTTTTTGAAAATCAGGGACGGACACATCGCTGATAGTTTCACCAACTACGTTGATAGTATCTAACTCACCAATACCCAAACCACGCTGATGCGCAAACCGGATAGTCGGTATGGCTATAGGCTCAAATCCAATAATATTACTGGCTACGGCATCTAACGCCACACTGTCACGGCTGGCAAGGATCAATCCGACCTTTTTCGGTTGGCCGGCATTGGGACCGTTTCCCTCCATACCTACAATAGCATCCATGATAATGAGATGCGGATGCACCATTTGATAGATGTCTACCAGCGCCTTTGCAAACACCGTGGGTTTTGGAGCAATTAAATGGACGTTTTTTTTACCATTCCCGGGAATGATGCCCAGCATATTCTTTATGGCGCCTGTGTATTGCGTTAAACCATGTGTTTTCAGTTTAGGTACCGAGACTATAAAGTCGACCGTTCGCAGTGTCCTGGCAATGCGAAATTTATCTAAAATTTCATAATCCTTATTATGAACATCAATATACTCATCCTTATCAAAGTTGACAATCTTTGCGCCTGTGTCCTCTGCGATCTCGTTAATACGGGTAACCCGAAAGGCGTTAAACGTGGAACTATTCTTTACGCTGCCTGAGGAGTCTCCAATATAGACCTCACATCCAAAGTCCTTCTGAAATATGTTAACCAGCGTCCTGACCACTGCCGGATGCGTGTTAACGGCCCTTTCCGGAGGTTGTGAAGAGGAGAGGAGATTGATCTTTAAAAGCACCTTCTTGCCTGGCCTAACCAGCTTATCAACGCCGTTCAGCAAGCTCAAAGACCTGTGAATGGCGTGGTAGATCTTTTCTAATTCGTAATCATCGCATTTAACTACCGATACCGTGGGCATAGAATAACCTCTTAAAATTTTTACACAAACTACAATTTCAAGGTATCCTGAAAAATTCAGGACGTAAAACCAATTTTTAAACCGGCAACATCTTCATAGACTGCAACGTCCCGTCCACGGGATTAAAAACCGATAAAATTACCCCCGTCTTTATCCTCTTTAGCCATACGTTTTTTGCTCAAAAATAACTATAGCAAAGTAATGGAATATTACAACAAAAATACTTAAAAGAATTTGTTCATTGCCTCCGCTATTGCCATATCCCGTTTGTACAATTCCATTTCACCCGGGTTATTGCCGGACAACCTGTTTTTAAGCCTCAGGAAAGGTCTCCTGAAATACTGCCGGTAATAATAGGCAAGAGGATAATTTTTGATAAAGGCCGGGGTGGTACAAATGTAATTGGCGTATTTTTTGTTATATTTCCATCTGAAAAACTGGATGGCTTCCGGCTCCAAATAATGTGTTTTGACATTCGCCCAAAAGCAGTTATAACGGCTATAGTCATATTTATTTATCACAAGCCCCGCATTCAGCAATTCGTCACGCATGCCTGTCTTGGGATAGGGCGTCAATATCTGGTCTGCAAAGAAGTCTATTTGCAAATCTACAAAAAATTCATAATTCCTGGCAATGTCCTCTTCCTTGTCATTTGGGCTCCCAATGATCATACCGCCGACAATCATAATATCATGTTCATGTAATCGCTTAACAGCGAGTTTTGTCTTTTCAATGATGTTTCCCTTCTTCATGAGCCGCAAATTTTCTTCAGAGACGTTCTCGATGCCGAGGAATACGATCCGGAAACCCGCCCTGGCCATTTTTTCCACCAGGGTCTCAGAAGAAGCAATCCCGGTACTGCTGGCCTGGATGATGTAGCGGACATCGTTATGCCCTGCATCAACAATAGCATCGCAAAGGGTCTCGAACCTTTTGACGTCTAACGTAAAGTTATCATCCGAAAAAACAATAAAATTTGCACCATGCTGTTTGGCACTGGCGATATCGGCGAGTATTCTTTCAATGCTAAACCTCCGGAAGGTCTTCCCGTACATCTTGTCCATACTGCAAAAATTGCAAGGCATGACGCATCCTCGTGAGGATTCTACGATATCGAGGGTAAAACCGTAGTACCGATACCCCTTCCATATCCGTCTGGAACGATCGGGAATTTTTATCTTTGCCAAATCTTCCAATGGACGCGCCGGATTATGGGTGAACCGTCCCCCTTCTCTAATAAGTGAACCGCCGTCATTCCTGAATGAAACACCCGGAACACTTTCAATGGTCCTCTTGCCATCTATGGCCTCGATCAATTCTTGAAAACACAAATCCCCTTCACCACGAACAAGGAAGTCGAAAGGTTCCGACTCTTCACTCTTGCATATCTCATCATACATAAGCGTGGCATGGTAACCACCGAGAACGATTTTTACGTCCTTATTAAGACTTTTTATCAGGCTGGCTATTCTCCTGGCTGTGGCAAATTGGAAGCTCATAGCCGTTAATCCGACAATATCAGGTTGGTATTTCATGATCAATTCCCTGACGGTTTCAGCGATATGCTCCCTCCGTAAGACAAGATCGGCTATATAAACGTTATGGCCCTCAATATTGCCCGCAATAGATGAGATGGCAAGGTTGGGCGCCTTCCACCGCTTTGCATTAAAGTGAGGGGCACAATCGGGCATGGACATCAAGAGTATGTTCATAGAATCTTTTTTATCTGTTTTAAGTTGTTTTGTAACAGTTTTGTTTTTTTATAAAAACTCAACAAAAATCAGTTTTACCTGCTTTGTTTTTGCTCATGCAGCTATTTATCGGTAATTTCTTCATTTTATCACTATTTTCAAGTCATTCAAGGAAATTTAATCCTTGTATGTTTTTACTCATAGGAATGAATTTCTACCTTCGGAAACAAAAAAGTGACACTTGAACTGGCGTACCCGGCAGTAGATGAATGCACCAAAGATATAATAACCATTGCAACCGAAATCAAAAAACGACAAGAGGATGACTTCCGGTATCTGGCACAGAAGATTGATACAAATGTTTGTGATTAATAAACTTGTGTTTCTATCGGCATCTACCACGGTCACAACGATTGTGTCACCGTTTAAATACGCCGTCTCCTTGCTCATATAGAAGCTGCTCGTTGAAGTTGGTGTTGGTGTTGGTGTTGTTATCGGTGAAGATGCCGGAGTAGCCGTTGGTGTTGATACTGCTGTGGGATGAGAGGGAGTGGAAGGTTTGCCTGAGATTATTAAATATCATGATCAAAAAAATCATTCAGCTCGGCAAATTTCTTCATTTCTTTTTCGAATATTTCACGTTCTGTCTTCCCGATGGAGGTAATAAAATTTTTTATACGATAATACGGTCTTAAAATGAGCACCCGCAAAAGGTTGACCATAGCAAAATTGGCTTTAAACACCGGCGTTGTTTTAAAAAACGTGGAGTATTTCCGTTTATATTTCCAACGGAGGAATTGCAAATCTTCCGACGAAAGGTACTTTGTCCTGACATTTGCCCAAAACCCATTGTACTTGCGGTAATCAAAGACGTTCGTAACGAGGCCTTCTTTGATTAAAATATCACGCATGCCTGTCTTGGGGTAGGGAGTAATAATCTGCTCGCCATAAAAATCGATATCTGCATTGTCAAAGAATTCATAATTCCGGGCGATATCTTCTTCCCTATCCTCTGCATGGCCAATAATCATACCGCCTACAATCAGGATATTGTTATTATGCAGGTATTCAATTGCCCTCTTTGCCTTTTCTAAGACGTTTCCTTTATTCATTATCTTAAGGTTGTGTTCAGATACGTTCTCAATCCCCAGGAATACAATCTGAATCCCCGCACGGGCCATTTTTTTGGCTAATGCTGGTGAAGATGCTATACCTGCCGTACTCGCCTGCACGATATAACGCAGGTCATTATGTCCTGCTGCCACAATTGCATCGCATAAGGATTCCAATCTTTTTACATTTAAAGTGATATTGTCATCTGCAAAGGTAATGTATTTCGCCCCAAATTTTTTGGAATTCGCAAGGTCTTGCATAACCCTTTCAAAGCTGTATGTCCTGAACGTACGCCCATACATGTGGTTCATGCTGCAGAAATTGCACGTCATCGTGCAGCCGCGGGAAGTCTCGACCATATCCAGTCTTTTTCCAGAAAAGAGGTAATCATTCCAGATGCGTCCATCCCGACGCGGAAGTTGCAAGGCATCCAGATTTTCTAATGGTCTGGGTGAATTATGAAAAAAAACACCGTTACTCCGATAGGACAGGCCGGGGACTTCTTCCCATTTTCGTTTTCCTTCAATGGCATCCAGCACATCACTGAAGGTTTTTTCACCCTCTCCACGGATGATATAATCAAAGGGCTTGCCGTCGTCCGAAGATGCAATTTCTTCATACATAAGGGTGGCATGGTAACCGCCGATGGCAACCTTGATCTCCTTATGCAACCTTTTAATAAATGCTGCAATCTTCCGCGCCGTATCAAATTGAAAAGTCATGGCGCTCAGCCCCACCACGTCGGGCTGATAGTCCTCAATAGTCTTTTTTATCGAAGAGGGCAAGGTTTCCCTTTTAAGTACCAGATCGGCCAGAACCACTTCATGGTGTGGCTGAATATTTCCTGCAATTGAAGAGATGGCCAGATTTGGCGCCCTCCACGTCTTTGCAGAGAACTGGGGAACGGTGTCGGGCATGGAACACAACAAGATCTTCATTTTTTATTTTTTCTTTGTTTAAAATGCCGTTTTATACAAACAAATTTTAAAAACTATTTTACATCCTTATCATATATTGTCAAGCTTACAAAAAAAGGACAACTGTTGACTTTTTTCTCTCTTGTGTTATAGATAACCTCCATATAAAATTTTTGAATATTTATTTAAAGTTTTGTTTCATGATACCGATACTACCAGATACCTGTTAATATTTCATGGGTTTGCTCTGAAATTTGTTCCATGGGTATTTTTTCATAAATTCAAACGTACGAACATTTTCATCTTACTTACAGCTTTAGAATAAACAAACCCGACAATAGAACTGAATTATAAGGTTTCTGATCATAGATGACAATCCACAGACCGGGAACTCATTGTGGTGATATTGCGAAAGGAATTCATAAAAATCGCTCCACTTTCTGCGGGTAACCGTGAAAGGGCTTAAAGAGGGCCAAACTGCATAAGATGTATGATAAAACCTGCCAAAAATATCACTGAGCGTAAACGGTTTGAGCGATGTTACGGAGTGCATGCTGCAATGCGTGTATTGTCAGCGTCCACCACGCTTCAAGAAGCCATCCCAAAAATCCTTCAAGCCATAGGTGAAAGCCTCGAATGGGCGCTTGGTGAGTTCTGGATCATGGATAGGAAAACCAACGTACTCCGTTTCTTGGAAAACTGGCATAAGCCTTCAGCAAAGGTACCAGAATTTGAGTCGCTAAGCCGGCGGACCGTCTTTTCACCCGACGCCGGATTGCCGGGCAGGGTTTATGCGAGCAGAAAACCGATCTGGGTTACCGACATCGTTCATGATGCAAATTTCCATCGCGCAAACTACGCAGCTAAGGAGGGATTGCATGGGGGATTAGGTTTCCCTGTCATGGCTGAAAGCGAAGTACTTGGCGTCTTTGTGTTTCTTAGCCACGAAATACAACAGACTGACGAAGACCTGCTCATAATAATGGCCTCTATCGGCGACCAAATCGGCCAATTCATCAAGCGAAGGCAGGCGGAAGAGGCGCTGCGCCAGGCATACGCTGAGTTGGAACTGCGGGTCACGGAGCGCACTGCTGCATTGGCACAAGCCAACGAAACCTTAAGAAAGGAAAGTATTGAACATAAGAAGGTGGATGCGGCATTGCAAGAAAGTGAAAAGCGTTTCAGACAATTGACTGAAAAAGTGCGACTCATTCCCTGGGAAGCAGACGTCAGGACATCGAAATTCACCTATCTTGGCCCCCAGGCAGTCGAGATTCTTGGCTATCCACTGGAAACCTGGTATACCGCCAATTTCTGGGTCGAACACATCCATCCGGAAGACCGCAATTGGGCAGTCAATTATTGTGCAAAGCAGAGTATGCAGTTTGAGAATTACGAATTTGAATACAGGATGCTCTCTGCAATGGGGAAAATTGTATGGTTACGTGACATCGTTAATGTTGTTCGGGATGAGAAAGGGCCGAAGATTTTGCGCGGATTTATGATTGACATCACCGAACACAAGCAAATAGAGAAAGAACTGAAGGAACTCAATGAATCATTAGAAAGACGCGTTGAAGAGCGGACGCGCGCACTTAAAAAGGCAAACGAAGAGCTACAAGTAAAAATTGCCGAACAAAAGCAGATCGAGAAGGCGCTGAATGCAAGCGAGGCTCGTTACCGCGACCTCTTTGAGAATTCTCCGGTTTCTCTTTGGGAAGAGGATTCTTCCAAGGTCAAGGACTACATTGATGGTTTACGGGAATCAGGGGTCACAGATTTCAGGACGTTTTTTGATAATCATCCAGAAGATGTCTATAAATGCGCCTCTCTTGTGAGAATCATTGATGTAAATAATGCCTCGGTGAAGATGTACGAAGCCAAAAGCAAAGAGGATCTTCTGCATGGTTTGGCCCAGTCATTTGATAAGGAATCGTTCGACATATATAAGATGGCGCTTATTACCCTGGCGGAAGGCCAAACTTCGTTTGAAGCAGAGGCTGTCACCCGCACACTCAGTGGCAAAAGAAACTGCGTGAATGTAAGATTGTCCATTGCCCCGGGATTTGAGCAAACATGGCATAGAGTATTTGTCTCTCTAACCGACATAACCGCACGCAAACAGGCAGAGGAGGAGATCAAGCACAGAATAGATTTTGAGAAGACGATAGCCAATATCTCCACAAGATTTGTTACCCTTTCAGACTTTGACAACGCCGTCTCCGATTCATTGACTGATGTTGGCCAGTTGAGCGGGGCAAGCAGAGCCTATCTCTTTCAACTCCGTGACAACGGCAATATCTTAGTTAACACCCATGAGTGGCGCAACAGAGGGATCATACCGGAAATTCAACATCTTCAAAACCTCCCCACTGCGATGTTCCCTTGGTGGATGACAACCTTACGTAAAGACAAAGTAATCCACATTACCGATGTTTCACAAATGCCGCCTGAGGCCGCGGCAGAAAAGGGCTTCTTGGAAAGGCATTGCATCAAATCATTGCTGATATTACCAGTGTACGCCGAAAAAGAATTGGTGGGATTTATAGGTTTTGATAATATCTTATCCACAGGTTCGTGGCATGAGGAGAACATTAATCTGCTTCGAATTACGGCGGAGATCATAGGAAACGCGCTAGCACGTAAACAGTCAGAGGCACTTATTACCCACATGGCTTACCATGATTCCCTCACCGACCTACCCAACCGCAATTTATTTCAAGACCGTCTCCATGTGGCTATGGCTCATGCAAAACGGGAAAAAAAGATGGTGGCTGTTATGGTCCTGGACCTGGATAACTTCAAAACCATCAATGACGATCTGGGACACCACATAGGTGATTTGCTTCTCAGGACCGTCTCCGGGCAACTAATACAATGTGTACGTGAGGGCGATACCGTCGCCCGCACGGGCGGCGACGAATTTGCCATTGTCCTCCCAGATCTTATTCATGCATTAAATACCGCTATTGTCGCTAATAAAATTATTGATGCATTAAGTCGCCCCTTTCAACTGGAAGGCCACGAAATCCACATCACCATCAGCATAGGCATTAGCCTCTATCCACTCGATGCGGAGGACACAGAAAACCTGGTCAAAAA
Source organism: Candidatus Brocadia sp. (assembly GCA_013360945.1). Classification (GTDB taxonomy): domain Bacteria; phylum Planctomycetota; class Brocadiia; order Brocadiales; family Brocadiaceae; genus Brocadia. The sequence continues at coordinate 23,286 of JABWAQ010000077.1, forward strand.
GGCCGATATTGCTATGTATCTATCCAAAGAACATGGCAAAAACACCTACCGCTTCTACAAGTCTGACTTGAATACCCACGTGTAAACAACATTTGACAATCCAGCCATATTCACCTATGATTATTACCTATAGTATTACTGTGTGAAATCTTTCTTTTTTTGCAAGTTTTTTACAACCCCCCTTCACCCCCTTTACTAAGGGGGAACTCCAAAATCCCCCTTAGTAA